>JAFGEI010000217.1 GCA_016931695.1 Anaerolineae bacterium | reverse complement strand
TCCCCGTGCTTGGCAGGGCAATCTACTGAAATGTGCCATTGTCAAAGTAGAAATTGCGACAGATTTTAGCCAGACTCATTTCAGTTTCGGGGCGGAGTTGCATTCCACGCAGCAACTCTGGCCCATCTACCAAGTTCGTCCCAAACGAGAGCACACCACAACCCCCCGCCAGTGGTTGATTTGTGCAGTCGGCCAGAGTGGAGTAGAATCAGCCTCGTTTATCCAACCCGGCCCGAGTTGTTGCAAAGCCGGGATAACTGCTCAGGCTGCCCGCCCGGAAGCTCTCCTGCCCAGGAAGAGGGCGAGCTTCCAGGGGTGGCCGGCTGAGCAGTTGCGAGCCGGGATCATTTCCCGTGAGGAGAACGAGCGATGCGCCATCCTTCCATCGACGAGCAAATCACGTTTTTCTACTGCCGCGATCTGGCCGCGACGGCCCATTTTTACGAACAGGTCGTCAAGCTGCCCCTGGTGCTCGACCAGGGTGACTGTCGCATCTACCGCGTCAGCCGGGACGGCTACCTCGGCTTCTGCCAGCGTTCCAATGCCCCAGAACAACCCGCTGGCGTTCTCTTTACCATCGTCACCCAGGAGGTCGACCGCTGGTACCAGCACCTGGTCGACCAGGACGTGGTCTTTGAGACCCCGCCGACGGTCAACCCGGCCTACAACATCTATCACTGTTTCTTGCAGGACCCGAATGGCTACCGGATCGAGATCCAGCAGTTTCTCGATCCCGAGTGGAAGGCAGCGTAGGGGGGAAGCATGAAGAAGGTTTTGAGCGTCAGCATGGGGTCGTCGAAGCGCGATCACACGACGGAAGCGGATTTTCTGGGCCGGCATTTTTGGCTCAGCCGCCAGGGCACTGACGGCGATTTCGAGCGCTACATCCAGATGTATCGCGAATACGATGGCAAAGTAGATGCCTTTGGCGTCGGTGGGGCCGAGTTTTACATCCTGGTCAACAACCGCCGCTACTACTTTCGCGACGTCAAGCGGGTCCGCCAGGCGGTCCGGCTCTCGAAAATCGCCGACGGCAACGGGATCAAGCACCTGTTGGCCCCCTATGCCGTCCAGGCCCTGCGCGCGTGTGGCGTCGACCTGCGGGGGAAACGTGCCTTTGTGACCAGCGCCGTCGACCGGTACGGGATGGCGCGGGCGCTGGTCGATGCCGGCTGCGAGACGGTGTTTGGCGACCTGATGTTTTACCTCGGCCTGCCGATTCCCATTCGCCGCCTGCGCACTGTGCACACCCTGGCCGCCCTGCTCGCCCCACCGATCACCCAGCTTCCCTACATGTGGTTTTACCCCTTGGGCGAGGAACAGGATCGGGAACCGGTCAAAAAGTACAGCCGCTTTTACGAGCAGGCCGACGTCATCGCCGGTGACTTTTTGCAAGTCTGGTCGAACCTGCCCGACGAACTGGGCGGCAAGATCATTGTCACCAACACGACGACAGCCCGGAACGTCGAGGAACTGCAGCGGCGCAACCTGCACATGCTGGTGACGACGACCCCGCGCCTGGCCGGTCGCTCCTTCGGCACCAATGTGATGGAAGCGGTCTGCCGCTGCCTGGTAGACAAGCCGGACGATCGGATTACCGACGCGGACCTGGCTGATCTTGTCGAGCGCATCCCCCTCAAGCCCCAGGTGCACGTGCTGAACTAGTACCTTTTCAACATGGTTTTGATATGTCATTCTGAGTCCGGCTTTTTTGGTCATCACTCATGATAAACCACATCAGGGCGAAGAATCTCGGTTTTCTCTAGAAAACACGCTGTTATGCCCAAAACGAGATTCTTCGTCGCTCTGACCGCTTTGCGGTCTCTGGCTCCTCAGAATGACAATTTGTCAAAATCGCCTTGAAAAGGTACCAGCCGGCTGGAGGTGGGGCTTGGTTTTGTTTTTTCCCAGTTGTGGTATAATAAAGAAACCGGTAGTAAATAAAAAGTTCGCTGCCCCGGACTGCGGCAGCCCCCAAAGACAGGCGGGGCGGGCAATTGAATCGTGCTGTGGGTGATCATTTCAAAAAGGAGAAAAAATCATGTCTAGAAAATCGCTTTGGATCGTGCTTGGGTTGGCCCTGGCTGTTTTGGCCCTGGCCTCGTGTACGCCGGTGGAGCCGGAGATGTCTTACCAGGGACAGCTCACCGACCCCAGCGGCAATCCTGTATCGGACGGGAATTACCAGATGACCTTCCGGCTGTACGACATCGACAATAATCTGGAGTGGGAAGAGACGCAGACGGTCGCCGTGAACGACGGTCTCTTTAACGCGACCATCGGCGCGGTGAACTATATCACGCCGACCATCTTTTCGCAGCAGCTCTGGCTGGGCGTGGAAGTGAATGGCGATGGGGAGATGACCCCGCGCCAAAAGCTGACCGGCGCTCCCTTTGCCATGACCCTGGTGCCGGGCGCGGTCATCGTCGGCGGCTCGAACATCGATGCCGATGAGCCAGGGCTGCTCAATTTCGGCGACTCGGGCACCGGCTACACCATCGCCATAAACACCTGGGCGGAAGTGGGCCTCGCCATCGACGGTGCCAGCGTTGCCCGCCAGGGGGTCGTTGTGGAAAACGTGACCGAGCATGCCGCCTCTCTCTCGTCCCAAAATGGTACAGCGGTGATCGCCTCCAGGAACGCCGCACCGGACATTGGTGCGGATGATGACGCCTACCACGGGGTCAGCTATGGTGAAGGGGCCTATCTCTACAGCCGGGGCACCAACGTCAGTGACTATGGCGTTTTGGCGCGCGGCACCGACGGCTACGGCCTCTACGCCTGGAGCGCGAATGCCGCCTACAGCGCCTACTTTGCCGGCCCGATCTTTGTGGAGACAATGTGCGTGGGCTGTACCTACAGCAGCATCGGGCGCAACGTCTCCAGCCGCACGCTCCAGCCGGGCGACGCGGTCCACACCGTGGGGGCGGCCATGCTGACGGGAATGGAGGTTCCGATCATCGAAGTCGCCCCTGCGGCTGCCGGCGAGACAGTCTTTGGCGTCGTCGCTGGCCGCACCGAGCTGACGATGGTCGACGAGGAGAATGCCGACGGCGCCCGGCCCGGCCCCCACTTTTACGACGTCGGTGGGGCGGCGGGGCCGAACCAGTACCTGGTCATCGTCGTGCAGGGCCCGGCCCAGGTGCGGGCTGACGCGGCGGCCGAGATCGCGGCCGGCGACCTGCTCTACCTCGGCGCTGACGGCGTGACGACTGAGGCAAGCGGGCAGCCGCTGGGCATGGCGCTCGACATCGTCGACGCCGACGGCCTGGTTTGGGTCATGGTTGGTTTCCACTAGTGTCGTGCGGCGCACCTGCCCGGTGCGCCCAAGTCAGGAGGTGACGGATGAAAAAGAGTGTCACGATTGTCCTGCTCGGTCTCCTCATCGCACTGGTGGTGACCGGGGCTGCAATGGCTGCTGGATCGTCGCCCAACTTTTCGATCCCGTGGGACGTAATTGGACGGGGTGGCCGCGACATGGCCTCGCCAAATTATGGCATCAACAGCACCATCGGCCAGAACAATATCGGCCCGTCGGGCAGCAACAACTTTATGCTCGGCGCTGGTTACTGGTATAGCATGGGCCGGGTCACTGTGCTTGTGCATCGTCTTTATCTGCCCATCGTCGTGCGCGACGTGACCGGCTAATCGGATACCCCCAATAATGCCCCAAGATGCGGCGGAGTACAACCCCGCTGCATCTTGGGGCACCCCAAGAAAGTGCACCCGTTCGTGCTCTCACTTTCATGTTCCTTGCAGGTGTGATAGAATAAGGCGCTTGTACCTGCCGAGTCCCAATTAACAAGGAGAAAGGAGTATGAAAGTTCTAGCCTTCTATCCGGACCGCTGCGTTGGCTGCCATATTTGCGAGGAGGTTTGCTCACAAACCTGGTTCAAGGTCACCGACCGCGACAAATCCCGTATCCGCATCCAGGAACACGACGACGGCTCGATCAGCGCCCTCTACTGCGTACAAAAGGGAGACTGCATCGACGTCTGCCCGGTCAATGCACTCACGCGCAACAAGCAGGGCGTCGTCCTGCTGCGGGAAAAGCAGTGCGTGGGCTGCCTTTCCTGCGTCGGCTTTTGCCCTTACCTGGCAATGATCTATCACCCGGACCAGTCCCAACCCTTCAAGTGCGTGGCTTGCGGCAACTGTGTCGACGAATGCCCGGCCGGCGCGCTCGAGATCGTCGAAGTGGAGACGCCCAGCGCTCCAGGGCCCCAGGCATAAGGAGAGAGAGAATGGCTGAAAAGACCTTATCCCCCCGCCGCGTTCTGGCCGAGTTGACCTATGACGCGCCTTCCATCAAGCGCGGTTACGCCGGCCAGACGCTCTATGTCAACCTGTCCGATAACACGATTGCCGCCAGGCCGGTCACCAACCTGATGAAGGAAAAGTTTATCGGCGGACGCGGCTTTGACCTCTACCTGCTGTGGCACGGCGTCGACGACGACACCCGCTGGGACGATCCCGAGAACGAGATCGTCATCTCCTCTGGCCCCTGCGGCGGCACGACCCAGTACCCCGGCGCTGGCAAATCGATCGCCGCCGCGATCTCGCCGCTGACCGGCGTGCCCATCGACAGCAATGCCGGCGGTCACTTTGGTCCATATTTAAAGTTTGCCGGCTGGGATGCGATCGAGGTGCAGGGCAAGGCGGAGCAGGAGGTCATCGTCTTTGTCGACGCCCCTGCCGGGCGGATCACGATCGAGGAGGTGCCCGCCGACGCCCCCACCGATACGCACGTGCTGGGCAAGTGGATCCTCGAGCACTATGCCGAGAGCGAGTCGGATCGCCAGCAGATGTCCTTTGTCAGCGCGGGGCGCGGTTCCGAGCACAGCCGGATGGGCTGCCTCAACTTTAGCCTCTACGACCGCAGGCGGCAGGACCTGCGCTACAAGCAGGCCGGGCGCGGCGGCATCGGCACCGTCCTGCGCGACAAAAAGGTCAAGGCGCTGGTCGTGCGCACCTTTCCCATTGCCGGCAATCTGAACGCCCCGGCCGACCTGGGGCTGCTGCAAGAGACCGGCGCCGAAATGCACCAGGAGGTGCACGATTACGATCCCGTCCAGAATCGCATGCGCAGCCGCGGTACGCCCTACCTGGTGCAGATCATGGACGATTACGACTTGCTGCCGGTGCACAATTTCAAATTCGGCACCCATCCCGACACGCCCAAGATCAACGGCGAGGTGTGGGAGGCCCGCCTGACCCAGGGCTTGCCCGATGGCTGCTGGTATGGCTGCACCGTCGCTTGCGCCCACGCTGTTGATGGCTACGTCGTGCGCAGCGGGCCGTACAAGGGGCAGGCGGTCATCGTCGACGGGCCCGAGTACGAGACCGTCGCCGGTGTCGGCTCGAACTGTGGCATCTTTGAACCCGACGCGATTCTAGAGATCAACTTTTACTGCGACACGTACGGCATCGATACCATCTCTTTCGGCACGGCGATGGCCTTTGCGATGGAGTGTTACGAAGCCGGCATCCTCGACGAAGCCAAGACCGGCGGGCTCGAGCTGACTTTTGGCAGCGCCGACGACGCGATCGAGGTGCTGCACCAGATGGCCCGCGGCGACGAGTTCGGCCGCATCTTTGGCATGGGCATCCGCGGTATGCAGGACTATTTCGTCGAGCACTATGGCGCCGATGCCCAGTTCGTGCGGGACATTGGCATGCAGGCCAAGGGGCTGGAGTACTCGGAGTACATGACCAAAGAGTCGCTGGCACAGCAGGGCGGGTACGGACTGACCAACAAGGGGCCGCAGCACGACGAGGCCTGGCTGATCTTTATGGACATGGTCAACAACGAGCTGCCGACCTTTGAGGACAAGGCCGAGGCGCTGCACTACTTTCCGATGTGGCGCACCTGGTTCGGCCTGTGTGGCTTTTGCAAGCTGCCGTGGAACGACGTGGTCCACCCCAAGAACAAGCTCTCTCCTGAGCCGCAAAAGATCATGCACCACGTCGAAAACTACCAAAAGATCTATGAGGGCGTGACCGGCACCGCCGTCACGCTGGACGACATCATCACCATGTCCGAGCGGGTCTATAACTTTCAGCGCGTCTTTAATATTCGCCTCGGCTATGGCCTGCGCCAGCACGACGCCATCCCTTACCGCTCCGCCGGCCCGGTGACGGCGGAAGAGTACGAATCCCGCGCCGAGCGGTACGACGACCAGCTCCGCGAGTGGCTCGGCCTCGACCCGGCGCAGATGTCGTTAGAGGAAAAGATGGCCGCCCACCGCCAGTATCGCACCGAGCGCTATCAAAAGCTCATCGACGCCGTGTATGCCCGGCGCGGCTGGTCGAACGACGGCGTGCCGACGCTGGAGAAGCTGCGACAACTGGGCATGGACCTGCCCGAGGTCGTCGCCGTCGTCGAGAAGCACCTGTAGCGAGGAGAGCCGCCTGGCGCCCGAAAGTGCCAGGCGGCCTCGTTCCCATGATCCGCGTCAACAACCGCGACGAGGTCGATTGGCGGGAGGGGTTGACGGTCTCTGTTCTCCTCGACCGGCTTGGTTACACGTATCCGCACATCGTCGTCACCGTCGACGGCCAAGTCGTCTACGAAGAGGAGTACGACCGCCGCGTGATCCCCGATGGCGCCAACGTGCGGCTGATCCACCTGATTGCCGGGGGATAGCGGACGGATGGGCCAGAGTTCAACTCTGGCCCATCCGTTCTACTTTTCGAACGCCTGCACGATCTCGCGGTGGGCGGCAATGTTCTCCAGGAATGAGCGGCGCAGCTGCGCGTCGGGAATCTGCTGCGCTCGCTCCTGGAGCAGCCGGTGTGCCTCGGCAAGGAGCTGCGGGGCGCGGGGGTCGCCGCTGCGCTGCAAGGCGCGATAACAGGTGACATAGATCCAGAAAGGCTCCTGGCACCCTTCCAGGTTGCCGTCTTGCAGGTGCTGCAGGATGGGTTCGACGCAGGCCTGCGCCTGTTCCAGTTCCCCTTTTGCCATTGCCACCTGGGCCCGGCCGGCCCAGCCCTCCATGGCGCGATTCTGCTGGCCGATCTCTTGTCGCAGGTCGAGCGCATGTTGGTAGGCCGCCGCCGCCTCGTCCGGGCGGTCCAGGCCCAGCAAGGCGTGGCCCAGGTGGATCAGGGCGTAGGCCTGGGTGGAGCGATCGGCCAGTTCCCCGCTTACCTGGAGCGACTGTTGGGCGTAATCGAGGGCCGCCGCGTCGTCGCCCTGGTGGTGGGCGACAAAGCCCAGGTCGTCGAGGACGATGCCCTCGCCCCAACGGTTGCCGACCTGGCGGTAGATGACCAGCGCCTGCTCGAAATACCGCCGCGCTGTGGCGTAATCGCCCTGGAGCGACGCGACATAGCCGAGGTTGTTCAACGCGTTGCTCTCGCCGCACCGGTCGCCGATCTCGCAGTAGATCGACAGTGCCGTCTCAAGGTTGGCTGACGCCCGGCTGTATTGGCCCTGGGAGATGTAGGTGATGCCGCTGTTTTCCAGGGCAACGGCTTCGCCGCGGCGCTCCTCGATCTGGCGGGCGATGTGCAAGGACTGTTCGTAGTAATCGAGCGCCTCGTCGTGCCGGGCCAGTTCCTGGAAGATCACCCCCAGGTTGTTCAGCATCCCGGCCTCGCCGCGCCGGTCGCCGGTCTCGCGCCGTATCTGGAGCACCTGGTGGTAGTATGATCGAGCGCGGTCGTATTCGCCCAGTTTCCAGCAGGCGACACCCAGGCTGTTCAGCACGCTGGCTTCTCCGCGCCGGTCGCTGCTGGCGCGGTAAATATCCAGCGCCCACTCGTAATCGGCGGTCGCCTGCGCATAATCGCCCTGGTCGAAGGCAGCACGGCCGAGGGCATGGCGGCTATGGGCTGCGACCTGGTGGGCCTCGGCAGACATGGCCAGCTCCAACGCCTGTTCGAGCTGCGGCCGCGCCGCTTCATAGGCGCCCTGGCTCAAGAGGGCGTCACCCCATCCCAGGTGGGCGGACGCCTGGAGCACAGAGTCGCGGCTGGCCTCTCCCCAACGGGCGGCTTCCTGGGTGGCGGCGATCGCCGCTGAAAAATCGCTGGTCGCCTGGGCGTAGCGGGCGCGGCGCAGGGCGGCCTCGGCCCGCCGACGGTCGTCGTCCAGCGTGTCTGCCAGCTGCGCCAGGAGCGACAGGTCCTGCGCCTGGACCTCCCGCGCTCCCTGCAGGTGCAGGACGTTCTCCCGCGCCAGCAAGAGCGCGTAGCGTTCCGCCTCGTCCGCCGGCGGGGCCAGTTCGATGGCGCGGCTCAGGTAGCGTACCGCGTCGTCGTTGGCGAACTGGGCGGCTGCCTGTTCGCCAGCCCGTCGCAGGTAGATGGCCGCCTTTTGCGGTACGTTACCCTGATCGTAGTGATAGGCAATGAGCGGGATGAACGTGCTCTGCTGTTCGACGATCCGTTCTTCCAACCAGCGTGCCACCTGGGCGTGGATGCGCTGTCGCACCCCGCGAGGCAGGCTGGCGTAGGCAACCTCCTGGGTGAGGGCGTGGCGAAAGGCCCACTCCCAATCGTTGATGACCTGCGACTCGCCCATCTGGAGCACCAACTGGCGGGCCTGCAGGCGGTCGAGCGTTTCCTGTACCGCTTGTTCTACGTTCTGCCCGTCTTGGCTGATCCGGGCCAACAGCTGCTGCCAAAAGACCCGCCCGCTGACAGCGGCCCGTTGGAGGATCTGCTTGTCCAGCGGCGGCAGGCGATCCAGGCGGGCGGCCAACACCCCCTGTACGGTGCCGGGCACGTCGAGTTCGGCCACGTGCTGTGTCACGCGCCAGCGCCCGGAAGCCGGATCGTGGGTCAGGCACTTGTTCTCGATGAGCGTGCGCAGCAGTTCTTCGACAAAGAACGGGTTGCCTTGGGCGCGTGCGGTGATCAGTGTCAGCAGCTCGGCTGGCAGGTCGACGCCGGCGAGCAGGGCGGAGACGAGTGCAGTGGATTGCCCCTCGTCCAGGGGGGAGAGGCGCAACGCCAGGCAGGGCGGCGTCGACAACTGCTCGATCAACTGGTCCAGTGGCGAGTTGGGCTCTTCGGCCGGGCGGCTGATCAGCAGGAAGAAGGCGGTGTGGTTGCCGGTGGCACCGCGGCGCGCCACCTGAGCCCAGCGCTCGACGACGGCGCAGGAGGTCGTGTCGGCCCAGTGGAGGTCGTCGAGGATGATCGGCATTGGCGCGACGGCTGAAACTGCCAGCAGCATCCATTCCAGGGAGAGAAAGACGCGGTCGCGCCGCTGCTCTGGGGCCAGGGCGTGCAGCGGATTGTCGGGCAGCGGCAGGCCCAGGATGCTGGCGAGGGAGGCCAGCCGGTAGCGGAATTCGGTCTCGTTGACCGCCGGGTCCAGCACCCGCACCCGTTCTGCAAGTTGTGCGAGGGTGGTGGCGGTATCGGCCTGCGCGTCGATCTGGAAGAGACTGCGCACAATGTCGGCGACCAGGGAATAGGGCGTGTCGCGGGTGTGGGCGTAGCAGCGGCCGATGACCAGCCGGGTCTGCGGGTGGGCCTGCTTGACCCAGGCGACGAACTCGCGCCGCAGGCGGCTCTTGCCGATGCCGGCCTCGCCGACCAGCATCGCCACCTGCCAGTTCTTGTCGTCCACCGCGCGGGTGAAAGACTCTTGCAGCGCCGCCATCTCCCGCTCGCGCCCCACCATCGGCGCGTGCAGCCCCGCCAGCCCGCGCACCTGCCCCCGCTGCGCCTTTTCCCCCCGCACCACGTAGACGGTGATCGGCTCTGCCTTGCCCTTGACCGTGACCTGCTGCGGCGGCTCGAATTCAAAGATCGCATGCAGCCGCTGCGCCGTCTCGCTGCTGACCAGGATGCCGCCGACCGGCGCGGCGTGCTCCAGCCGCGAGGCCAGGTTGACCGCGTCGCCGATGACGGTGAAGTCGGAGCTCGCCTTGCCGCCCATTGCCCCGTACATCACCAGCCCGGTGTTGAGGCCGATGCGCATGGCCAGTTGTAGGCCGCGCTCCCGTTCCAGTTCCTGGTTGTACTCGTCCAGCGCCTGCTGCATGGCCAGCGCCGCGCGGACCGCCATCTCTTCGTGGTTCTCCAGGGCGTGGGGAGCGCCAAAGAGGGCCATCACCGCGTCGCCAATGTACTTTTCGATCACGCCGCCAAAGCGGGTGATGGCGGGGTTCATGCGCGCAAAGTAGGCGTCGATGATGGCGTGAACGTCTTCCGGATCGAGGGTTTCGGACATGGCGGTGAACCCGGCCAGGTCGGAAAAGAGGATGGTGACCCGCTTGCGCTCGTCTGCGGGGGGAGCGGCGCGGGTGAGGGCGAGCAGTTTCTCCTGCAGCGGCGCCAGGGCGGTCTCGACCACCGCATCGCCCAGGATGGCCCGCTGCGCTTCTAGGGCGGCGATCGCCTCGCGCAGAGCCGAAATCTCGTCAGCGGTCATTTGCTATTCCTCTCCAGTCTCGGGGCCGCTCCAGCGGCGGTACAGTTCGTGCGGCAGGCCCAGCGCATCGAGCACCTTACCGACGAAAAAGTCAGTCACGTCGTCGACGGTCTGGGGCTGAAAGTAGTAGGCCATCGCCGGCGGCAGGATCACCGCCCCCGCCTGGCGGGCGACGCGCATGTTCTCCAGCGCGGCGAGCGAGAGCGGGGTTTCCCGCGGCACCAGTACCAGCCGCTTGTTCATGCGCAGGACGTTATCCGCTGCCCGCACGACCAGGTCGTCCGTATAGCCGTGGGCAATGGCGGCCAGGGTTTTCATCGAACAGGGGATCACGACCATCGCGTCGACCGGGTGGGACGAACTGGCGATGCTGGCGTCCATCTCTTGCGCCGCAAAGCAGCGGGCGCAGGGCAGGACTGGGTCGCCCAGTTCGTAGCGAATGACCCGGCGTGCCGCGGCGGTGACGACCAGGTAGACGTGGTGGGCGGACAGTTCCTGGAGCAGGCGGAGCGCCATGACTGCACCCGACGCGCCGGTTATGGCAACAATGATTTTCATCGCGCAATCCTCGCTATCTGATTCTACACTTCTCTGCCAGGTCATGCAAATGAGGACATGGAGGGCAAAGCGGCTGGAGGAAATCGGTGTGACACGAATTGACACGGCGAAGCATGTCCCCGCGAAAGCGGGGACATGCTTCGCGGGAATGACGGCCTGGGTAGCGTGAGATGCCATTTTCAGGCTCCCATGGCAGAGAAAAGCGGCAGTCGCGTGTTTTGCTTTGAAATCCCTCCCAGGGGGGGCATTGCCAAACTGCCTGGGGTTGTGCTATAATCTATTTGTATCCAGTCGACCCTTGAAAAGCGCACAAGCTGGCTCTTTCTCCACATCTCGGCCCAATCGCAAGGACGTGATGGATCGCGGCTTGCAAGTGGGATGGGAGGGCAAAAAAATGAAGCCACGGCTATTCTGGACGATGGGGGCCATCCTCGCCGCTGTGTGCGGTTTGATGACAGCCTGTGGACGGGTCGATCGCTCTCCCGTTCGGATCGGTGTGCAGGGCCCAATGAGCGGCGACCTGGCCTACGAGGGGGTGGGCTTTTACCGCGCGCTCCAGTTGCTGGCCGACCAGGTGAATGATCGGGGCGGGGTGCTGGGCGGGCGCCCGGTCGAGGTCGTCGTCGGGGATGACCGGGGCGACAGCGAGGAGGCGCGCCGGGTGGCGGAGCGGCTGGTAGCGGAAGGGGTCGTTGCCGTCGTGGGCTCGTACAACTCGGATGCCACTGCCGCGGCGTCGGCGATCTATGCTGAGGCGGGCGTGCTGCAGATCACGCCCGCCTCGACCGTGATGCAGTTGACCGAACAGGGGTGCCCGGGATTTTTCCGCACCTGTTCCACCAACGCGCGACAGGCGCAATGCGCGGCCGGGTTGATGGTCGACGACCTGCAGCGGCCGCGGGTCGCTTTGGTCCACGATCACTCTTTGTATGCCTACGAACTGGCCGCGCTGGCCCAGGCCGCCATCGAGGTGCGCGGGGGAACGGTCGTCTTGTCGACCGCCGTCCGCTTGGGTCAGCGGGATTTCACCGCCTTGATCCAGGAATTGACGGAGCGCGAGGCCGACGCGCTCTATTTCACCGGCTACTATGTCGAAGGAGGGCTGCTGGCGCGCCAGATGTACGAGAGCGGCCTGGAGGTCCAGTTCGTCGGCGGCGATGCCCTCGATACCCCAGAGTTCGTCGCTTACGCCGGGCCAGCAGCGGCGGGGACTTTTGTCACCACGGAGCTCTTGGCCCAGGATATGCTGCAGTACCCCGAGACCGCTGCTTTTGTCGCCGATTACGAGCAGGCCTATGGCGAGTTCCCGGCCAGCAATCGTACCCTGGGAGCGGCAGACGGGTTCCGCCTGGTTGTCTATGCCATCGAGCAGACCGGGTCCGACGACCCGGCGCTGCTCGCCGACTACCTGCACGACGAACTGGCCGACTTTGCCGGCATTACCGGCCCGATCGAGGGATTTGACGAACAGGGGAACCGCGTCGGGGCAATCAGCGTGGTCTACCAGATTGACGCGGGCGGACAGTTTGTACTCTACAGGCGCTGAAGCGATATGCAAAACTCTGAGCCTGGTCAGGCAATGACCTTGCCCGCGCGGCGGGGCAGCATCCGGCACGCGATGCTCGCCTACAGCCTGCTGCTGGTCCTGGCCCTGTCGCTGGCTTTCATCCTCATCGGGGCGAGGCTGAGCTACCAGTCCCAGCTCGCCAGCACTCGCCGTCAACTGGCGTCCGCGGCCGACTTGAAGCAGCGGCAGATCGAGCGCTGGGTCGAGGAGCGGGAGAGCGACCTGGCGGTGCTGGCGACGGAGCCGTCGCTGCAGCAGCTGCTCGCCGTGCTGCGCACCGCTCCAGGGGAGAGCCCGGAGCGGTTGAACGCCTATTCGGAAATTGCCGTGCGCCTGACCGGATTCTTGCGCAAAAAGGTGGCCTTTGTCGAGCTGGCGCTGCTGGACGCCGACACGGGGCGGACGATGGTCTCGACCGACGTGCTGCGCGAGGGCGAGTCCCATTTTACGGCCGCCTATTTCCAGCACGGGCAGCGGGAATTGTACGTCCAACCGCCGGTTTTTGACCCCACCGTCAATGGGCCGACGATGCTCATCGCCCGGCCGGTGGAGGAACCGGGCGGCGACGTGTTGGCGGTGCTCGTCGGGCGGGCGAACCTGGCTGACCTGGGCGTGTTGATCCAGGCGGGTAGCGGGATGGGCGGCCAGGGCGAGACGTACCTGGTGAGCGACGCTGGCCTGTACATTGCCGGAAGCCGCGGAATGGACGTGGCTGCCCAGGGAGAGGTGGGGAGCGTCGGCGTGCGCCGGGCGCTGTTGCGCGTGGCGGGAAGCGGGCGCTACGTCAACGACTGGGGCCAGGATGTCCTGGGAACCTACCGCTGGGTACCCAAGATGGAAGTCGCTTTGCTGATCGAGCAGGATTGGACGGTCGTGGTGGCTGCTGCCTACCGCCAGGCGGCGACGATGGCCGGCGTAGTCGGCGTTGCCGCCGTTCTGGCCGCGGCGGCCGCGCTGCTCCTGACGCGGCGCATTGTGCGTCCCATCACCGAACTGACCGCAGTCGCCAGCGACATCGCCGCCGGAAACCTGGAGCGGGTCGCCCCGCTGCAGCGAGCGGACGAGATGGGCCTGCTGGCCCACGCCTTCAACGAAATGACCCGCCAGCTCCGCAACCTGGTCGCAACCCTCGAACAGCGGGTGGCGGAACGGACGCAGGCATTGCAGGAGGCCAATGCCGAGTTGGAGGCCTTTGCCTATTCGGTCTCTCACGACCTCCGCGCGCCGCTGCGGGCGACGCAGGGCTTGAGCCAGGCCCTGCTGGAGGATTGTGGCGACCAGCTGGACGCCGTCGGCCGCGACTATGTCCTGCGCATCCAAGGCTCGGCACAGCGGATGGACACGCTGATCCAGGACCTGCTGGCCTACAGCCGCATCGCCCGCGCCAACGTCGAGTTCAAGGTGGTCAGCCTGGAGCTGGTGCTGCAGGACGTGCTGCTGCAGTTGGAGAGCGCCATCCGTGAACAGGATGCACGAGTGACCGTCGAGAAACCGCTCCCGGCAGTGGTGGGCCATTATCCCACCCTGGCCCAGGTGGTCGCGAACCTGGTTGCAAACGCCATCAAGTTCGTCGCCCCCGACGTGCAGCCCCGGGTGCGAATTTGGGCCGAGAAGCGGGACGGGGTGGTCCGCCTGTGGGTGGAGGACAATGGCATCGGCATCGCCCCGGAGCACTACGAACGCATCTTTTGCGTTTTCGAACGGCTGCACGGTATCGAAACCTACCCCGGCACCGGCATTGGCCTGGCGATCGTGCGCAAGGGGATGCAGCGCATGGGGGGGGCGGTGGGGCTGGATTCGACGGTTGGCGAAGGAAGCGATTTCTGGATCGAGTTGCCCGTGGGTGACGAGAACGCACGGCGGTAAAAGTGGGGGAGCGATGACTGGCGCACGACCATTGTCCATTTTGCTCTTGGACGACAATCCCGACGATCGGATGTTGACCCTGCGAGCCTTGAAGCGCAGTCTCCCCGGCCTGGAGGTGATCGAGATCACCAATGCGCAGGAATTTGCCCAGGCCCTAGAGGCGGAGCCGGCTGACCTCGTCGTCACCGACTACCAGCTTTGTTGGACAGACGGCTTGACCGTGGTGCGCACGGTCAAGGCGCACTGGCCTGGCTGCCCGGTGGTCATGTTTACCGGCACCGGCAGCGAGGAGATCGCCGTCGAGGCGATGAAGGCGGGCCTGGACGATTATGTGCTCAAATCCCCTCACCACTATACCCTGCTGCCGGTTGCCGTGCAGGCGGCGTTCAACCGGGCCGCCGAGAGGCGCCGGGCCCTCGACCTGCACGTGCGCTACCGCCAGTTGATCGACAATCTGCCGGTCGGGGTGTACCGCAGTTCGGTGGGAGGGGAATTCCTCGAACTGAACCCGGCGGGATTGCGCCTGCTGGGGTTTGACTCCCTCCAGGAGGCGGCTTCCTGCCCGATCTCGAGTCTCTATGCCGATCCTGGCGACCGGGAGCGGCTGCTGCAGGAGTTGGAACGGCGGGGACACGTCTCGGGCTGGCGGATCAAGATGCGCCGCCCGGACGGTGGGACGTTCTGGGCCGAGTTGCACTCGATCGTGGTGCGGGATCAAGGCGGCAAGTTCTGTTTCGTCGACGGGATCTTGGAGGACGCGACCCACCAGGTGGAGGCGAATACCCTGCGCGAGGCAGCGCTGGCGCTCACCACGACGCTGGACCGCAATCAAGTCATCGAGCGCATTCTGGCCCAGCTGCAGAAGGTTGTGCCGTACGACAGCGCCTCGGTCCAGCTGCTGCGGCAGAACAACATGGAGATTGTCGGCGGGCGGGGGTTTCCCAATCTCGACGAGCTGTTGGGCAGCTCTTTCCCCGTCGACGGTGCTACGCCGAACGCCGAGGTGTTTTCCCGCCGCAGGCCCTTTATCGTTGCCGATGCGCCGATAAAATACGAGCCTTTCCGCCAGCAGCCGCACGCCGCATTGGGTACCCGCTCCTGGCTGGGGGTGCCCATGCTGGTGGGCGAGCGGTTTGTCGGCATGATCGCCCTGGATAAGCGGGAGCCTGAATTTTACACCGCCGAGCACGCCCGCCTGGCGGAGGCGTTTGCCGCCCAGGCTGCCATTGCGATTGAGAACAGCCGGCTTTTTGAGGAGGCACGTCGCCGGGCCAAAGAGCTGAACCAGATGCACCAGGCGGCGGTCGCCATCTCTTCCTGCCTGGAATTGGGAGAAGTGCTGCGCACGCTGGCGAGACAGGTCGGGCGGATGTTGGACGTCAGCAGTGCATACATCTGTGATTGGGATCGTGAAACGGCCCAAACCACCGTGCTGGCAGAGTGGATCGGCCCGCGGGCGACGGGCCTGGAACGGGAATCGGACCTCGGCATGACCTATGATCTGAGCCAGTTCCCGACCACGCTGCGCGCCCTGGAGGAGAAGCAACCCCTGTTTGTCCGCTCCAGCGATCCAACTCTCGATCCCCCGGAGCAGGTGGGGGCGGAACAGTATGGTTGGAAGTCGTTTTTGATCGTGCCGCTGGTGAGCCAGGATCGCGTCATTGGCTACATCGAGCTGTGGGAGACCGAGTGGGAGCGCGAGTTTACCGAGGTCGAGATCCAGCTTTGCCAGACCCTGGCCGCGGACGCGGCGGCGGCGATCGAGCGGGCGCGCCTCTTTGACGAGGCGGTGCGCCGGACGCGAGAACTCTCTATCCTGCTCGAAGCGAGTGGGGCGATTTCCTCCACCCTGGACCTCGATTGGGTCCTCCAGGCGTTGGGGGACCGCCTGCTGCGGATGACCGGCGCCAATGCCTGCATCATCTCCGAGTGGGAGCGGGAGAGCGACCAGGTGGCAGTCATCTGGCAGGTGGGAGAGATGAACGCCCATTCGCTGGTCGGCGCCGTGTATCGCGCTGCCGAACGCCCCGAGGTGCTCGAAGTCCTGCTGACTCAACAGCCACTGCTGCTGCGGGCCGACGATGCCAACGACGGTGTCGGGGCAGAGCTGCAGGGGCGTGGGTTGGACGCCTTGCTCTTGCTGTCCATGGTCGCCCGCGGGCGGACGGTGGGGTTGATCGAGCTTGCCCGGCGAGAAGGGACGTTTACTGCCGACCAGATACGCCTGGCCCAGGCCCTGGCGAACCAGGCCGCGGTGGCCATGGTCAACGTCCGCCTGTACGAAGAGATCCGCTGCTTTAGCGAGGAACTGGAAGAACGGGTGCAGGAACGAACCGCGCAAATCCAGGCCCAATACGCCCGCCTGGAGACGGTCCTCCGCAGCACCTCCGATGGAATCATTGTCACCAACGGTGAGGGAAACATCCTCCAGACCAACCCCATTGCCCATACCTGGCTGACCCAGATTCTCTCGGACAAGGATGCGCAGCAGCTGCGGGATGCCGTCTACAGCCTGGTTCAGCGGGTCGAAGAACGGCCGGAGATGGTGCTAGAGTTGAAGGGGCTCGATTTGCAGTTGAACGCCGCTCCGATCTCGGAACCGGGGATGGAGGGCGCGCGGGCAGTCGTCGCGGTGCACGATGTCAGCCACCTCAAGGCCCTCGACCGCCTCAAATCCCGCCTCGTCTCCAACGTCTCGCACGAGCTCCGGACGCCCATTACGACGATTAGGCTGTACGTGTCGTTGCTGCGGCAATGTGCGCCGGAGGACCAGGCGGAATACCTGGACGCCCTGGAGCAAGAGGCGGAGCGACAGGCGCGGTTGATCGAGGATATTCTGCAAATCTCGCGCGTCGACGCCGGACGGCTAGAGTTGCACCTGCGGCCCATTCCGCTTATCGAGCTGGCGGAAACGGTCGTGGACAGTCACCGGGTGCTGGCACAGGAGCGCGGTCTGACCCTCGAATTGGGGATCGTCACGCCGGGCCTGGTTGTGCTGGTCGACCGGGGCCAGATGATGCAGGCGCTGAACAACCTGGTCATCAATGCCATCCGCTATACGCCGGCCGGGGGGCGGGTCGTCGTCGCCACGGAAAAAGAGGAGGTCAATGGACGCCGGTGGGCCCAGGTGAAGGTGACAGATACCGGCATTGGTATTCCCGAGGCGGAATTGCCCTACGTATTTGACCGCTTTTTCCGCGGCGAAGAGCCGCGCCAGATGCAGGTGCCGGGAACGGGCCTGGGGCTGGCGATCGTCCAAGAGGTCCTGGAACTGCACGGGGGGCAGGTGACGGTTCAGAGCGAGGTCGGGCAGGGCAGCGAGTTCATCGTCTGGCTGCCCCTCGGCGATGGAGAGGGCAAATCAAGCCGGGGAGAGTGATATGGTAGAACAGCGCATCCTGGTTGTGGAGGATCATCGACCCCTGTTGATGGCGATTCGCGATATCCTAAAGCGGGAAGGCTATATCGTTCTCACCGCCTCCGATGGCGTGGAGGCGCTCCAGGTGATGGAAGAGACCTGTCCCGACTTGATTGTCGCGGACATTATGATGCCGCGCATGGACGGCTATGCTTTCTACGAGGCGGTCCGGAAACACCCGCGCTGGGTGTTGATCCCCTTTATCTTTTTGACCGCCAAGGCGGAGCAGAAGGACGTGATCCGGGGAAAAGGGCTGGGTGCGGAGGATTACATCACCAAGCCTTTTGATCCGCAGGAATTGGTCGTGGCAGTGCAGGCGCGGTTGGGACGGGCGCGGGAGATTCGGGCGGCAACCGCGGTCGAGCTCGAAGATCTGAAGCAGCAGATCGTTACCGTTTTGGGGCACGAGCTGCGTACGCCGCTCACCTACGTCCTTGGCTACACCGAGCTGGCGCTGGAGGACGTCACCACGCTTTCTCCGGATGCCCTGGAGAATTTCCTGCGCGGAATTCGCAAGGGGGCGGATCGGTTGGCCCGCCTGGTCAACGACCTGATTCTCCTGGTGCGGCTCGATACTGGCCAGGCGGTCGAGGAGTACCGCATGCTGGGCAGCGTTCGCACCAACTTGTATGCGGTCGTGCGGCGCAGCGTCCGTCAATGCCAGCCGCGAGCGGCCGCAGCCGGCGTGACGTTGACGCTAGAAGAGTTGAGCGAGAGCCTGCCCCCCATTCGCTTTCACGAGTTCTTTTTTGTCGATTCCCTCACCCGGCTGATCGATAATGGGATCAAGTTCTCCTGCGGCGAGGAAAAACAGGTCACGGTGCAGGTCTCGAGCGTGGAGGGCTGGGTAGAGGTCGCTGTTTCAGACCAGGGAGTTGGAATCCCGGCCGAGGAGATGCGGCGCCTGTTCGAGCGGTTTCAGCAGATCGGCCGGGAAAAGATGGAGCAGCAGGGAACA
The DNA here is from genome assembly GCA_016931695.1 of Anaerolineae bacterium. Taxonomy (GTDB): domain Bacteria; phylum Chloroflexota; class Anaerolineae; order B4-G1; family DUEL01; genus JAFGEI01. The sequence continues at coordinate 75,486 of JAFGEI010000217.1, read as the reverse complement.
GGCCTGGGACTGGCCATTGCCCAGGAGCTGATCCGGATGCACGGGGGAGAGATCACGGTGCAGAGCAAAGTGGGGGAGGGCAGCACCTTTACCATCCGCCTGCCAGTGGCCTCCGGTGCCCCCGCCGGGTGAGGCGCGGGGTAGGGGGGCCTGGCGCGAACCGTGGGACTCCAAACAAGCCCGCAGGGCTTGGCTAACTCGGCCCGGCGTTTTTAGGGCACAAGTCCCTGCCCCTCTCCCGCTCGGCAGGAGAGGGGCAGGGGTGGGGAGAGGGCTGCGCCCCCATTTTCTTCCTTTTGCGGCGGCCCGGCGGGCCGTGGCGGTTGTTCCACAAGCAGGGGCGAGCCAGCGGCTTGCCTCTCTAGTTTACAAACGCTCCGCCACCGCCCGCGCGACGTCGAGGGTGCCGTCTTGGCCGCCCAGGTCGTAGGTGCGGACCCGGCCTTCCTCGATCACGGCGGCGACAGCTTGCTCCAACGCCTGCGCGGTCTCGGTCTCGCCCAGCCAATCGAGCATCAGCTTGACCGCCAGTAACATTGCCGTGGGGTTGGCGACGTACTGCCCGGCGTACTTGGGCGCCGAGCCGTGGGTCGGTTCAAAGACGGCAAACTTGTCGCCAATGTTGCCGCTGGCGGCAAAGCCCAGCCCCCCGACCAGCTGCGCTGCCAGGTCGGAGACAATGTCGCCGAACATGTTGCTCGCCACCATCACGCCGTAATTCTGCGGGTTTTTGACCATCCACATCACCATGGCGTCGACGTTGGTCTCCCACAGCTCGATGCGCGGATACTCTTTGGCGATCTTGCGCGCTTCGCGCACCATCAGGCCGGAGGTCTCGCGGATGACGTTTGGCTTTTCCACCAAGGTGACGGTGGGGTAGCCAAACTTGTCGGCGTACTCAAAGGCGGCGCGCACGATGCGCTGGCAGCCGGCGCGGGTAAAGATGCGCGTGGAGAGGGCAATGTCCTCCGAGGGAACGCCCTCAAAGGCCGCCATGCGAGGGCTGTGGGCTTCCAACACCGACCGCACCTCGGCCGGCAGGGGATGAAATTCGACCCCGGCGTAGAGCCCCTGGGTATTCTCGCGAAAGACGACCATGTCGATCCCGTCCTGCAGGTTGAGCGGATTGCCCTTGAACGCCTTGCAGGGGCGCAGGTTGATGTACAGGTCAAACATCTGCCGCAGCCGCACGATGGGGCTGCGGTAGACGAGGCCCTTGCCTTGCAGCTCGGGGACCAGGTCGGCCTCGGCTTCTTCCTTCGGCTTGGAGGTGATGGCGGCAAAGAGGGCACAGTCGCAGCTGTTGAGGATGTCGATGGTGCGCTGCGGCAAGGGTTCCCCCTCTGTACGCCAAAACTCCCAGCCGATGTCGGCCGGGACGTACTCGGCGTCGATGGCGATCTTGTCGAGGACGATCCTGGCGGCGTCCATCACGTCGTTGCCGATGCCATCTCCGGGCATCCAAGCGATTCGATACTTGGGCATATTTTTCTCCTTATGATGTATAGTCTGAGGTCTAGAATCCAAAGTCGGTGTTCATCTTGTTCGTATCATCGATGCCATTCGTGACTCCATTCGTTTTCATTCGTGTTTATTCGTGCGATTCGCGTTGGCTTTCCAGGCCATTGTAATTTCCCGATTGATCCATACTCCCCCCAGGAATGAGCGGCGTCCTTCCTCGCTCATCTTTTCCGTCAGCGCCTGCATCGTTCGATAGGCGCGCTCCAGGGCTGCGCTGGCTTCTTCTGGCAGGCTGGAGGCGCGGCAGACCCGGTAATGGTTAAAGTGGACCTGGTGCTCCCAATCCACCGCCACGTCATCCCCTTGCAGCAGTTCCATCGCCCGGCGCGAGTGGGCCAGCGCCTCCTGCAGGTTGCCCTGTTCCAGGACCGCCCGGGCCAGGAACGAGCGGTCGAGGACCATGCTGCCGGTCTCGTCCAACTGCTGGCGGATTCGCAGTGCCTGCTCCAGGTGGGATTGTGCCTGCGCAAACTGCCCCTGCTCCAAATAGACCCGCCCGAGGTTGTTCAGGCATTCCCCTCTCAGCGATGAAGAGTCGATCTCTTGGCAGAGGTGAAGGGCCCGCTGCAGGTAGTCGATGGCCTGATCGTGCTGGCCCAGGTAGCGGTAGAGGTCGCCGATGTTGTGCAGCGTATAAGCTTCGTGGCGGCGGTTGCCCATCTGCTGCGCCAGGGAGAGGATGTGCCGGAACTGCTCCAGCGCCAGGTCGTACTGGCCGCAGTCCCAATAGACCAGGCCGATGTTGCCCCGCGCCTGGACCTCGCCGTCGTAATTCCTGGTCTGGCGGTAAACCTCCATCGCCTGCTCGTAATAGGGCAGCGCCTGGTCGTACGCGGCCAGGCTGTAGTGCGCCAGGCCGAGGGAATTCAGCAGTGGCGGCATTTCGTTCCTGGCTTCGGCGGCCTGGAACAGATCAAGGGCTTGGTGGTAGTACTCGAGCGCTTCCTGGCAGTATCCCCGGTAGTAGGCAATCTGGCCCATGATATGCAGTGCTTTGCCCTCGATCGACAAGTCGCCGGCCGCTTTGGCGGCGTCCATTAACTCTTCCAGGGCGTACAGGCTCTGTTCATAGTCGTTGACCAGGTACAAAAAGTGGGCCCGGCGGTACAGGGCCTGGAGCAAGAGTGTTGGCTGTCCCATCTCGCAGGCCAGAATTCCCAGTGCGTCGACGTCTCTGCGCTGCGCATCCCGCTGCCCGGTGCGGTTCAGCAGTGCCTCGCGGCGTACCAGCAGCTCCCAACGACGCTGGCGGTTGTCCTGCAGCGGCGCTCCCTCTAGGACAGCAGCCCGGCGTTCCAGCACCTCCAGGGCCTGGCTGTAGAAGGCGATCGCTTCCACGTTGGCAAATCGCCGGGCTGCTTCCTGCCCGGCCTGCAGGCAGTAATCGACCTGGCGTTCCTCGTTGCCGCTGCGGCTGTAATGGTAGGCCAGCAGGGCAAAGTAGGGTTCCAGGCGGCCGCGGTAACGTTCCTCGTAGAAACGGGCGATCTGCTCGTGCAATTCCCGCCGCTGGGAAAAAAGAAGCGTGCCGTAAGTGACGTCGTGGGTGATGGCGTGCTTAAAGATATAGGTCGGTTCGGGGGTCGGCGTCTCGGTGAGGACGATGTCGACGATCTGGAGGTGGTCGAGTTGCGCCAGCAAGTCGGCATCCTGCCGGGCCTGGACGGGGTGGACCTGGCGCAGGATTGAATAGGCAAAACTGCGCCCGATGACCGATGCCACCTTGAGTGTCAAGCGGGCGGGCTCGTCCAGCCGGTCGACGCGGGCCAGGATGACGGCGTGGACGTTGTCGGGCGGATCGGCCTGGTCCAGGGAGCGGGCCATGCTGACCTGCCCGTCCTCGTGGGCGATAAATCCCTCCTCCTGCAGATCGTGCAACAGTTCTTCGATGAAAAAGGGGTTCCCCTGTCCGCGGGATTGGAGGAACTCGGCCAGTTCCGGCGGCAGGGATGAAACTCCCAGGCGGGCGCGGGCCAGGTCGACCGCCTCTGCAGGGGAGAACTCGCCCAGGGCGATCCGCTCGCTGTGCGGCAGCGCCAGCAGTTGGTTCAGGGCCATGGGCGGCGGTTCGATGGGGCGGCTGGTCAGGCAGAGCAGGGCTGGCCTGTCGGCAAGGCCGCGGGCGGCGGCGAGGATGAGCTCCCAGGACGGCCCGTCCAGCCACTGCGCGTCTTCGATCAGCAGCAGGGTCGGCTCGCCGCGGGCACGCAGCAGGTCGACGACGAGCGCCTGGGTGCTGGCCTGGCGCAGCCGGGCGTCGATGTCGCGGGTGAGGTCGTTGTCAGGGATGGACAGGCCCAGCACGTCGCCCAAGAGCGGCAGGCGGGGCAGCAGCGCCGGTTCTGCGGCTGCAACGTGCTCTGCCAGGCGCTGCCGGTCCTGATCGTCGCCTTGCAGGTGGAAGAACCGCCCCAGCAGCTCCGTCCAGGCCGCATAGGCTTGCTGCTGGGCGGCAGCCTGCGCCTGTCCGGCCGCGGCGCTTCCGCCGCGCTCGCGCCACCGCTGCACGAGGAATTCCGCCAGCCGGCTCTTGCCGATGCCGGCTTCGCCGCTCAGCACGACGACGCGGTTCCGGCCCGACCAGGCGGCGTCTATCGCCGTCTCGAGGCGGGCCAACTCCCGCTGCCGGCCGACCAGCGGCCCCTTGGACAGCCCGCCGGGCGACTGCCGCTGCCCTTCCAGCCGGGCGACGGGGACCGGTTCCCGCCGTCCCTTGACCGTCACTGCGCCCAGCGGGGTGTAATCGTACCAGCGCTCTGTCAGGCGGCGCAGGCCGGCGTGCACCCGCACCTCTCCCGGCGCGGCCGACTCCATCAGCCGCGCCGCTACGTTCATCTCGTCGCCGTAGAGGGTGTAGGCGAGGCGGGCTGGGCTGCCGACCATTCCCGCGTACATCGGTCCCATGCTGATGCCGATTCGCTGTGGGATGGGGCGCTCCCATGCCTGCCCGGCGTCGGCGAGGGAGAGGGCCGCACCGACCGCGCGCAGTGGATCGTCGCCCCGCGCCAGCGGCGCGCCGAGACATGCGACCAGCACCGGCCCCTTGTCCAGGATGTCCACCCCGTTGAGGCTGACTTCGTAGGGCGCGAGCACCGCCTGGACCCGCGGCACGTAATCGGCCAAATCCGCCTCCGAGCACCCGGCCTGGACAAAGATGGGTACGACCTGGCGCAGCTCGGCCACAAAGGCTGCTGTTCCTTCCACCAGCCGGGCATAGATGGCGGGGGGAATCCACGGCAGCAGGCTGGCCTCTGGCAGGTCATCCCACGCCTGGGCGGGCCAGGGCCAGGGCTCTGCCGGCTGGGCGGCCAGGTCGCCGCTGATGCCGCCCGGCAGCGCCTGCTTCATCGCCACCAGGGCCGCGTTCAGGGCCGGGCCGCTGACCAGGTCGTACAGGCCGTAGGCCGGATCGCCCACCAGGCGGCGGTGGACGGCACCGGCGCCCACGCCCACCCGCAGGCTGATGGCGGGGTGGTTGTGGCGCGCGGCGGATTGAACGGCCTGCGCTGCTGCGGTGGCGCGCCGACGCGCCGCTTTCCCGCCGGAGAAGAAAGCCAGCAGGGCGTCGCCGGAGAAACGGATGACCGAGCCGTGGAAGGTGTGGACGGCAGTGATCAGGTCGGCGAAACAGTCACTGACCCGCCGGTTTAGCTCCTCCGCCCCCTCCCAGGGACCCAGGTGCTGGGCCAGGCTCTCGCCCAGGGCGGTGAAACCGCGCACGTCGGCGACCAGCACCGCTCCCTCGTCCTGCTGCGGGATCGGTTCCCCGCTGAGCAGCGAAAAACGCCGGTCGATGGGCAGGTAGGCGGCGAGGAGCGGGAGGGACGTCATGCCAGGTTCCTCCGGGCGTGCCGGTAGGCGTCCAGGGCCCGCTCTCGGGCCCAGGCGTGATCGACGATCGGCGCAGGGTAATCCCGTCCGATCACGCATCCGGCAGCTTGCTGCACATCGTCGGGCATCTTCCACGGCTGGTGGACAAAGCGCTCCGGCACGCGGCCCAGTTCCGGCAGCCAGCGGCGGACGTAGGTTCCCTGGGGGTCGTGTTTCCTGCCCTGGGCGACGGGGTGAAAGACGCGAAAGTAGGGTGCGGCGTCGGTGCCGGTGCCAGCGGTCCACTGCCAGCCGCCGTTGTTGGCGGCGCTGTCGCCGTCGATCAGCGTCTGCATGAAATACCGCTCGCCCCACCGCCAGTCGATCAGCAGGTCCTTGATCAGGAAGGAGGCGGCGACCATGCGCGCCCGGTTGTGCATCCAGCCGGTCTGGGCCAACTGGCGCATTGCCGCGTCGACGATGGGATAACCGGTGCAACCGTCGCGCCAGGCGGCAAAGGATGACGCATCGTCCTGCCAGCGAATCTCTTGCAGGTTGGCACGAAAGCTCTGCTCCAGCACGTGGGGAAAGTGGTAGAGGATGTGGACATAGAACTCGCGCCAGATCAACTCGTTCAGCCAGGTCTCGGCTCCCTCGCGGGCGGCGGCGTTGGGGGCGGCGGCAATGGCGTCCAACGCCGCGGCGACGGCCTGGCGAGAAGAGATCATCCCCAGGTGCAGGTAAGGGGAGAGCTGCGAAGTGCCGTCCAGGTCGACGCGGTCGCGCGTTTGGGCGTAGCGGTAGACGGGGGCATCGTCGCCGGTGACAAAGGCCGCCAGGCGGCGCTGAGCCTCTGTCTCACCTGAGGGGAACGGTATAGCGGGAGGCCGTTCCGGTTGGTCGGGAACCGGCAGGGATGCTACCTGTGGCGCTGTGGGGACGTGGGCAGGGGCGGGCATTGCCGCCCCCGGTTGAGGCAGTCCCTTCCACGTGCGGCTGAAAGGGGTATAGACGACGTAGGGAGTGCCGTCCGCCTTGCGCACGCTGCCCGGGGGGTGGACCAGCCGTCCGCCGACCAACTGCAGCGACGGGACGCGACTGTCCCGCTGCCGGGCGTAGGGGGTGAAATCCTCCTCGGCCAAGATCGCCCCGGCGCCGGTCTCGGCCGCCACAGCAGACAACTCCGCCGCCGGGTCGCCCCGCCGCAGGACGAGGCGGCTGCCCCGCTGGCGCAGGTCGCTGTCCAGGCGGCGCAGCCCCTCCAGCAGGAAGGCGACGCGCAGCGGCCCAACCCGCTCCGATGCGAGGAGGGCCGGGTCGAGGACAAAGACCGGGACCACCCGCTCGGCCGCGTTCAGCGCGGCGGCGAGGGCCTGGTTATCGGCCAGCCGCAGGTCGCGGCGGATCCACCAAAGTACGGTTTTCATCAATTCACCGTATTGCCTTGACTGACTGGCAAATTCTTTGCCTTTCATTCTGAGGAACGGAGGTCCCAAAGTCCCCGGACGGGGACGTAGGGGCCAAAGTGGCAAAGAATCTCTCTGATAGCCAACGTGGAGATTCTTCGCTCCCCTCGGCTACGCCCGGGGCAGGCTGCTCAGAATGACAGGTTGGTTCGTATCATTGAGCAGCGAAGAGAATTTTACCAGCCAACCGGCTATTTCACCCCCAACTGCTTTTGCACGTAGGGGATCAATCCCCCCGTCTCCAAAATCTCCATCACCTCGGGCGCCAGGGGCGGGAAGGTGTAGGTGCCGCGCGGCGTCGTCACCGTGCCCGCGGCAAAGTCGATGGTGACCTCTTCGCCCGTTTCGACCCCGTCCACCGCGTCGCAGGCGGCGATGGGCAGGGCTTGGTTGATGCAGTTGCGGAAATAGATGCGGGCAAAGCTGCGGGCGACGATGGCGCCGACCCCAATTTCCTTGAGGCAGGTCACTGCTTGCTCGCGGGAGGAGCCGCAGCCCCAGTTCTTGCCAGCCACGATGACGTCGCCCGGCTGCACGTTAGCGACAAAGGTCGGGTCCAGGTCCTCCAGGGCGTGCCGGGCCATCTCTTGTGGGTCAGAGACAGAGTAGGTATACTTGCCGGGAAAGATGACGTCGGTGTTGACGTCATCGCCATACTTCCAGACGCGGCCCGTGATCTTGCTCTGCATGTTACACCTCCCTCGGATCGGTGATGGCGCCGGTCAGGGCCGAGGCGGCTACCGTGGCCGGGCTGGCGAGGTAGATAAAGGCTTCCTTGGCGCCCATGCGGCCCTTGAAATTGCGGTTGGCGGTCGAGATGGTCGTCTCGCCGGGGGCCATACAGCCCTGGTGGGCGCCCAGGCAGGGGCCGCAGCCGGGATTGAGCAGCGTCGCGCCGGCGGCGACCAGGTCGCTGACCAGGCCCTGTTCTACTGCCTGCAGCAACACCTCGCGCGAGGCGGGCAGCACCAGCAGCCGCACGCCAGGGGCGATGTGCCGCCCGCGCAGGATCTCGGCCGCTGCTGCCAGGTCCTCCACCCGCCCGTTGGTGCAGGTACCGATCAGGGCCTGGTCGATGGGGATGCCAGCCGTCTCGGTCACCGGCACCACGTTGTCGACGGTATGGGGCTTGGCCACCTGGGGCGCCAGGCCGCTCACGTTGTACTCGATCACCCGCTCGTAGCTGGCGTCGGGGTCGGCGTGGATCTCCTCGTACTCGTGGGTCACGCGGCCCTGCAGCCAGGCGCGGGTTTTGTCGTCCGGCTCGATCACGCCGTTCTTGCCGCCCATCTCGGCGACCATGTTGGTCAGCACCATGCGTCCGGCGACGCTCATGTCGCGGACCGTCTCGCCGGCGAACTCGACCGAGCGGTAGTCGGCCCCGTCGGCGCGCAGGTCGCCGATGATGTGGAGAGCCAGGTCCTTGGGCGTCACCCGCGGCGGCATGGCGCCGCGAATGACGATGCGAAAGCTGTGCGGCACCCGCAGCCAGATGTTACCCGTCGCCATCACTGCCGCCGCCTCGGTGCGGCCGATGCCGGCGGCAAAGGCGCCAAAGGCGCCGTGGGTCGGCGTGTGGGAGTCGGAACCGACAATCAGCGCGCCAGGCCAGGCGTGCCCCTTCTCGGGCAGCACCTGGTGGCAGATGCCCTCCCCCACGTCGTAAAAGGCCTCGATGCCCTGCTCGGCGGCGAACTGACGGATGACCTGGTGGTTGGTGGCATACTTTTCGTCCGCTGCCGGCGTGACGTGGTCGAGCACGATGACGTTGATGCGCGGGTTGGCAACTCGCTCGACCCCGATCTGGTAAAACTTTTTCGAGATCGCCGCCGTGTTGTCGTGGGTCAGCAGCTTGTCGGGCTGTACGACGACGATCTGTCCCGGAACCACGCCGGCCAGCCCGGCTTTGCGGGCCAGGAGTTTCTCAGCAAACGTTTCTCCCATGTGCAATTTCTCCTTGCATTACATTTCACGTTTTACGCAATACGTAAAGCGTAAAACGTGAAACGTAATTGTATGTTCACGCTCCCAACGACTCCCCGTACGCGAACAGGTCCCCTGCCTGGTAGATGTCCATCTGCACGCCGGAGAAGGGCTCGGCCTGGAAGCGCTTCTCGCCGTTGAGCACCACCTCGCCGGTGGCGAAATCGACCGCCAGCTCGTCGCCGGTGGCAAACTCGCCGGCGATCTTGCTGAGGCCAGGCATGGTGACGATGGGCAGCCCGCTGTTGATGGCGTTGCGCTTGTAGATGGCGCCAAAGCTCTCGGCGATGACCGCGTTGATGCCCAGGGCGCGAAAGCAGTCGACTGCCTGCTGGCGGGAGGAGCCGGAGCCAAAGTTCGGCCCGGCCATGATCACGTCCCCCGCCTGGGCCTTGCGCGCAAAATTCTTCCAACCGACCAGGTTGTCCAACGCATACTGCCCCATCTCGGCCACGTCGGTGATGTGCAGGTAGCGGTTGTGAAAGATCATGTCGGTGTCGATGTCGTCGTACAGCTTGCCCGCCGGGTTGGTGAGGATCCAGAGGCGGCCTTTAACTGTTGTTTCCTTCATACATCATTCTCCTGTTTTACTCGTGAGAATTCGTGTAATTCGTGGCTGATTTGTCGGTTAACTGGCCTCCGGCACCGTGATCTCGCCTTTGAGGGCGCACCAGGCGGCCGTGACCGGGCTGGCCAGGTAGGTGTCGCCGGCGCCTTGCTTGCCGGGAAAATTGCGATTGCTGGTGCTGATGTTGACCTGTCCCACGCCGGTCATGCCGAGATGTCCCGAAGCGCAGCCGCCGCAGCCGGGGTTGCTGATGATGAACCCGGCATCAAAGAGGGTCTGCAGCACGCCGGAGCGAAGCATCTGCTGGTAGACCTCCCGCGTCGCCGGTACCACCGTCGCCATGACCCACGGCGCGACCCGCTTTCCCTGCACGATCTCGGCCACCGCCGCGAAATCCTCGAACCGGCCGTTGGTGCAGGAGCCGAAAAAGACCGAATCGATGCGCCGGCCCGCCACCTCGCGCACCGGCACCACGTTGGCCGGGTTGGGCGGGCAGGCGATGAGCGGTTCCAGCCCGCTGACGTCGACCACGACCGTCTCTACGTACTCGGCGTCGGGATCGGCGGCGAACGACGGGATGTCGGCCCGTCCGCTTTGCTGGCGGGCGTAGGCCAGCACCTCCTCCGAAGGGGGGATAAAGCCGACGATGCCGCCCATTTCGGTCACCTGGCTGGCGAGGGTGATGCGCCCGGGCAGGTCGAGGGCCTCGATTGCCGGGCCGTAGAACTCGATCGCCCGGCCCAGCGCGCCCTTGGAGCCCAGCTTGTCCAGGATCGCCAGCGTCAGGTCGCGAGCGGTGCAGGGGTACTGGTACTCTCCCTTGACCACCACCTTCATCGTCGGCGGCACCTCGAACCAGGTGCGGCCGGTTTTGAAGGCAAAGGCAATGTCCTGATCGCCCATGCCCTGGCCGAAGGCGCCGATTGCTCCCAGGATGTTGAGGTGGCTGTCGGTGCCGACCAGCGTCACGCCGGGGTAGGCCAGCCCCTCCTCCACCACCACGTGGGAGCCGATGCCGGCGTTGACGTCATAGACCCCGACCCCCTGCTCCCGCGCCCAGGTGCGGCAGACCTGTTGGTTGTTGGCGTAGGGGATGTTGCTGGGCGGCACGACCAGGTCGAAGGTGAAAAAGGTCTTGGTTTTGTCGGCGACGGGCGTTTCGCCATAGTGGGTTTGATAGTTCTTGACCACGTTCGCCCCGGCAAAATCGCGCGCCGTGCGCACGTCGAGGTCGAGCCAGATGATGCTGCCCGGCTCGACGGAGGCGTCAGCGGCGGTGTGGGCGGCAAATATCTTTTCGATGATCGTTTGTCCAGCCATACGTCTCTCCTCGTTATGTAATACACAGTACGTACTACGCAATACGAAATACGTACTGCGTATTGTGTATTACCCCATCCTCGCCGCAAGTTGCTTCTTGGTCAGCATGCGCTGAAAGCTGTGGAAGGACATGAAATCGGCGTGGTTGACCAGCGTCGCTTCGGTGGTGCGGTCCATCTTGTCCCCCTCCCCGGCGTGGGCGGCGATGATGTGTTGGACCTCCAGCGGCAGGCCGCAGCGGGCCGCCAGCTCCATGCCACTGAAGGGGTGGCGCATCAGCTTGCCGTTGTAGGACTGCACCGTCGTGCCGTCCTCGCACGGCTCGTACTCGAGGATCTTGCCGACGTCGTGCAGCAGCGCGCCGGCAACGAGCAGGTCCATGTCGACCGGCACGCGGTCGCCATAGATCTCGCCAAAGACCTCGGCGGTGCGGACGGCGGTCAGGGTCACCGCGCGGACGTGGTCGATGTAAGAGGCCGGGCAGGGGTTGAGCAGCAGGGTAAAGGGCATCTCGGCCAGTTCATCCGGCGTCCAGCCCCCCTGCTCCATCGCCACCTCCCAGGTGTGGATTGACTTTTCCCGCAGTTCGTCATCCTGGATCAGATCGAACTCGGGCATCAGTTCAAGCAGTCGTTCTCTCATCACTTTTTCTCCTCATTACGCTCTACGTTTTACGCAATACGCAATACGCAATACGCAATACGTAAGGCGTAAAGCGTAAAGCGCAAAATGTGAATTGTGCTACAGAGACCGTTCCTCCGGTCCGTTATACTCCTGCGCTGTAGGCGAGATGCGCCGCATCGGCCGCTGGGCGGTGATTTCGTCGAATACGTGGGCGGTCAGGCCGACGGTGCGGGCGATGGCAAAGAGGCCGTTGCCCATTTCGGGTGGGATGTCCAGCTCGCACAGCACGGCGGCGATGGCCCCGTCGACGTTCAGCGGCAGGTCCTTGCCAATGATCTCGTTCATTGCCTGGCGCAGGGCGTGTCCCATCGCGACGTATTCGCCCGCCACCCCCACCTCTTCGCAGATGGCAAAGAGCTTGATCGTGCGCGGGTCCTCGGTGTGGATGCGGTGGCCGTAGCCGGGGATGCGCTTTTTCTGCTCCCGGTAGTCGGTCACCAGCTCGCGAGCGGCGGTGAGGGTATCCTGCCCTTTCGCCCGCTTGGAGGCCACTGCCTCCAGCAGCACGCGCATGCAGCCCTCGATGGCTCCCCCGTGGTGGCGGTTGATGGTCATGATGCCGGCGGCGATGCCGGTGGTCAGTGGGGCGCCGCCCGAGGCGACCGTCCGCGCCGCCAGCACCGAGGGCGGCGTCGCGCCGTGGTCGACGCTGGAGACGAGGATGGCGTCCATTACCTGCCCCTGGGCTGCAGTGGGCAGCTCGCCCTTGAGTACCAGGTAGACGACGTGGGCAAAGGGTACGCGGCCCATCAACTCGTCGATGCGATAACCGCGCACAGCCACCTTGTTGGGCTCGATTTTTGTGATTGGTTGAGACCAGATTTCTTCGGTCATGATTATCTCCTCAAACGTTCAATTGGATGAAGCGACATGGTGCGTATTGCGTAAGGAACGGAATACACAATACGCAGTACGCGATAAATCTCATGCGCCAATCCGTGCCAACACCTCCTTGGTTGCCGCCGGCAGATCCATAAACTGTTCCACCACCGTCGCGCCGACCTCGCGCAGCCGCTCGACCTTGCCCTCGTAGGTGCCGCGGCCTCCTTCGACGATGGCGCCGGCGTGCGAGAAGCGGGTGCCGCTCTTGGCCGCCTTGCCGCCGATGTAGGCGACCAGCGGTTTGGTGAACGCGCCCTCTTCGATCAAATCCGCCACCATCTCTTCCTGGCTGGTGCCGATCTCGCCGAACATGACCACCGCCTTGGTCTCGGGGTCATGCTCAAAGAGCTTGACCACCTCGGGGTGGGGCAATCCGACCACCGCGTCGCCGCCGACGTGGACCAGGGTGGTGGCGCCGATGCCCTCCTGGGCCAGGTAGTAGGCCATTGAGGAAGTGATGCCGCCGCTGCGAGAGGAGATGCCGACCGGCCCCGGGAAGAACCAGGAGCGGGCCGAGGCGGCGCGGCCGCCGATCATGCCCAGCACTGCCTTGTCGGGGCTGAGCACTCCCAGCGTGTTCGGCCCGACGAAGCGGGCCCCGGTTTCTTTGGCCCGCTTGGCGATGACGAGCACGTCATAGATGGGCACCCGGTCGGGCACGATGACCAGCAGCTTGACCCCGGCGTCGATCGCCTCCAACGCCGCGCTCCGCACCAGTGGCGCGGGGATAAAGAGGACGCTGATGTCGATCGGGCCAGCCTGCTCCCACGCTTCCTCGACGGTATCAAAGACCGGGATGCCCTCGACTGCCTGCCCGCCCTTGCCGGGCGTCACTCCGGCGACGACGTGGGTGCCGTAGCCAACCATCAACTGCGTGCGTGCAATTCCCTCGCGCCCGGTGATGCCCTGTACCAGGACGCGCTTGGTTTGATCGATGAGAATAGACATTAGATGACCTCCTCGTCCAGCCCGGGGATGGGCAGATCGATGTGCCCGCCGCCCGCTCCCTGGAACATGCACTCGACCTCGCAGGCCAGGCACTCGATGCAGCGGCCTTTTTGGGCCTCTGCGAGCGTAATGTTGAGCTCTGGGCAGCCGTCGTCGTTTAGGGAGAGGATCTGGGCGACGCATTCCTGCACGCAGATTTTGCTCTCGCAGGTGGCACAGAGGGCGTGGTCGAAAGTGACCGTGCCGCCGGTGACGGTGGTAAAGCTGTAGGGCTGCTGGGGCGCGGGGCGTGGTGCCGGCGGGGCGACGTCCCGCAGCTCCCCCGCCTCGATCAGGGCAGCGAGCCGCTGGGCGCAAAAGTCGGGCGAGTCGTCTTTCCTGTATCCCTCCACGGGGGCCGGGATGTGCTCGTTGAGCCGTTCCAGGATCTCGACCGCCTTGTCCTCGGCGTTGCCGCCCAGGCGGACGACGACGGGGATGTCGAGGTGGGCCTCCAAAAAGGCCTTGACCAGCCCCCGCGCCGAGTGGAACTGTTCCTGGCTGGCGACGCCGGAGCCGGAGCCAAAGTAGCCGTCGATGGGGCCGGTCGCCAGGACGATGCGGGCCGCGCGGTAGACCTTGCTGGCGGGCGGGTTGCCGCTGGTGTCGACAAAGGTCGCCAGCTTGTAGCCCTGGCGCAGCACGGCGTCCATGCTCATCATCGAGCCGCCGCCGCCGGCGCCGTGGAAGCCGACGTAGCCATCCCCCTGCTCAAAATCCTCGGCCATCTGGATAAAATAAAAGGTGCCGCGATAGTCCTTTGCTTCCACCGCGTAGGCGATCTTTTCCAGCGCCGTGGGCGGCCGGTCGTACTCGCGCGCGATCTCGATGCCCAGGTCCTTGTGCCGAAAGACGGCGTAATCGTCTACGGTGAGGCGGCAGTCGGCGGCGTAGAGCTTGCCGTCGGCAGTTTCAACCAGCGGGTTGATCTCGGCTGCACGGGCCTCGTAGGTGCGCGCCACATCGTACAGCTGTACCAACAGACCGCCCAGGTCCCGCTGCAGCCGCCCGCCTATGCCGGTCTTGCGCACCAGGTTGCGGGCCTTGTAATCCTGCAGGCCGGCGATGATGTCGACGTGGGTGCTGGCGACCTGGTCCGGGTGGGCCGCGGCGATCTCTTCGATGCCCGTTCCGCCCACGCTGGAGAACATGACCAGCGGCGCCTGCGCCCGGTCATCGACAATGACCCCGGCGTAGAACTCGCGGGTGATGTCCAGCTGTTCCTCGATCAGCACCTGTTCGACGACAAAGCCCTTGACCTTCATCCCGAGCATTGCCTCGGCCGCCGCGGCAGCCTCGTTGGGCGTGGCGGCCTTTTTGATGCCGCCCATGCTCGCCCGCCCTGTCACCCAGGCCTGGGCCTTGACCATGACTGGCTTGCCGATCTCTGCGGCAATCGTGCGCGCTTCGTCCGGCGTCGCCGCCACGCCCCCCTGGGGCACGGCGATCTTGAACTGCCGCAAAAGCGCTTTTCCCTGAAATTCGTGCAGTCGTGCCATGAAATTCCCTCCTCAATGGATGTAAACTGCAACTGCCCAGTCTACTCGCCAAGATGGGGGTTTGCAGGCGGCAAAGCCGCCCGTAACCCCCCCCATCTCTTTATGCACCGTAGGGAAGGCATCTAGGCGGGTGGCTTGAGCAGTTATATCGCCCATAGGATACACCCAAAAGGCCAAATTGACCATAGACGTTTTTCCTATTATTTGCTGAAGAATGACATGACTCTTGACACGAGACTGCTCAGCCAGATGAACCAAAACCGTTTCTCGTGGGTATAGTATACGTGAGCCGAGTCGTGCCCCCGCAACCAGCCCATCCTCAGAGGGTGCATTTCAGGGCAGCGGGCGCATTTATTAGTTGGGGGAGCCCTAGATGATCTCGGAATTTCTGCCACGAATTAACACGAATTTCCGAATTTTCTACCTTTTTCGTGTTAATTCGTGGCCGATGATCAGGACTCTTGCAAAACGGAGAGAACATGTCCCAGGTACAAGCTTTTGCCCAGTTGTTGATCGAGAACATTGAACAGGTGATCGTTGGCAAGCGAGAGTCGGTAGAGCTGGTCGTGATCGCCCTCCTCTCGCGGGGGCACCTGTTGATCGAGGACGTGCCCGGCGTGGGCAAGACGGTGCTGGCTCGCAGCCTGGCCCGCTCGCTGGGCTGTTCCTTCAGCCGCATCCAGTTTACCCCCGACATGCTGCCCAGCGACGTCACGGGTGTTTCGATCTTTAACCAGGTCAGCCGCGAGTTCGAGTTTCGACCCGGCCCGGTGGTGGCCCAGGTTGTCCTCGCCGACGAGATCAACCGCGCGACGCCCAAGACACAGGCCGCCCTGCTGGAAGCGATGGAGGAGCGGCAGATTACCGTCGATGGTGTGACCCATCCCCTGCCCCAACCCTTCCTGGTGCTCGCCACCCAGAATCCCATCGAGTACGAGGGCACTTTTCCCCTCCCCGAGGCCCAGCTCGACCGCTTCTTGCTGCGGGTTGGCCTGGGGTACCCGGCGCGGGAGGACGAGGTCGAGATTCTGGACCGACAGCAGTTCCGCCATCCCATTGAGGAGCTGGGGCCGGTCGCCGCGGTGGAGGATTTGGTCGCTGCCCAGGAGGCGGTCAAGTCGGTTCACGTCTCTGTGGCGGTAAAACAGTATGCTGTCGAGATGACGCGGCGGACCCGCCAGCACCCCGAGGTCTATCTGGGCGCCAGCCCCCGCGGCAGCCTGGCTCTCTACCGGGCCGGGCAGGCGCGGGCGGCGATGGCAGGACGGCAGTTCGTCCTGCCCGACGACGTCAAGGCGCTGACCCTGCCGGCCCTGGCGCACCGCGTGATCCCCGGCCCGGCCGCTCGCCTGCGCGACGTCAGCGCCAGGGATATTGTGCAAGAGATCGTGGAAAAACTCGCCGTGCCCGGCGGAGATTTAGATCGAGTACAATGAAAGGAGTCAGGCGATGTTCGGTTTTATCATTGTGCCGCAAGCCCATGCAATTGTCGTCGAGCGACTGGGGAAATTTCACCGCGTGATCCATAGCGGGATGCAGTTCGTCGTGCCGATACTGGAAGCAAAGCGCAATATCTATTTTAGAGCGCTGGAGGTCGATGTCGATGGGAGAAGGAGAATTGTCACCCGGACGTCTTACCTGATCGATCTGAGAGAGCAGGTTTTGGATTTTCCCCAACAGAGCGTCATCACCCAGGATAACGTGACGATGGGCATCGACGCCGTGCTGTATTTCCAGATCAGGGAACCGGACAAGGCGGTATACGGGATTTCAAACCTGGTCGACGGTATCGAAAAGGTCGTGCAGACCAGCCTCAGGAACGTCGTCGGGCAATTGACCCTCGATGAAACGCTGTCCTCGCGCGAAACTATCAACACGCAACTGCGGGCAATTCTCGACGAGGCGACAAATCCGTGGGGTGTCCACGTGACCCGGGTCGAGTTGCAAGAGATCAGCCCTCCAGAAGACATCCGGCAGCGGATGGAATTGCAGATGACGGCGGAGCGGGAAAAGAGGGCCGAAGTGTTGAGGGCGGAAGGGAAGAAGCAAGCGGCCGTGCTGGAAGCTGAAGGCGAGGCGACGGCCGAGATCAGGAAAGCGGAAGCGGCAAAACAGGCCAGGATATTGGAGGCCGAGGGAATCGCGCAGGCCAGGTTGGCAGTTGCCGAAGCGGAAGCGCAGGCGCTAGAGTGTATCGAAGCCAAGATTGGAAAAGGCAAAGCAACCGATTATCTCATCGCCCTGAAATACCTGGAATCGCTGCAAGAGATATCGAAAGGGAATGCAACCAAGTTGTTTTTGCCGTACGAGGCAACGGGAATTTTGGGCGCATTGGGGAGCGTGCGGGAAATGCTCGAATCGGGCAAATGAGTGGGCCTAAAGACTGTCCCGCGCAAGAGCGCGGAAATCCACCGCGCGCATCTCGATCTATCACAACTGGACTGTAATGACTGTTTCACTGCGCGTCGTGCTTGTCATGCTGGCCCTCAGCCTGTTTGCCCTGGCGGCCACCGGTTCGCCGGTCTATGCCCGCCTGAGCTACCTGTGGGGGTTCGTCCTGGCGACCTGCTGGCTGTGGTCCAAGATCGCCCTGCGGGGCGTGGAGGTGACGCGCCTCACACAGACGCGCCGCGCCGAGGTGGGGCAGATTCTGGGCGAGCGGTTCCAGGTGCAAAACACCGGCCGCCTGCCGCGGCTGTGGGTCGAGGTGCGCGATCGCTCTGCCTTGCCGGGCGCCCAGGGCTCTCGCGTGCTGACGCGGATCGGCGGGCGCGAAGGCGGCTCCTACCTGGCGCGAACTCGCCTGGTCCGGCGCGGGGTGTTCCCGCTGGGACCGACCGAGCTGAGATCGGCGGACCCCTTTGGCCTCTTTCCCGTCAGCCGGACTGTGCCGGCCGGCAAATCAGTGCTCGTCTATCCCCTGATGTTTGAGGTGCGCGCTTTTCCCAGCCCACCGGGCTTGCTGCCAGGCGGGGAGGCGCTGCGGCGCCGTACGCACCAGGTCACGCCAAACGCGGCGACTGTGCGCGACTATGCCCCCGGTGATTCCATGAACCGCATCCACTGGCCGAGCACGGCGCGGCGGGGGCGGCTGATGGCGAAAGAGTTTGAGCTGGACCCATTGGCCGAGGTCTGGATCGTCGTCGATGCAGAGCGGGCGGTGCGCGTCAAACACTCCTCGCGCACGCTGGAGGAGGCCGCAGACGCCTTCTGGCAGCCGCTGCCCCAGGTCGAACTGCCGCCCTCGACCGAGGAATACGCCGTGAGCATTGCCGCCTCTCTGGCGCGCTACTTTTTGCGCCGCGGGCGGACGGTCGGGCTGGCCTATTACAACCAGGGATTGGATGTGCTGCCCCCCGACCGCGGCGGGCGCCAGTTGGGCAAGATACTGGAAGCGCTGGCCCTGCTGCAGGCAACGGGCGAGATGTCGATCTCGGCCCTGGCGACGGCGCAGGCGCAACACCTGCCGCGCGGCAGCACGGTGATCCTGGTCACGCCCTCTGTGCGGCAGGACGTGGCCCTGACGGCCGATTATCTACTGCGGCGCGGCCTGCGGCCAGTTATCGTTCTGCTCGACGCTGCTTCCTTTGGCGGACCGGCGGGGAGCGCCAGGCTGGCCCACACCATCGCTTCCCTCGGCGCACCGGTCTGCCGCGTGGACCGCGGGGCCGACCTGGTGGTTGCCCTGGGCGTCGTCGTCGCGGCCCAGGGAATGGCCCAACTGTCACGATGAAAAAGAATCGACGAAACGACAACAGTCCGCGCCCAGAACGTTGGTGGGACCTTCTGGGGGCCTTGTTGCTGCTGGGGGCAATGACCATCGCCGCTGCCCGCCTGGGGGCAACCGATTGGACCGACCACCTGGGTCTGGTCCAGACGGTGGTCTTTTTAGGCTTATTGACCGGGCTGGCGCTGGGCGGCAGTTGCTTCTCGCCACGGATCGCGCTCCTTTTGTCCCTTGCCTATGGCCTCTTTGTCGTCGGCTGGCAGTTGGGCGTCACGCTGGATGAGGGCTCGTTGTGGGTGGAGCGGGTGTCCGAGCTGCTGGCGCGGCTGGCGAAAACCGCCGGCTTGCTGGCGCGCCAGGAGTCGGTGCGCGACCCCCTGCTCTTTCTCATGCTGATGGACAGCCTCTTTTGGGGCGTGAGCCTGCACGCCGGCTATTCTCTCACCCGGCACGGGCGGCCGTGGCAGTCGATCATCCCCGGCGGCCTGTTGATGCTGGTCATCCAGGCCTATGATCCGTACGTCTCCAGGCGGATGTGGTTTGTTGCCTTCTACCTGTTCTTGGCGCTGCTGCTGGTGGCCCGTTTTGCTTATCTGCGCTACCAGGTCGAGTGGCGCCGCTATCGCGCCCAAACCTTGCCCTACATGGGGCTGGAGATTGCCCGTACAGTCATCGTCGTCACCCTGCTGCTGGTCCTGGTCTCTTGGTCCATCCCCGCGGCGGCCGACGCGATGCCGGCAGTGCGAGAAGCGTGGCTGACGGTCACCAAGCCCTGGGCAGAGTTGACGGAGCGGCTCGGCCACGCTTTCGACGCCCTGCGTGGCACCGCCCTGGTTTATGTCCAGGATGACTATGGCGATCGCCTGGTGCTGGGCACCCAATTTACCGCTTCCAGCGAGCTCGTCCTGACCGTCGATGCCCCGCCGCGCTCCGAGCTCATGCCGCCCTATTACTGGCGTGCCCACACCTATGACACCTATGCCGACGGGCGCTGGCGCAGCGTCTTTTCCGCCACCATGCCGATCACCCTGGCCCATTTCGGCGCCACCGTGCCCGGCCTGCAGCATCGCGAGACGCTGACGTTTACCTTTACCCCGGCGACTGGCCTGGGCATCATCTATGCTGCCCCTCAACCGCTGTGGATCGACCGCCCGGTCTATGCCGACGCGAGTCCCACTCCTGGCGGAGGGCTGGACATGTTCGCCCTGCACGCCGTCACCCCGCTTGCGGCGGGGGAAAAGTACCGGGCGTGGTCTTCTCCCAGCACGTTCACCGTCTCCCAGTTGCGGTCTGCGGGCAGGGACTATCCACAATGGGTCCGCAACCGCTACCTGCAGCTTCCGCCAGAAATCACTTCCCAAACCTACGAGCTGGCCCAGGAGCTGGCGCAGGGATTGGACAATCCCTACGACATTGCGGTTGCCGTCACCACCCACCTGCGCACCTACCCCTACAGCGACACGCTTCCCCAGGACCGCCCGGACGAACAGGAGCCGTTGGACTGGTTCCTGTTCGACGTGCAGAAGGGGTTTTGCAACTATTACGCCTCTTCCGAAGTCATCCTGCTGCGCACGCTGGGGATTCCCGCCCGCCTGGCGGCCGGTTTTTCCTCCGGCGAACGCCAGCCCGAAACAAACATCTACCTGGTGCATCGGTACGACCTGCACGCGTGGCCCGAGGTCTATTTTCCCACCCTGGGCTGGGTCGAGTTTGAGCCGACTGCGACCGAGGTTTTCATCGAGCGGCCGGCAGGGGAGCGGGCGACGCAGGACATGGACGGGCCGGAGGGCAGCGGGGGGGCAGCGGGTGGAGAGATGGGGGATGGGGGGCGGGACCGCCTGGAGGAGCGGCTAGAGGAGTTGTTGGCCCTCGATCCCTATGCGGCTGGCGGCAGCGCGCCGCCGCCGCTGCGGCGCCGGTTTCCCTTTGGCCCGCTGCTGCTGGGCCTGGGAGCGCTCGCGGTCTTGTTGCTGTGGCGTGTCCGGCAGCGGCAGCTGCTGCCGCCCGTCTCGTTGCTGCTGGAGCGGGGGATGCGCCGACTGGGCCTCGGGCCGCCGCCGGCTTTGCGTCGCTGGGCCCGGCGCAGCACGTTGCCGCTCCTGGAACGCGCCTACGGCGAGATCAACCGCGCCTTGTCACTGCTGGGCGGGGCACCGGCCCCTCACTATACCCCTGCCGAGCGGGCCGCGGCTTTGATCCAACTTCTTCCCGAGAGCGCGGTCTATGTCAGGGGCTTGCTGGCCGAGTACCAGGCGACCGCCTACGGTCCCACGCCGGGCGACCCCTACGCTGCCAAACGGGCGGGACGCATCATCCGCGCCACGTCCCGCCGCGCCTTTTTCCGGCGCCTCGTCGGGCGGGAAGCCTGAGCTGCTGCCTGCAACCTAGTCGGCGGGCAGGGCCGCGCGCAGCAAGCGCAGCCAGTTCTCGCCCATGATCGCCGCCACCTGTGCGTCGGCATAGCCGCGCTCGCCCAGGGCAGCGGCGATCTTGGGCAGATCTGCCACCGTGTCGATCCCGGCTGGCGCCGATTCCGCGCCGAACCCGCCGTCAAAGTCCGAACCCAGGCCGACGTGCGCGGCGTCGCCGACGACCTGGCAGACGTGGTCGATCGCCGCCGCTACGTGCTGGATGGTCACTGTCTCTTTTCCATCTGTCGGCGCCCAGCCGCGGCTGAGGAAGCGGTTGAAGGGCACGATCCCGATCACACCGTCCCGTTCCGCCAGCGCGGCAATCATGCCATCGGACAGCTGGCGCGGGCCGGGGACGATGGCGCGCGGGTTGGCGTGGCTGGCAGCGACTGGCCCCTGGTACCGCTCCACGGCTTCCCAGAAAGCTTCCTCGGCCAGGTGGCTGACGTCGAGCACCATGCCGACGTCGGCCATCGCCGCCAGCAGTTCGCGCCCGGCGTCGGTGAGGGGGCCGGGCTCCACATTCCCGCCGGCGTAGCGAGAGCGGGTTGCCCAGGTCAGCCCCACCGCCCGCACACCGCGTCGATGCCACTCTGCCACCTCGGCCGGACGACGAATCCCGTCCGCTCCTTCCATCAGCGGCAGGATTCCCACGCGGGGCGCCGCGCCTTCTTGCGGCTCCCACACCGCCTCCAGGTCGGCCTGGCTGCCCACCAGCTCGATCTGTTTCGACTGATCCCGCAGCCGGTGGTAGACGTCCAGTTGAGCGGAAAAGCGCCGGTGGGCTTGCTCCGCATCGGCGTACGCTTCGCTGTCCCAGCTCCCCAGCGAACGGCGGGCCGGTGCAACAAAGAGCGAGCCCCAAACCAGGGCGACGCCGCCCGCCAGCCAGTCGGGCAGCCCCAGCATGCAGCTCCCGTTGTAGCTGGGAATCCGGGTTCCCTCCTCCTGCCGCCGCGTTTCTTGTGCGCTGTTCAGTATGTCCCGCCCAAAAGTCAGGACGTTCCATGCAATGTCCTCGTGCGCATCAATGATTTTCATGGCTACCAGTGTACACCACTTGGGCCGTTTGACAAGCGGCGAGAACCATATATACTTTGTAACTGCTCAGCCGGTTGCCCTTGGATGCTCTCCCAAGTCCGGAAAAGGGGAGGGTGTGGGTGTTGCGGGCGGCGAAGCCGCCCGCAACACCCACATTTTCCCCCTTCTCTGGCACGGGAGAGCATCCGGGTGGGCAGCCTGAGCAGTTACTATACTTTTCTGATAGGGGTTTCTATCATTGTGTCGTAAGGAGACAGGGAGAATGACAGACGGGTTTCGCCTTGTAATGACCCAAGGCCCGCAGTCGGGGCAGACGTTTACACTGGACAGCGAGATCATCACCATCGGCCGCGATCCCTCCAACGATCTGGCTATTGGCCATCTGCAGGTATCCCGCCAGCACGCTCGGCTGACCCTCCAGGGCGGGGTGATCGTATTGGAAGACCTGGGAAGCACCAACGGCACCTTTGTCAACGGGATGCGCTTGACCTCCCCGCATACCCTCGCCAACGGCGACGTGGTCGGACTGGGGGAATCGGTGACGCTGACTTTTTACGGCCGGCCTACTGGCATGGAAGAGACGGTGGTGACCCGGCCGGGCGAGATTCCTTCCCTGAAGCCGCAGGCCAGCTCTCCACCTCCCCCGCCAACCTACTCCGCACCGCCGGTGGCCGAAAGCGTTGCCCATCCGCCCCGGCGGAGCCGTCGCGGGTTGTGGATTGGGGTGGGGTGCCTGGTCGTCGTTCTGGTCCTCTGCATCGCCGTCGCCGCCTTTCTCTGGGTTGCCCCCGAGCGCTTTTGGCTCTGGTTGTTCGATCTGTTCGGGATGTCCCCTTTCAGCTTGCCGTTGCCCTAGCGCCGGTTTGCGAGAGGTCTCCGATGCAACGAGGATTTGTGGTGCCCAGAATCAGCCGGCGTGTTCTTTTCTGCATGCTGGCGGCCGCCGCTGTGGTCGTGTTGGGCTTTCCGCTCACCGCCGCGGCAACAGAGTACCCTCCCCGCGGGTCCGTTGCCGAGCCGTTGTCCCCGCCGGCAATCAACGGTGTCGTCTGTACGCCCGGGCGGGTCTGGCGCTGGCGGCAGAGCTGCCCAGGGAATGGCCCCGCAACGACCGACTATCGCATCTCCCACATCCGGCTGCCCGACCCGCTGCCCGAACTCCCGCTGGTCGAGATGGAAGTCGATCCCGAGGAGGACGTCGTTCCCTTCACCTTTGCCTACGTCCGCACCCTTCCCCTGTCCATCTATCGCCATCCGCTGGAGGCCGCTCTGGGCCTGCCGCCGGTGCGCATCCTGTACTCTGGCGACCAGTGGGTGAGCGTCGACGGGGAGGTGGAATACGAGGGCGCGCGGTGGTACCAGATCAACCCCAGCGAATTCGTCTCCGCCGACGCTCTTGCCATTGGCCGTCCCTCCCGCTTCCAGGGCGTCTATCTCAACGAGCAGCCTGCGTACTCCTTTGCCTGGATCAACCGCCTGACCCGTCCGGCCCGCACCCCCCAGGCCGCCCCGGACGAGAGCGCGCCGCTCTATCAACGATACCAGCTGGTCACCATCTATGCGCAGGAACTCCGGGGGGATGAAATCTGGTACTTGATCGGGCCGGAGCAGTGGGTGGAACAGAGCCACGTTTCCAGGGTCACCGTCGACCCGCCGCCAGCGGGCGTGGGAGAGGGGCGGTGGATCGAGGTCGATCTGTTCGAGCAGACGATTGCGCTCTATCAAGGAACGCGCATGGTCTATGCGACGCTCATCTCCAGCGGCCGTCCCGGTTCGACCTGGACCGACTCGGGGGTGTTCCGCATCTGGCTCAAGCTGGACGCGGGCAAGATGAGCAACCCGGATGTCCAGGACGGCAGCCCGGCATGGTATTACCTGGAAGATGTGCCGTGGACGCTCTACTTTAACGGGCCCACCGCCCTCCACACTGCCTACTGGCACGACGCCTTTGGCTTTACCCGCAGCCACGGCTGCGTCAACCTGGCGCCGCGGGATGCCGAGTGGATCTATCACTGGGCCAGCGTCGGCGACACGGTGTGGGTGCACAACACCTCGCCGTTTGGCGAGTAGAAAGAGCGAACAGGTTTGCCGGTGAACAACGCCGCCTCTCGTCGCCTGAAGTGGCTCTTGCTGCTGCTGCTCGTCGTCGGGTTGGCCCTGGTGGCTTTGGGCTCGTGCGGCCCGGCCTATCGCTTTGACATCACGCCTACGCCCACTCGCACGCCGCGCCCTACGCTGACGCCCACGCCCACGGCGACGCCCACCCCCATTCCAACCCCGACGCCGGCCTGGCCGGTCACGGTCGGCTGCGCGACCGCAGTGCCCGACGCGGCCTGCAGCCGCCTGCGTGAAACCGTCGACCTGGATTCCGGCCATTTTGCCTGGGCCGACGACCCCCTCGCTGCCGACGTCCGCCTGGACCTGCAGGGAGACCCGGGGGCGCTGGGGGTCGGAACGTGGGCCTATGCCCTCGCTGCGCCTTTTTACACCATCGAGGACGCGGTCTCCCTGGCCGACCTGCAGGCCGCCTGGGCCGGGACGCCGGCGGGGCCATGGGTCGGGCGCACCCTGCTGCTTGCAGCGGATACGGCGGACGCCCTGGCAGTGCAGTGGGGAGCGCCGGCGGGCGGGATCGTGCGCGTCGTGGAGGCTGGCGACATGCTGGCTGACGCGCTCCAGGCCGATGCCTGGGCGATCCTGCCCTTTCACGAGTTGGAACCGCGCTGGAAGGTGCTGCGGATCGACGGGCTCTCGCCGCTGGAACGGGGGGACGCGTTCGCTCGTTACCCCCTCTCCGTTGCCCTCTACTTGAGCAGCGAACGACGTCCGGATGCGCTGGGCATGCTGCCCGGCGACTTGGCCAACCGCGACGAGAGCCGGCTGGCAGTGGTGATCATGACCGGCGTCACCGCGCTGACGCGGGGCACCGCCCAGACCATGGAATCTCGTGGGACGACCTACCCCGCCCAGGATATCGGCGATTGGCTGCGCAGTGCGGACTTGACTCACGTCAGCAACGAGGTGTCGTTCACTCCCGACTGTCCCGTGCCGCCACAGCTGGGGACGATGACCTTTTGCTCTCACGACCGGTACATCGAGCTGTTGGAAGCGGCAGAGGTTGACGTCATCGAGCTGACGGGGAACCACAACAACGACTATGGCATCAGGCCGAACCTGCACACGCTGGACATGTTCCGTGAGCGGGGGTGGCGCTGGTTTGGCGGCGGTACAGACCTGGCGGAGGCGACCCGCCCGTTGACCGTGACCATCGGGCCCAACCGGCTGGCTTTTGTGGGCTGCAACGCCGTCGGCCCGGCCTACGCCTGGGCGACGGAAGAGTCGCCCGGCGCTGCTCCTTGTGATTGGGAAGCGTTGCGTGCCCAGGTCACTGCCCTGCGCGCCGCGGGCTGGCTGCCCATCTGTACCGTCCAGGCGTACGAGACCTATGAGTATTTTCCTACTGCCGCCCAGCGGGACACCTTTCGCGCGCTGGCGGACGCGGGGGCGGTGCTGGTCCAGGGCAGCCAGGCCCACCAACCCCAGGGCTTTGATTTTCGTGCCGGGGCGCTGATCCACTATGGGCTGGGCAATCTTTTCTTTGACCAGATGCAATCGCTGGAAACGCGGCAAGAGTTTGTCGACCGGCTGTTCTTTTACGACGGGCGGCTGCTGAGCGTCGAGCTGCTGACGGCAATGTTGGAAGAATATGCGCGCCCGCGACCTATGACGGCGGAAGAGCGCCGCGCGCTGCTGGAGGCGGTTTTTGCCGTCAGCGGGTGGGGAGAATGAGATGGGTGAGGAAAAACTGCGCCGCCCTTCGCCAATGGAGTTTGGCTCCATGCCGCTGGACCCGGTCTATGGCTGGGGAATGGTGTTCGAGCCGGTCGAGACGTTGATCGACGAGACGGCGGCCTACATCGAGCATCTGGCCCACGAGGCGGCTGAGCGGGGGTGCGAGTTCAGCGACGAGGAGCTGCAAGAACGGTTCTTTGCCCTCTGGGGTCGGCTGGAGGAAGAGGGCAAGCTGCGCCGTCTGCCCGACCGCCCGCCAGAGTTTGGCCGCGCAATTCTCGGCCCTCGTCGTTGGCTTCGCGCCCAGCGGATTCGGATTCAGCGGTTAATCACTTGGCATAATCGACCGCCCGCGTCTCTCGAATCACCATCACCTTGATCTGGCCTGGATACTGCATCCCCTCCTCGATCTTGGTGGCAATATCCCGCGACAGTTGAATGGCGGCTAGGTCGTCGATCTCTTCCGGCTTGACGATGATGCGAATCTCGCGGCCGGCCTGGATGGCATAGGTCTCGGCGACGCCGTCGAAGGAAGAGGCGATCTCTTCCAGGGCGTGAATGCGCTTGATGTACTGTTCCAGGCTTTCCCGCCGGGCGCCGGGGCGAGCGCCGGAGATGGCATCTGCCGCCTCAACGATGACCGCCTCTACCGACTGGGGTTCCACCTCGTGATGGTGGGCTTCCAGGCAGTGCACCACCTCGTCGGGCACGCCGTACCGCCGCGCCAGGTCGGCCCCGATGGCCGAGTGCGTGCCTTCCACCTCAAAGTCGATCGCCTTGCCGATGTCGTGCAGCAGCCCGCCCAGCCGGGACACCTCGACGTTCGCTCCTAGCTCGGCGGCGAGCATTGCCGCCAGCTTGGCCGATTCGATGGCGTGGGCATGCTGGTTCTGGCCGTAGCTGGTGCGAAAGTAGAGCTTGCCCAACAGCTTGACCAGTTCGGGATGGAGGCCGGACACCCCCGCCTCATAGACCGCCCGCTCCCCTTCGTCGCGGATGACCTGCTCCACCTCTTTGCGCGAATCCGAGAGGATTTTTTCGATGCGGCTGGGGTGAATCCGTCCGTCGACCACCAGCCGTTCCATCGACCGGCGCGCGATCTCGCGGCGGATCGGATCGAAGCAGGAGATTGTTATCGCCTCGGGGGTGTCGTCGACCACCACGTCTACACCGGCGGCCTGTTCAAAGGCGCGGATATTTCGCCCGCCGCGGCCAATCACGCGGCCCTTCATCTCGTCGGAAGGCAAATCGATGGAAGAGACGGTCATCTCGGCCACGTGGTCGGTTGCTATCCGCTGGATGGCCACGGTGAGGATTTTGCGCGCCCGCCGATCTCCTTCCTCCTTTGCCTCTTGTTCGATCTCGCGGATAATGCGGGCCATATCCTGGCGGGCATCGTCCTCCACCACCTGGAGCAGTTCTTGGTGTGCTTCGCCGCGGGTCATTTGTGCTACTTTTTCCAACTCCTGCAGCCGCTGGTCGTAGAGTTTCTGTATCTCGTTCCGCTGCCGGTCAATCGTGCTCTGGCGCTTGCCCAGCCGCTGCTCGCGCTTGTCCAGCGTCTCCTGCCGCTCGTCGAGCTGCTCCCGCCGTTTCTGCAGCCGCTCCTCCTCGCGGTGCAGGTTCGCCCGCCAGCGCGACGACTCGGCCTGGGCTTGGTCGCGAATCTTGACCGCTTCATCCTTTGCCGCCAGGACCGCGTTCTGAGCCCGGGACTCGGCGTCTGCTGTGATCCGCTGCGCTTCTGCCTGGGCCTTGGCGATCTGGTTCTGCCCCACCATCCGGTTGAGGTAATACCCGACCGCAATTCCGACCCCCAGGCCGACAATACCGAACAGGATGATCCACAAGCCATTCATTGTCCAACCGTTCATTGTCACACCTCATCTTTTTGCCAAGAGTCCTCTGGGGCGTGGTCGGCCACGGCGCGCTGCACGATGGGGGCGATGACCGAGTAGGAAAACCCCCGCCGCCGCAGATAATCCGTCAGCTTGCGCCGAAAGGCAGCCGGCTCGAGACCGCGCAAGCGGCGAATGCCTCCTTCAGCAGCCCGAACTGCGGCATCATTTTCATCGTATTCCGCGAGGGTTTCCACGATGATCCGGTCGTCGATTCCCTTTTGGCGCAGTTCCTGGCGTAACAGGGCCAAACCCCGAGGTTTGAACTGGAACCGATTTTCAATCCAATAGCGGGCAAAAGCCCGATCATTGACTAACTCGCTGCGCTGTAGGCGATCCAGCGCCCCGTCAATTGCCTCGTCCTCGAAACCTTTTTCAGCCAGACGGCGGCGGACCTCCACCTGGCTGCGAGGGCGATAGGAGAGGAGGTTCAGCGCGCGGTCGGCCGCCCGTTCTACCGCGTCCCGCCCTTTCAGGCTGGCGACCTCGTCGTCAGAGAGGAACTGCCCCGTCCGCAGATGGGCTGCCTCGATCGCCGCCAGCCCGAAAGCGAATTGACCGTCCAAAAAGACGTTCACCCGCTGCGGGTTGCGTTTTTGAACCTTTAATGCTGTGATCTGTCCACCCATAAAAAAACCCGCCGTGGCTCAACCGCCACGGCGGGTCTCGCGTGTCTGGACCGGTAGAAAAAGTGCCTACCCCAACGTCGGACTGCTGGGGGACCCCCTTTTACGCTCGATTCACCAACAAATACCGGTCACACAGGGCCTTCCTTTGACGGGTATCCCATCAAAGGGTAGAACACGCAATCATTGTCGTGGCTGTGGTTCAGCCGCGACGCAGGAAGTTGGCTGGGAAAACCTAGCTCAATTCTATGTCTTCCGAGTCGTCGGAATCGTCGGTTGGGGGTACCAGCGCCTGTTGGCGAATCACGGACTCGATGGTATTGGTCAGCTCCGGATTTTCTGCCAGGTAATTCTTGGCACTTTCCCGTCCCTGGGCAAAGTTCTCGCCCTGGTAACCATAATACGAGCCCCGTTTTTCGATCACCCCAAGATCAACGCCCAGGTCTAGCAGGTCGCCCTCCCGGCTGATTCCCTGGCCATAGATAATGTCGAACTCGACAACTCGAAACGGCGGCGCGACCTTGTTCTTGGTCACTCGCACGCGGGTGCGGACGCCGATCATTTCTCCGCGGTGCTTAATCCCCGTCACTCGTCGCACGTCGAGCCGCACACTGGCATAGAATTTGAGCGCACGGCCACCGGAAGTGGTCTCGGGATTGCCGAACATGACGCCGATCTTTTCTCGCAGCTGGTTGGTAAAGACCATGGCCGTGTTCGACTGCTTGATAGCTCCCGACAACTTGCGCAGGGCTTGGCTCATCAGCCGTGCTTGCAGTCCGGGGTGGGAATCCCCCATCTCGCCTTCGAGCTCCGCTCGGGGCACGAGGGCCGCGACCGAGTCGATCACGACCAGGTCGACCGCACCGCTGCGCACCAATGCTTCGGCGATCTCGAGAGCCTGTTCTCCTGTATCCGGCTGAGAAATGTAGAGGTTGTCCACATCAACGCCGCAGGCAGCAGCATAGGTGGGGTCCAGGGCGTGCTCCATATCGATGTACGCCGTTACCCCATCCTTCTTTTGCGCTTCGGCGACAATGTGCTGGGCCAGGGTGGTCTTGCCGGCTCCGTCCGGCCCATAAATCTCTGTCACGCGGCCCCGCGGAATGCCGCCGACGCCCAGGGCAAGATCAAGCGAGAGTGAACCGGTGGGGATGACGTCCACTGCCAGGTGCGACGCTTCCCCCAACCGCATCACCGTCCCTTCCCCAAACCGCTTGGTCAGCGTTGCCAACGCCGATTCCAGCGCCTTCCTGCGTCCTTCTTCTGTCATCTTGTCTCGTTGTCCTCCTCATTGTAGTGATAAATAGTTTACTACAAAAGTGGGGAAAGAGCAAATGATCTGAGCTGGTTTGCTCGAACAGTGGTTCCCTCGCGCGTTCTATGCTATAATGTGCCGTCCCCGCTGTCGGCCTGGACTTTTTCCTTTTGCAGGGATCAAAGCGAGACGGGTATCGATGATGCAACTGGATTCAAGGAGGAAAAACGTGAAAAAGAAATTGCTCGTTCTGGTTATTTGCCTTTTATTGTCGATTGTGGTCCAGGCGGCATGCAGCCTGACCGAAGAGGAGCCGACGCCTACGCCGTATCCAACCGCGACGCCTTATCCGACCTATACCCCTCTGCCGACCTACACGCCGGAGCCGACGAATACGCCGACGCCAGAACCAACTCCCACGTTGACGTCGACCCCCGTTCCACCGCCCACCGAAACGGCGACTGCCACTGCAACTCCAGCTGGCCCCCCGCCGACCGCCGTTCCACGGGACGTTGGGTCTCAGCTGTTGGGCACGCTGCGCACCAAGCGCACGCAAATCGAGAGATTTGGCGGCCTGATCGACGTCGCAGTGAGACAGGGGTGGATCGACTGTCAGGACGTTGTCGATTCTTACGATGCCATCGTCGCTGCGCCAACCTACAATGTCTCCGGGAGCAGTTCGACGGTGCAAAACGCCTACGCCAGCTATCAGCAAGCAGTCTATATTTTTTCGTCTGGTGCGGCAAATATGACCCAGAATTGCCGGGACTTTTTGGCCAACCCGGAGGGAGGAAGCATCCCCTTCCAGCAGTGGGGAGTGGCGCGGCAAGAGGTGAACAATGCCCTGAACGTGCTGATCGCAGCGATCAACCTCTTGGAGGGGGCAGGGTATTGAGGTTGCTCGGAAGGGCGCCCGCTATAAAATCATCGGCTCCTGGTACAGGCCAAACACCTCGCGAAAGATGTCCATGACCTCTTGCAGCGTGGCGTAGGCTCTCACCGCGCGCAGGATGTGGGGCATGGTGTTTTCGCTGCCCTCGGCGGCAATGCGCAGGCGGTCGAGGGCCTGGCCTACGGCGCCATTGTCCCGCTCTTTCCGCACCTGTTCCAACCGCGCCCGCTGCCGCTCATACCCTTGCGGATCCATCTCCAGCAGCGGGATCCGCAGCGGCTCGTCGTCTGCGTACTCGTTGACCCCGACAATCACCCGCCGCTGCGCGTCGATCTCGCGCTGGTAGCGGTAGGCGGCGTCGGCGATCTCTTGCTGAAAGAAACCCAGCTCGATAGCGGGCAGCACCCCGCCCAGGGCCTCGATGCGCGCAAAGTAGTCGTACGCCTGTTGCTCCATGCGATCGGTGAGGGCCTCGATGGCATAAGAGCCACCCAGCGGATCGACGGTGTTGACCACGCCCGACTCGTGGGCGATGATCTGCTGGGTGCGCAGGGCAACGGTGACGGCAAACTCGCTGGGCAGTGCCAGGGCTTCGTCCATGCTGTTGGTGTGCAGGCTCTGAGTTCCGCCGAGCACTGCGGCCAGGGCCTGGATGGCCACGCGGACGATGTTGATCTCGGGCTGCTTGGCGGTGAGGGTGCAGCCAGCGGTCTGGGTGTGGAAGCGCAGCCACCAGGAGCGGGGATTCTGGGCGCCAAAGGTCTCGCGCATCTCCCGCGCCCATATTCGGCGTGCGGCGCGGAACTTGGCGATTTCCTCCAAAAAGTCGTTGTGGCAGTTGAAAAAGTAGGACAGGCGCGGCGCAAAGGCGTCGACGTCGAGCCCCCGCTCCAGCGCCCAGCGGACGTACTCGATGCCGTCGATCAGGGTAAAGGCCAGCTCTTGGGCCGCCGTCGCCCCGGCCTCGCGGATGTGGTAGCCAGAGATCGAGATGGTGTTCCACTGCGGCAGGTTCTCGCTGCCAAATTCCACCGTGTCGGTCACCAGCCGCATCGAAGGGTGGGGGGGAAAGATGTATTCCTTCTGCGCAATGTACTCTTTCAAGATGTCGTTCTGGATCGTACCGCCCAACTGGTACATTGGCACCCCTTGCTGCTCGGCAGCGGCAATGTACATGGCCCAGACCACCGCGGCCGGACTGTTGATCGTCATCGAGGTCGTCACCTTGTCCAGCGGAATGCCGTCGAAGAGAATCTCCATGTCCTTGAGCGAAGAGATTGCCACGCCGCATTTGCCAAACTCGCCCATCGCCTGGGGAGCGTCGGTGTCGTATCCCATCAGCGTCGGCAGGTCAAAGGCAACGGACAGCCCCGTCTGGCCCTGTTCCAGCAGGTACTTGAAGCGGGCGTTGGTCTCTTCCGCGGTACCAAATCCGGCAAACATTCGCATCGTCCACAGCCGGCCGCGGTGCATGGTCGGATGCACGCCGCGGGTGAATGGGTATTCGCCCGGAAAGCCCAGCTTTTCCGCATATTCCCCTTCTACGTCCAGCGGGGTGTACAGCCGCTTGACCGGGTCGCTGGAAGCGGTGATGAATTCTTCGCTCCGTTCTGCCCGGCGCTCCAACGTCGGTTGTAACGTCGTCCGTTCCCACTGCTCCAGCGCATTTTTTATCTTTTCGCGTTCTTTCTTGTTCATCAGTACCCCCATTGCGTGTAGGCTGTACGATCGGCCACGACTCAGCCGGTTGTACCTGGGTGCTCTCCCGCTTCGCCTGCCCCCCCACCTGCGGCGACCGGTTGGGCAGTGACAATCCGGTTCGCTTGGGACATTTCTTCCCACGCTGCCTGGGCGGCTGCTTGTTCGGCGAGCTGTTTGGAATGGCCCTCTCCCCGCCCGACGACCGTTTGCTCCAGGGTGATCTCGGCGACAAAGAGTTTGTCGTGGTCGGGGCCTGTCTCGTCGACGATGTGGTAGCGCGGCGTCACCCCGAGCGTGCCCTGGGCCCATTCCTGGAAGCGGCTTTTGGCGTCCTTATCCGCGGCACTGGAAATGATCCGCTCGGCAACGGGCTGGATCAATTGCAGCAAGATTTGCTGGACGGGGGCCAGCCCGCCGTCCAGGTAAAGCGCCCCCATCAGGGCTTCAAAAGCGTCGGCCAGGTTCGCCGGCCGGGCCTGGCCGCCGCCCTCCTCCTCGCCCCGGCCCAACCGCAGCGCTGCGCCCAGGCCCAACTGGCGGGCAAAAGCGGCCAGTTGCTCTTCCCTCACCAACGCTGCTCGCAGCCGGGTCATCTCTCCTTCCTGAAATTCGGGGTAAGCGACAAAAATCCACGCGGCGACGGCAAAGTCGAGCACCGCATCGCCCAGGAATTCGAGCCGTTGGTTGTCGCTTTTCTCTTCCGGGTGTTCGTTGAGGTAGGAAGAATGGGTCAGGGCGCGGAGTAGCCAGTCGGTCTCTGCGAAACGGTAGTCGATCCGTTCTTGAAGTGCGTCGATGACGGATTGAGGATGGCTGGTCATGGGCTGCAAATCATTCATATTTATCCGGCCTTGTCGTGCTTCACAGCGCCCCATGGTAGCACGGAACAGGGAAGAGGGCAATTCCATCGCTCCCGTTCGAGTGTGTCTTGACAAACGCGGTATTCTACATATACTCACAGCGCAACCGCTCAAGCTGTTCGCACTTGATTCCTAACTGCTCAGGCGAGCCGCCGGGATGCCCTCCCAAGGCTGGAGAGGGGGGTTTGCGGGTGTTGCAGGCGGCTTTGCCGCCCCCGACACCCACAAACCCTCTTTCTCCGTGCTTGGGGAATCATCCAAGGGCAACTGGCTGAGCGTTGACTTTTTACATCTGGAGGTATCAATGAAGTTCTGGCGTTTCTCGATCATGGTTGTCATCATTGGCATGGCAGTGTTGCCTGGCCCTTGGGCCGCGCAGATGTTTGCGGCTCCCCTGGTGCCAGGTGAACGGGCGGGCGCTCTGCTGGCGGTCACTGCCGCAGAAACAGGCGGCGATTGGTGGACGAGAGCGATGGGGAGCGTCCAGCTCGCCGAGTACCAGGTCACCTGGCAGGAAAGGACGCACCTGGCGGACGTGGCGGCGGCTTATCACGCTCCCAACCGGGCCCACAACCTGCGCGTCTACTTTACCCCCGGCGAGGTGGCGGTAATCCCCCGCACCTGGGCGGATGACGCCGCGGCGCCGCCCTGGCGTTTGAATCTCTCCCTCTCCGCCTGGGGGGGGATGCCCGTCGGCGCAGCGGCCCTTTATCCAGACGGCCATGTGGTCGAATACCGCCGTCCCGGCATCGTCGAACGGTATCACAACGACGCGCGCGGCCTGCGGCAGGAACTTGTCCTCTCAGCCCCCCTCTCTGCCGGCCCGCTGTCTCTGATCCTGGATATCAGCGGTGACCTCGTCCCGCGTCGCGTCGGCGATGACGTCGAGCTGACCGCGGCGGATGGGCAGCCCGTCCTGCGCTACACTGACCTGCGCCTCGTCGACGCCACCGGTCGCCAACTGGCCGCCCAGCTTCGAGTTTCGGGCGCGGAATTGCAGGCCTGGACCCTCGAACTGGCCGGCGATGCCCCGGCGGCTGTTTATCCCCTCACCTTCTCTGCTGTCCTCTCCGCCGCTACCGATGGTCTGGCCACTGAGGTGAGCTGGTATACGGAGGGTGGGCAGGTCGGCGCTTTCTTTGGCACCGCCGTAGATTCGGCCGGCGACGTGAATGGAGACGGCTATGCCGAGGTCATCGTCGGCGCACCCTATTACGACAATGGGGACGTCGATGCGGGCGCGGCCTTTATCTTTTTCGGTTCAGTCGACGGCCTGAGCACAACCCCCGGCTGGACGGTCGAGTTCAGCCAGGCCAGCGCCCACTTTGCCAGCGCCGTTGCGATGGCTGGGGACGTGAACGGCGATGGCTTTGGCGACGTGATCGTCAGCGCGCCCGAGTTCGACGACGGCCAGGTCGACGAGGGCAGCGTCTATGCCTATTACGGCTCTGCCACTGGCCCCAGCACCGCGCCCGACTGGATGGTCGAGGGCGACCAGGACGATGCGTTTCTGGGCAGCGCGATCAAAGCCGCGGGGGACGTGAACGGCGATGGCTATGCCGACGTCATCGTCGGCGCCGAGCTCTATGACAACAGCGAGTCCAACGAGGGCATGGTTTTTGTCTACCACGGCTCCGCCGGCGGGCTGGGCCTGGCTCCCGCCTGGGTCGCCAATGGTGGACAGATCAACGCCCGTTTCGGCAGTGCCGTCAGCACGGCCGGTGATGTGAACGGCGACGGGTATTATGATGTCGTCGTCGGCGCCATCCTCTACGACGCTGGCGAATCGAACGAGGGCGCTGCATTCGTCTACCACGGCTCGGCGACCGGCCTGGAGGTCACCCCGGCCTGGATGATGGAAGGGGATCAGGACTTTGGCTATTATGGCGCCGCGGTCGGCATGGCGGGCGACGTGAACGGCGATGGCTATGGCGACGTTCTCGTCGGCATGACCGGTTATGAGAACGGCGAAATCAGCGAAGGGGCGGCCTTTCTCTACTATGGCGCGTCGTCAGGGCTGGATACTTCCCCGGCCTGGGTCGGCGAATCTGACCAGGCCGGCGCCCAGATGGGAAACCAGGTCAGCACCGCCGGCGACGTCGACGGCGATGGCTATGCCGATCTCGTCATCGCCGCCGAGCAGTATGACAACGAGCTGGCCAACGAGGGCCGGCTTTTTGTCTATCACGGCTCGTCGTCCGGTCCCGCGGCAACGCCGGACTGGATCGTCGAGGGCGATCAAGAGAACTGTGGCTTTGGCACCTCGACGGGCCTGGCGGGGGACGTCAACGGCGATGGCTACAGCGACATCGTCGTCGGTTCCCCGCGCAGCAACGAGGGGGAGGACAACGAGGGCATGGCCTATGCCTTCTATGGTTCTACCGACGGCCTGCAGGAAACGGCAAACTGGACGGCGGAAGGGGACCAGGACGGCGCGATGATGGGCGCCGCGGTGGGGACGGCGGGCGACGTCAACGGCGACGGCTATGCCGACGTCATCGTCGGCCTGCCCTACTATGACAATGGCCAGGAGGACGAAGGCGCCGCCGTCGTCTACCACGGTTCCGCCTGGGGTCTGAATACGACGGCGGACTGGATGGTCGAGGGCGACCAGGCGTGGGCCTACATGGGCCTTTCGGTGGGCAGCGCGGGCGACGTCAACGGCGACGGCTACGGCGACGTCGTCGTCGGCGCGGACGGCTACACCGACGCGTATGGCGACGAGGGCGCTGCCTTTGTCTACCACGGCTCGGCGTCCGGCTTGAGCCTGACGGCGGATTGGATCGGCCTGGGCGGGCAGGTGGCAGCGGCCTATGGACATTCCGTGGCAACGGCGGGCGACGTCAACGGCGATGGCTACGGCGATGTCGTCGTCGGCGCCCCCGGTTTCGACGGCGGGCAGTTGAATGAGGGCGCGGCTTTTGTCTACTATGGCTCCGCGGCTGGCCTCAGCGCCATCTACGACTGGATGGCGGATGGGGGCCAGGAGGGATCGCTGTACGGAAGCGTGGTGGGCAGTGCGGGCGACCCGAACAATGACGGCTACAGCGAAGTGATCGTCGGCGCCCCCGGCTATGATAACGACGATGTCGACGCCGGGGCGGCATTCGGCTACTGGGGTTCTGCGGCCGGGTTGAGCACGACGCGCGACTGGACCGTCGAGGGCGATCAGGACGGCGCCCGGCTTGGCGCGGCGCTGGGCAACGCTGGCGACGTGAATGGCGATAACTACTCCGACCTCGTCGTCGGCGCTCCTTACTATGACGATACGTACACCGATGCCGGCGCGGTCTTTATCTACCGTGGCTGGCCGGGCGGCATCGGGATCGTTCCCGCCTGGACCGCCAAAGGGAGCCAGCACAGCGCTCACTTTGGCGCTGCCGTGACCGGGCTGGGCGACGTCAACGGCGACCACTATGCCGACACCGCCGTCGCTGC
Source organism: Anaerolineae bacterium (assembly GCA_016931695.1). Taxonomy (GTDB): domain Bacteria; phylum Chloroflexota; class Anaerolineae; order B4-G1; family DUEL01; genus JAFGEI01. The sequence goes on along the minus strand of JAFGEI010000217.1, from coordinate 39,125 downwards.
GCCCGGATACGACGGCACAGGCCCGGATCGGGGCCGGGTCTATGTCTTTTGCGGCACCCGGTACGATTTGGACCCGGACCCTTGCTGGATGACAGATGGGGAGCAGGACGGCGCGCACTTTGGCCAGGCGGTTGGAACGGCCGGCGACGTCGATGGGGATGGCTATGCCGACCTCGTCGTCGGTGCCCCCGACGCCAGCGCCGGCCAGAGCGGCGAGGGCGTTGCTTCCGTTTACTACTCTGTGGGGGCCGGAAACGGCCTGCCCTACCTGCCGCGCCAGATGTTCACCGCTGGCGCCCGGTCCATCTCCTGGCTGGGGATGAGCGACTCGACCACCTCGGTGCAGCTCCAGCTGAATGGGCGCCTGCCGATCGGGCGCGGGGACGTCAAGCTGCAGTGGGAGGTGGCGCCCGTTGGCGTGCCCTACACCGAGACGGTCGTCATCAGCGGCACCAGCGCGGCGTGGACCACTGTGGTCACTCCTAACGTGCTCCTCGTCGAGGAGGTCACCGGGCTGGCGATGGGCACGTCCTATCACTGGCGCGTTCGCCTGCTCTATCGTCCCAACAACCTGCTCGGCCAGCAGGCCAGCCGCTGGATCCACGTGCCCTGGAACAGCTGGGCCGAGACGGATTTCCGCACCCCGATCCCGGTCGCCGGTCTTGCGGCGATCAACAACAGTCCCAAGCCGGTAGGAACGCTGGTGGCGCTTTCCGCCATGGTCACTGAGGGCAACCCGGTGGACTATGCCTGGGACCTGGGGGACGGGACGTTTGGGGCTGGGGCGCAGGTCTATCACGCCTACGCCGCCCCTGGCGTCTATACGGCGATCGTCACCGCCAGCAACACGGTCAGTTCGGCGACGACGACCACCACGGTCGTCGTTACCAGCGGCGGATCGTTCATTTACCTGCCTATCACTGTACAGGATGGGCCCTAGCGCATCTTGGCGGAAATCGCTCGCCGGTTTCGCGCTCGGCCGGGATCGCCAGATCCCGGCCGGGTGCAGCCGAAACCGATCTTTTTCGCTTCGGCCGCCTAGGTAACCGCCCCCGGCAGGAGGGAACAGGGGGGTTTGCCAGCGGTAGCGCTGCTGGTGAACCCCCCGTTTTTTCTCCTCGCCGGTGGTGGGTGCGCAGTTGCCCCAAGTCAGCGTGACCTTCGACTGGTTGTGGTGTTAATTCAACTGAACATTGTGATCAGGGAGGAACCAATGGCAAGACAAGTTGTGGTGACGGGGTTGGGCGCAGTGACGCCCCTGGGCAATGACGTTCCCACGCTGTGGGAATGCCTGCTGGCGGGACAAAGTGGCATCGCCCGCATCAGCCGTTTTGACGCCTCTGACCTCGAAGTCCAGATCGCCGCTGAAGTAAAAGATTTCGATGCCGAGGCTCTTTTCGACCGGCGGGTGGCGCGACGGAACGATCGCTTTACCCTCTTTGCCCTCGAAGCTGCGCGGCAGGCCATCACGGACGCCGGCCTGACTTTTAGCCATCCCAGTTGGGACGTCGGGGTGCTGATTGGCACGGGCATCGGAGGCGTCGGCACGTTGTTGGAGAACTATGACCAGTTTAACGAATCCGGCCCGCGGCGGATCAGCCCCTTCATGACCCCAATGATGATGCCCAACTCGGCCTCGGCGGCAGTCGCCATCACCTACGGGCTGAACGGCCCCAACTTTACGATCGTTTCCGCCTGCGCCACCGGCACGCACGTCTTGGGCGAAGCGGCGGCGATCATCCAGCGCGGGGATGCCGAGGTCATGATCTGCGGCGGCAGCGAGGCTGCCACCCACCCGCTCTCGGTGTCCGGCTTTAGCAACATGGGGGCGCTTTCCACCCGCAACGACGAGCCGGAACGGGCCAGCCGCCCCTTTGACGCCGACCGCGATGGTTTCGTGGTTGGCGAGGGGGCGGGAGTATTGGTGTTGGAAAGCCTGGAACACGCCCGGCAGCGCGATGCGCGCATCTATTGCGCGCTGGTGGGATATGGCGCGACGGCTGATGCTTTTCACATCACCGCGCCTGACGAGATGGGCGAGGGGGCGGCAATGGCGATGCAGCGGGCGCTGCGGCGCGCCAACCTGGCTCCCGAGGATGTCGGTTACATCAACGCGCACGGCACCAGCACCCAGCTCAACGATCCCATCGAGACCCGGGCGATCCGGACGGTTTTTGGCGCCCACGCCGACCGGTTGGCGGTCAGTGCGACCAAGTCAATGATCGGCCACTTGATGGGGGCTGCTGGTGCGGTCGAAGGCGTCGTCAGCGTCAAAAGCGTAGAGACTGGTTGGGTCCATCCGACGATCAACTATGAAACCGTGGATCCCCTGTGTGACTTGGACTATGTGCCCAACCAGGCGCGGCAGTTGAACCCCCGCTACGTGCTCTCGAATTCCTTTGGCTTTGGCGGTCACAACGCTTGCGTGATCTTGGCCAGGGCGGAGGATGTGTCGTGACCCCCTACGCCCACATCGTCGGCTGGGGCAAGTGTGTGCCAGAGCGGGCGTTGACCAACGATGAACTGTCCGAGATGGTCGATACGTCTGACGAATGGATCCTCGCCCGCACTGGCATCCAGGAGCGGCGAATCGTTGGTGAAGAGGAGACGACGCTGAGCATGTCGCTCCACGCGGCGCAGCAAGCCCTGGAGGTAGCCCATTTGCGCCCCAACCAGCTCGATTTGATCGTCATCGCCACCGTGACCCCCGACCACCTTTTCCCCGCGACATCCTGCCTGCTCCAGGATGCCCTGGGCGCGACCCGCGCCGCTGCATTCGACCTCTCGGCCGGCTGCACTGGCTTTGTCTATGGACTCGGCATTGCCTCTCACCTGCTGATCGCCGGGGTCTATCGGACCGCCCTGGTGATCGGCGCCGAGACCCTGTCGCGCATCACGGACTGGCAGGATCGGGCGACCTGTGTCCTTTTTGGCGACGGGGCCGGCGCAGTGATCCTGCAGGCCGGGGAGAACGAGGGCGGTATACTGGCAACGGTCCTGGGTGCGGATGGTTCCGGCGGCGAGCTGCTCCACCTGCCGGCGGGCGGGAGCCGCTACCCGGCTTCCCACCGCACCGTGGCCGAGGGGATGCACTATATCCAGATGAGAGGGCGCGAGGTCTTTCGCTTTGCCGTGCGCAAGATGCCCGCCGCCACTCAAGAGGTGTTGCAGAAGGCGGGGCTTTCGATAGCCGACGTGAACCTGCTGATTCCCCACCAGGCCAACCAGCGCATCATCGAGGCGGCAACCCGCGCCCTCGACCTGCCGCCGGAACGGGTGTACAGCAACTTGCATCGCTACGGCAATACCTCTTCCGCCTCGATCCCGCTGGCCTTGTGCGAGGCGGCCGACGAAGGGCGGATTCAGCCCGGCGACCTGATGGTCTGCGTGGGGTTTGGCGCCGGATTGACCTGGGGTGCGGCGGCGATCCGCTGGACGCGCCCGCAGCCGGTTCCAACGCCCCCGTTGCGCCGCTTCCTGCGCCGCTTGCTCTACCTGCTGGCGACGACGCGCTCCCGGCTGCGCAAGGCATGGCGGTGGTTGAACGCCTTGCTGACCCGCGATCCGATGGCCAAAGATGGGAGAAAGGAGCAATGAGCCGCGCTGTGCTGGAGCGCCTGGAACAAGTCGTTGTGCAAGCCCAGCAGGGGGGCGGGCCCGAGCGGATCGAGCGGCAGCACCAACGGGGCAAGTTGACGGCCCGTGAGCGGCTGGAGGTGCTGCTCGACCCCGGCTCCTTCTGCGAGCTGGACATGTTTGTCACCCACCGGGCGGCCGATTTTGGCCTGGACCGGCAGCATCCGCTGGGGGATGGCGTCGTCACCGGATGGGGGAGAATCGATGGCCGGTTGGTTTATCTCTTTGCCCAGGATTTTACCGTGCTCGGGGGATCGGTGGGACAGGCCCACGGGCAAAAGATTTGCAAGGTGCTCGATCTGGCGCTGGAGAATGGCGCGCCGCTGATCGGCCTCAACGACTCGGGCGGGGCGCGCATCCAGGAGGGGGTCGATGCGCTGTCGGCCTATGGCGAAATCTTTTACCGCAACGTCCTCGCCTCCGGCGTGATCCCCCAGATATCGGTCATCATGGGGCCTTGCGCTGGGGGAGCGGTCTATTCTCCTGCCATCACCGACTTTGTCCTGATGGTCGAAGGGACTGCCCAGATGTTTATCACCGGCCCCGACGTGGTCCGCGCCGTGACCCGCGAAGAGATCAGCGCCGAGGAGCTGGGCGGCGCATCGCTCCATCACCACACCAGCGGGGTGGCCCACTTTACGGCTCAGGACGACCGCGCGGCCCTGGCGCTGGTGCGCCAGCTGCTGTCCTACCTGCCCGCGAACAACGCCGAGGACCCGCCCCACGTCTCGCCTGTCGATCCGCCGGACCGCAGCGAAGCATCGCTGGACGAGCTGGTGCCGGAGGACCCGGCCCTGGGGTACGATATGCGGGCGGTGATCCGTTGTGTGGTGGACGATGGCGTTTTTTTGGAGGTACAGGCGGGATTCGCTGCCAACCTGATCGTCGGTTTTGCCCGGTTGGACGGGTACGTGGTCGGAGTGGTGGCCCAGCAGCCGCTCGTGCTGGCGGGCGTGCTCGACATCGACGCCGCCGACAAGGGAGCGCGCTTTATCCGTTTCTGCGACAGCTTTAACATCCCCCTGGTCACCTTGGCCGACACGCCCGGCTTTCTGCCCGGCGTGTCGCAGGAGCACGGGGGCATCATCCGTCACGGGGCCAAGATGATCTATGCCTACGCCGAGGCCACGGTGCCCAAACTGTCGGTCATCACCCGCAAGGCCTACGGCGGGGCGTACATCGTCATGAGCTCCAAGCACCTGCGCGGCGACGTCTGCCTGGCCTGGCCGGGCGCCGAGATCGCCGTGATGGGGCCGGAGGGCGCGGTGAACGTGGTTTTCCGGCGCGAGCTGGGCAGCGCCGGGGACCCGGAGGCGGAGCGGGCGCGCCTGGTGGACGAGTACCGCGACACTTTTGCCAATCCGTACGTCGCTGCAGCGCGGGGCTACCTGGATGGGGTGATCCGTCCCCGCCAGACCCGCCCGATGCTGATTCGTGCGCTGCGCATGCTGCGGGACAAGCGCGTGCGCCGGCCGCCGCGGAAGCACGGGAATATCCCGTTGTGACCGGCGGCAAGCAGGGGGCGGGCGACGAATGATCAACAAGGTGCTGGTGGCAAATCGCGGCGAGGTTGCCGTGCGCGTGCTGCGCACCTGCAGGGAGTTGGGGTTAGAGACGGTGGCGGTCTTTTCGGAAGCGGACCGCGAGGCGCCCCACGTCCGTTATGCCGACGCGGCGTACTGCATCGGCCCGCCGCCGGCCGAGCAGAGCTATCTGCGGGGCGAGCGCCTCATCCGCGTCGCCCTGGAGAGCGGCGCCCAGGCCATCCACCCCGGCTATCGCTTCCTGTCCGAGTCGCCCGACTTTGCCCGTGCGTGCGACGAGGCGGGGTTGATCTTTGTCGGGCCGCGCCCCGAGACGCTCCAGCTGCTGGGGAGCAGAACGGCCGCGCGGCGGATGGTGCGCCGCCTGCGCCTGCCGCTCCTGCCCGGCACCGATCAGGCGCTCGACGACGCGGGCCTGCTCGAGGCCGCCGGGCGCGTCGGGTATCCCGTCTCGTTGAAAGCGGCAGGGGGAAAGGATGAGCGGAGTATTTGCTCCGCCAGCTCCCCAGACGAGCTGCAGGCAGCGATCCCCCGGGCCCGGCAGGAGGCGCAAGCTGCCTGCGGCGACGACGCGCTCTTGTTGGAGCGATTGGTCGAAAATGTCCGCCACATCGAGGTGCAGATCCTCGGCGACCACCAGGGACGCGTCATTCACCTGGGGGAGCGGGAGTGTTCCATCCAGCGACCGAATCAAAAGCTGATCGAAGAAGCGCCGTCGCGGGCGTTGGACGGCGTCCTACGCCGGCGGGTTTGCCGCGCCGCGGTGCGGATTGGCCGTGCGGCCGGTTACATCGGCGCCGGCGCGGTCGAATTTCTGCTGGATGCAGAGGGAAATTTCTACTTTCTGCGCCTCAAGCCGCGCCTGCAGGTGGGCCATACGGTGACCGAAGCGATCACCGGCATCGACATCGTCAAGGCGCAGTTGCGGATCGCTGCCGGGCGGGAGCTGCGTTACGCGCAGAAGGACGTCCTTCCCCGTGGTTGGGCGTTGGAGTGCCGCATCCTGGCCCACGACCCCTTTAACAATTTTGCCCCCTGCGTCGGGCATATCTCGCGCCTGCGGGAGCCGGGCGGGCCCGGCATCCGCGTCGACAGCGGGGTCTGTGAAGGACTGACCGTGGTGCCCGATTACGATCCGCTGCTGGCCAAGCTGGTGGCCTGGGGTGAGACGCGAGGCGTGGCCATCGTCCGCATGCGCCGCGTGTTGGAAGAGTATCAAATTGTCGGCGTCACGACCAACCTGGAGCTGCACCGGGCGCTGTTGGACAGCCACCGCTTCTTTGGCGGGCAGTTCCACACCCGGTTCCTGGAGGAGCAGTTTATTCCCCCCTCGTCCGAAGAAGAGGACTATTTGGCGGCTGCCTTGACCGCCGCGCTGCTCGACTGGCGCCGCCGGGCCCGTGGCCGGGAGGGAGAGGCCCGTTCAACCAGCCGCTGGAAGATGTTGGGCCGGTGGGATTTGCAGGGAGGCAGCCGGTGAAGTACCAGGTCGTCGTCGAGGGGCGAACTTTCGAGATCGAGATCGACGCCGAAGGGAAGGTGTGGGTAGACCGCCAGCCGTTTGACGTTGACCTGGAGGGCATCGACGGACTGCCCCAGTACTCGCTGCTGGTCGATCACCGCTCCTACGAAACCCACGTCGAGACGGAAGAGGCGGGCGAGTGCCAGGTGATGGTCGCCGGCCGCACCTACCAGGCCTGCCTGCAATCAGAGCCGACGCCGTCCAGCGAGCCGGCCCGTTATCCGCCGCCGTCCCCAGCCGGGTCGGATCGCGTCTGTGCGCCGCTGCCCGGGCTGTTGGCGGAAGTGCGCGTGGTCGAGGGAGAGGCAGTTGGCCAGGGCCAGGTCGTCGCTGTGCTCGAGTCGATGAAGATGCGCCTGGAGCTGCGCACGTCGTGCGCCGGCGCAGTGCAACGCGTCTGCGCTGCGCCTGGGGTGGAGGTGGCGCAGGGAGAGCTGTTGCTGGTGATCGGTCAGGAGTAAAAAGGGCGACCCCCAGGGGGCCGCCCTTGCCGTTCACAATGACCTTGCCGGCCATTCTTCCAGCTAGAAGGGAATCTCCTCCTCGCCGGGCTCCTCGTATGGTGGGACCTCGGACGTCGGGCCAGCAGTTTCGCCCCGGCCGCCCAGGAAGCGGACGGTTTGCGCGACGACCTCAAAGCTCGCCCGAACAGCGCCGTCGTTTCCGGTCCAGGTGCGCGGGTTGCCGTTTTCGTCGGGGCGGAGCCGCCCCTCGATCAGCACTGGCCGGCCCTTGGAGAGGTACTGGTTGCAGACCTCGCCTGTCCGGCCAAAGGCGGAGACGCGGAACCAGATGGTTTCCTCCTGCTGCTGGCCGTCCTGGCCCGTCCAGCGGCGGCTGGTGGCCACGGAAAAGTCGGTCACCGGCGTCCCGCTGGGAAGATAGCGCATCTCGGGGTCCCGGCCCAGGTATCCTGCGATAATGATTGTGTGAAACATGTTGCCTCCTTATTGCTGCGTTGTAAGCTTCATTGTCGACTGTGAAAATATCTTACACCAAAATCGGTAGAAAGTCAAAACCAGTTTCGTGGTTCGTGGCGCCGGGATTCTGTGGTAAAATGGCGTAATCAGGAGCTGCGGCAGAGTTCAACTACCGCGCCATCGGAGTCGAAACCGCCCTTTTCCCCTTCTCCCACTGCGGTAGAGCATCCAATGTTGAAATGTGCCATTGTCGAGGCAGTTACAACTTTTATTGGCCGAGTCGTAGTATGACGTTTCAGATTGCGCTTGTACTGGCTATCCTGGGAGTTGCTTTGCTGCTCTTTGTGACCGAGCGGGTGCGCATGGACCTGGCGGCCATGCTGATACTGGTCAGCCTGGTCGTGACCGGGCTGATCACCCCCGCCGAAGCCCTGTCAGGCTTTAGCAGCCCGGCGGTAGTGACCGTTTGGGCGGTGCTGATCCTCAGCGCCGGCCTGACCCGCGCCGGTCTGGCCGGCCTGGTGGGCCAACAGATGCTCAGGCTGGCCGGCCACAGCGAGGCTCGCCTGGTGGCGGTCATTATGCTGACCGCCGCCGTGCTGTCGGGTTTTATGAACAATGTGGGCGTGGCCGCGCTGATGCTGCCGGTGGTCGTCAACATTGCCCGGCAGACCGGGCGCCCCCCGTCACGGCTGCTCATGCCCCTCGCCTTTGCCACCCTGGTAGGCGGGTCGATTACCCTGATCGGCACCCCGCCCAACCTCCTGATCAGCGAGGCGCTGCACGAGAGCGGCTTGAACTCTTTCCAGATGTTTGACTTTTTGCCGGTGGGCCTGGCCGTGACCCTGGCGAGCATCGTCTTTATGACGCTGGGAGGGCGCCACCTGTTGCCGAGGCGCGAGACAAAGCGGCTGCCCGGCGACGAACGCGCCGACCTGGCCGAGTTCTTTGGACTGCGCGAGCGGTTGTACACTGTGCGCCTGCCGCCCGCTTCGCCCCTGGCGGGTAAATCTCTGCTCGAAAGCCGCCTGGGCGTGGTGCTGGGCCTGAACGTCGTCGGCATCCTCCGCCAGGGCGCGGTCCGGCTGGCCCCCACGCCGGAAACCGTCCTCCAGGCTGACGACCGTCTGCTGGTGGAGGGCCGCCTGGACCAACTGGCCGAGTTCAGCAATGGGCAGCAGATCCTGGTCAAAGAGCAGCCGTTGGACGTGGAGAAATTGTTGTCGGCCGAGATGGGGTTTGCCGAAGTACGTTTTGCAGCTGACTGCCCGCTGCAGGGCCAGACCCTGCAGCAGATCGGCTTTCGGGCCCGCTTTGGTGCCGTCGTGCTGGCTGTTCGTCGCGGGGGAGGCGTGCTGCGCACCAACTTGGAGCGGATACCGCTGCAGTGTGACGATGTCCTGTTGGTGCAGGGCCGCCACGGGCAGCTCGACCTGCTGGAGGCGGAGCCCAGCCTCATCGTCAAGCGGATCGAGACGGTCAAAGAGTACCAGCTGGAAGAACGGTTGATGCTGGCCCGCGTGCCTCCCGGCTCGCTGCTGGCCGGCAAGACGCTGGCCGAGAGCCGGCTGGGTGGCGCTTATGGGCTGGGGGTGATGGGCATCATGCACGAGGGGACGACCCGGCTCTTGCCCGAAGCGGACGAGCGCCTGGCCGAAGGCGACCTGCTGCTGGTCAAGGGCCGGCGCCAAGACCTGGAAACGCTGGCTGGGCTGCAGAGCCTGGTCGTGGAAGGCCAGGCCGAGGTTGACCTGGACGATCTCGAATCAGAGCACGTGGGCCTGATCGAAGTGGTACTCTCTCCTCACAGCAAGCTGGCGGGCAAGACGCTGCGCGAGCTGCACTTTCGCGACAAGTATGGGCTGAGTGTCCTGGCTATCTGGCGCGGGGGCCGGGCCTATCGCTCGGGATTGCGCGACATGGCGTTGCAATTTGGCGATGCGCTGCTGCTCTATGGCCCGCGCGACCGGGCGCGGGTGCTGGGCAGCGAGCCCGATTTCCTGGTGCTGACCGAGTCCGCCCAGGAAGCGCCGCGCTGGCAAAAGGCGCCACTGGCCTTGCTGATCATGGCTGGGGTGTTGGTCGTGGTGATGATCGGCTGGCTGCCGATTGCCATTGCCGCGGTGATGGGTATGGCGCTGATGATCCTGACCGGCTGCCTGGCCATGGACGAAGCCTACCAGAGCGTCGAATGGCGCAGCGTCTTTTTGATCGCTGGCATGCTGCCGATGGGAATTGCCATGGAGCGGACCGGGGCGGCGCAGTGGCTGGCCGACGGCCTGATCGGACTGCTCGGCGGGTGGGGCCCGCTGGCAGTCATGGGCGGGCTGACCCTGCTGGCAGTCGCAGCCTTGCAGGCCATGCCCACTGCCGCCGTGGCGGTGCTGCTGGCGCCCATCGCTATGGGCGCTGCGGCGAATCTGGGCGTTTCGCCCTACCCGCTGCTCATGGCTGTGGCGGCTGCGACCTCAGCCGCGTTCATGAGCCCCGTCGGCCATCCCAGCAACGTGCTGATCATGGGGCCGGGCGGCTACCGCTTCACTGACTATATCCGGGTAGGGCTGCCGCTGACGATCGTGGTCCTGGCCGTGGCGCTGCTGGTTATACCGCTCTTTTGGCCATTTTAGTCGGGCAGGTTTCCATACCTGCCCCCAGATGGCGGGTAAGAAACTCGCCCTACTGGCCCTCGAAGGGGGCTGGTCCTGGTCTGTCCTGCTCGGGATGGGTGGGATGTTTGCCCCCATGGGAAAAGCTCCCAAGAACGGGTCATGCTTCCGGGCGCGTTTGTGTTATAATAGGCCAACTATGGATACGGCAACTCCCTCGATCATTATCGCTTTCCTGGCTGGACTGCTTTCCTTTCTCTCTCCCTGCGTGCTGCCCCTGGTGCCCGCCTACATCGGATACCTTGGCGGGCAGGCGGTAACCGCTCCCGGCGGGCGGCGCTCGCCCGGCGAGCGATTTGCCGTCTCCCTGCACGCCCTGGTCTTTGGCGCCGGTTTCAGCACCGTCTTTGTCACTTTGGGCCTGGCGACCAGGTGGTTGGCCCAGTTTCTGCGCTCCGATTGGGTGCGCTCGCTCGGCGGGTTGGTGACAGTCTTTTTTGGCCTCGTGCTGATCGCCCAGGTCATCATCCCCCGCCTGGAGGGGCCCCTTCCCGGCTGGCTGCAGGCAGCGTATGATTTTTTTACCACCGAGCGACGGGTGCACATCCGCCAGCGCAGTGGATGGCGGCTCTTGTCTTCCTTTCTCGTCGGCATCTCTTTTGCCGCTGGGTGGACCCCCTGCATCGGCCCGGTTCTGGGGTCGATCCTGGCCCTCAGCGCCGACAGCGAGACGGCACAGCAGTCTTTGCTGCTCTTGATGGGATACTCGGCCGGTTTGGGTTTTCCGTTCCTGTTTGTTGGGCTGGCCGTCGACCGGGCGACAATTTTGCTGCGGCGCCTGTACCGCTATCTGCCGCTGATTCAGCTGGCCGCCGGGCTGTTTCTCGTGGCCTTGGGGGTGTTGGTAATGATGGACTGGCTGCCGCGCATCGGTACCTGGCTGACCGATTTGGGGATCGGCTGGGAGTCAGGACTGTGAGCGGCGGGCGATCACGACGCTGGAAGAGCGCCTGGCGGTGGCGGTGCAGTCTCGTCTTGGCGGTCGTTCTGCTGACCGCCTGCGCACTGCCTCCTGCCCCAGCAACCGATTCACCGCTGCCCACACCATCCCCGACCTTTTCCCCAACCGCGACGCCGACCCCGCCTTCTCCCGGCCGGTTGGTGTCCACCTTGACCCTCTGGCTGCCGGAGGAGCTGACCCCTTATGCCGAGAATCCCGGCGCCAAGGTGTTGGCCCAACAGTTGAGTGACTTTAACCTGGCCTATGACGATCTCCAGGTGCAGGCAATCGTCAAAAAGGCCCAGGGACGCGGTGGTCTGCTCGATTTCCTGCGCACTGCCAGCGTGACCGCCCCCACTGTCCTGCCAGATTTGATCGTGCTGCGCAGCGACGACATGCAGGTGGCTGCCCAGGCGGGTCTCTTACAGCCGCTGGATGGGCTGCTGTCGGAGAACCTGTCGACCGACCGCTATCCCTTTGCCATTGCGTTGGGTCAGGTGGATGGGCAAACGATGGCGATTCCGCTGACGGCGGAGCTGGAGCACCTGGCCTACCAGCCGGTACTGTTTGATCGCCCGCCCATCACCTGGACCGACGTCCTGTCGTCGGAGACCTCTTTTCTCTTCCCTGCTGCCGGACGCGAGGGGGCGCTCAATGACGCTACGCTCGTCCAATACCTGGGCGCTGGCGGGCGATTGGCCGACGGAGAAGGGAATCCGCAGCTCGACCCGGAACCCCTGGCGGCGGTATTGGGCTTTTACAGCGAGATCGCCGCCGCCGGGGTGATTTCGCCGCCGGTGCTTCTCACCCTCGAGGACAGCACAGCCTGTTGGGAGCGTTTTCTGGCCGGCGAAGCGGGGATGGTCGTCGTCAACTCGCGCCAGTTCTGGACCGCACAGGACGTTGCCGCCGCGCCGGGCGTCCTCCCTTCTCAAACCGGCCAGGCGGTTGCGATTGCCCGCGGAGAATGGGTGTTGGCCCTGGTGGCGACAGACCCGCAGCGCCAACAGCAGGCAATGTTCTTGCTGGAGTGGCTGCTGTCCCCCGAGCGGTACGGAACCTGGACCCAGAACACTGGCTATCTGCCGACGACGCGGGGCGGGTTGGCTGCCTGGGAGATACTGCCAGCAGAACGGGCGGTTCTGGACGCGCTACTGGAGAGGTCCCAGCTTCCCCCGGCGCCAGAAATCTGGCAGGTGGTCGGTGCGCCCTTGCAGGTGGCGGTGAACGCTGTGCTGATGGGGCGGCGGAGCCCCGCTGCCGCCGCCGCAGAGGCGGTTCGCGCCGTGCAGCCATAGGCCCGCTCATTTCCCTTGCGGCCCCTTGTGCTGGACAAACTGCGCGATGCGCCGGTCGACGGCCGACATGGCCAGCTCGTCCAGGCCAGGTGGGGCTACCCAACGGACGTCCACACACTCGTGGCAGCGCGGGCTCCCGGCTCTCAAGCGGCAGCGAAAGGCGTGCAGCGTGATGCGAAAGTGGGTGTAGGCGTGTTTCAGGGTCAGCAGCTGCTCCTGCACGTCGACCTCGATGCCCAAACTCGCTGCCAGCGTCCGCGCCAGGCAATCTTCCAGGCTCTCTCCCCCCTCCTGCTTGCCGCAGGGGAACGACCACAGGCCGCCCAAAAAATCGTCCAGTGCCCGGCGGGTGACCAGCACCTGTCCGCTGTCTTGCTGCAGCACGGCGGCTGCCACGTCGTGGTGGGGAACCGTGCGACGGGGAGAGCGGTGGGGGAATTCGTCCTCGCGCCCGGCCTGGTGAGCCTGGCAGCCGGCGGCCCAGGGGCAGCGCTGGCAGCGTGGGCGGCGCGGCAGGCAGACGGTGGCCCCCAGTTCCATCACCGCTTCGTTAAAAACTCCGGGACGGTCGGCGGGAAGCAGGGAGCGCAGCAGCTGGGCCACCTTTTGCCGCGCCGGCGGACAGCGGGGGTCCCCTTCGATGGCCCAAACGCGGCTCGCCACGCGGCGGGCATTGCCGTCGATGGCGACGGCGGGCTGGCCGAAGGCGATCGAGGCGACCGCCGCGGCGATGTAGGGGCCGAATCCGGGCAGGGCCCGCAGTTCCTCGCAGGTAGTGGGCAATTGTCCTCCCTGTTCTGCTGCCACGAGACGGGCGGCGGCGTGCAAGTTGCGGGCGCGGGCATAGTAGCCCAATCCCTCCCACAGTTGGAGCACCTCCTCCAGCGAAGCGTCTGCCAGCGATGGCAGGGTGGGGAAACGGCTTGTGAAGCGTTCGTAGTAATGAATCACCGTCTCGACCCGCGTCTGCTGCAGCATCACTTCTGCAACCCAGACCCGGTAGGGGGTGCGGTTGTGCCGCCAGGGCAAGTCGCGGGCGTTGTGGGCAAACCAGGCCAGCAGGTCGGCAGAGCGGCTCATAGGCGAATCATACCACAGAGGCCACGGCTCGACCAATCGCACCCCATCACTTCTTTCCACTTGCACTGCGGGCAGGGATGCGCTACAATGGGGCCATTCCATTGGAGGTAAAAGATGAAAGAGATCATTTCGACTGATCAGGCCCCGGCCGCCGTCGGCCCGTATTCGCAGGCGGTGCGGATTGGGGATCTCGTCTATACGGCGGGCCAGCTGGGGATCGTCCCCGGAACCAAAGAGTTTGCCGGCCAGGACGTCGAGTCCCAGACCCGGCAGGCACTGGAGAACCTGCGGGCGGTCCTGGAAGCGGTGGGCTCTTCTCTGCAGCACGTGGTCAAGACCACCGTCTTTTTGCTGGACATGGGGGAATTTGGCCGCATGAACAGCATCTATGCCGAATTCTTTCCCGAAAACCCGCCTGCGCGGTCGGCGGTCCAGGTAGCGGCGCTGCCGCTGGGCGGGAGGGTCGAGATCGAGGCGGTGGCCGAGTCCCCCGACTGAGTTGGCCGGGTAGGCGGCTGCCAGCAGGAGACCTGGATGACCGGCGAGACGATCCTTGTCGTCGACGACGAGTTGCACATTGTCGAACTGGTGCAGATGTACCTGGAACAAGAAGGGTTTCGGGTTACGTCGGCGTCGGATGGGGCCGCGGCGCTGCGGATGATCGCCCAGCAGCCGCCGGCCGTGCTGCTGCTCGACCTGATGCTGCCGCAAATCGACGGGTGGGAGGTCTGCCGCCGGGTTCGGAGCGGCACCGTGGCGCCAGACCTGCCGATCATTATGTTGACCGCCCGCGACGATGACGTGGACAAGATCGTCGGCCTGGAGTTGGGTGCGGACGATTACGTGACCAAGCCCTTTAACCCCCGCGAGATCGTCGCCCGCGTCAAGGCCCTCTTGCGCCGTGTTGCTGCCTCCTCTCGTCCAGAGAGTGCCATCCACCTGGCCGACCTGGTGCTGGACCCCGCCCGCCGCGAGGTCACCGTCGCCGGGCAGCCCGTCCAGCTGCGGCCCAAGGAGTTTGAGCTGCTGCAGGCGCTGGTCGAGCACCGCGGCATCGCCCTCAGCCGCGAACAGCTGCTGGAACGGGTCTGGGGATATGATTTCTACGGCGAGACCCGCACGGTCGACGTCCACATTGTGCAGCTGCGCAAAAAAGTGACGAGCTTGCACATTCGCATCGAGACCGTGTTGAGCGTGGGATACAAGCTGGTCGTCGACGAATAAAGGCCGCAAGCAATGCTCCGCACGCTCAACGCCCGCCTGTTGTTCTCCTATATCATTGTCATTCTCGTCTGCCTGGCATTGACGGGGATTGGCATATTCCTCTTTGTCCGCACCAGTCCGCTGTGGCTGCAGATGGGGATTCAGCGCCTGGAGGGAGCGGAGCGCGAGACGATGCGCATCTTGCTCCAGGAGGGGCCGCTGGGGAACATTTCCCGCGAACGGCTGCACGACCTGCTGGGTCAGGCAGCCCGGGCAGAAGCGGCCCGAATCCTGCTGCTTGACGCCCAGGGCGTCGCCTTGTTCGATAGCGGGGGAGAGTGGGTTGGTGTGGACCTGGCGATCGCTCAATCGCGTCCGCTGCCGGTGGCGCGGATTCAGGGAGTTTTTCGCGCCCCAGATGGCCGGCGCTGGCTCTACGTCGGGCAGGTGCTCCCGGGCGCCGAGGGGCGGAATGATATCCTGGTCTTTGCCGCCCCGCCGGCCTTGTCCATGCTGCTGGTCTGGTTTGCCCAAAACCTGCTCCCCGCCATCTTGCAAGCCGGCCTGGTTGCACTGGTGCTGTCCATCTTTCTTGCCTGGCTGGTCACCCGCTCCATCTCCCGTCCGCTGAAAAGAGTCGCCGGGGCGGCACGGGCCATTGCCCGGGGCGACCTGGAACAGCGCGCCCCGGTCTCGGGCCCGCAGGAGATATGCGACCTGGCACAGGCTTTTAACCACATGGCGGGCCGCGTGGCGGATACCCACCAGGCCCAGCGGGATTTCATCGCCAATGTCTCGCACGAGCTCAAGACACCGCTGACCTCAGTCCAGGGTTTTTCTCAAGCGATTCTCGACGGCACGGTTGAGGAGAAAGAGGCGGTCCGGCGGTCGGCGCAGGTTATCTATGACGAGGCGGAACGGATGCGCCGCATGGTCGAGGCGCTGTTGGGTCTGGCACGCTTCGATGCCGGGCAGGTGGATATCCAACGCGCGCCTGTCGACCTGACCGCGCTGCTCACGCGCTCTGTCGAGCGCATGATTCCCCAGGCGGAAGCGGCCGGCAACGTGCTGCAGCTCGCGGTGGAAGAGGGGCTGATCGTCACTGGCGACGCCGACTGGCTGACCCAGGTCTTGGTCAACTTGTTGGACAATGCCATCCGCCACACTCGCAACGGTCGAATAGAGGTTGCAGGGAAACGGCAGGGCAAGTGGCTCGAGATTGCGGTCACCGACACCGGCCAGGGAATCCCTGCCGAGCATATTCCCCGTGTTTTCGAGCGCTTTTACCAGGCGGACGGGGCGCGCCGTCACCAGGGAGGGGTGGGACTGGGGTTATCCATCGTCCGCGAGGTGATTCAGCTGCACGGCGGTACGGTCGCCGTGGAGAGCGTCGTCGGCCTGGGCAGCCGGTTTACGGTCCGGCTGCCGCTGCGAGAGGAGTCGGGTGACGGAAAAAGAGCAGGGTAAAAAGCGCCAGATCGGGCGCTATCAAGTTCAGGAATACACGGCCCGGCGGTTGGTGATCGAAGCGCGCCGGCGGCCGTTGCTTGCGCTGGGAATCCTCTGGGCGATATTTGTTCCCATCGTCGCCCTGATTGGCCCATGGATGGGCGGCACGCGGCTTTTGATCGCTCTGACGGCGGCAGGCGCCGTCTTTATTGCAAGCTTGCTCGTCCTGCGCTTTACGCCGCGGATTGAGCGGATCGTGGTCGACGTAGAGGCCGGCCAATTCAGAGTCGAGCGATACCCGCTTTTCCCCCGTGCTAAAACGGTCATTCAAGATGAAATATCGGCCGTGAAAGGCGTGCGCTGCGGTCACCGCGTCTGGCGGGACCCGCCCAACGTGCAGGCGGAGCAATGGTTGATCGAGTTGGTGGGGGAAAAAGAGCGCTGGTTACTGACCAAAGGGCCTGACGAGGAACCGATCCAAAAAGTCGCTCGCTTGTTTGCCGAAGTATCGGGGCGTCCCTTTTTGGAGCAGCAAGATCCGTGAGTGCCGCCTGTTGCTGGCGAGCGGGGCAGGCAGTCACGAATCGGTTATGCTTCGTCCATGTCTGAACTAACGGACCGCTTGAATCGGTAAACGATCCGGCCGCGGTCGAGATCGTAGGGGGAGAGCTCCACCCGGACCCGGTCGCCGAGCAGGATGCGGATATAGTATTTGCGCATGCGGCCTGAAAGGTAGGCCAACACTTTGTGCCCGGTATCCAATTCGACGCGGAACTGGGTGCCGGGCAGTGCCTCCATTACCGTGCCCTCGACCTCTATTTTGCCCTCTTTTTTGCCCATGTCATGTTCCTTATCCCGGTTCCGGGCAAAGAGCTATTCCCCCGAAACAAGTTCCTCTGTCAGCACTGATTCGCCAGCAGACTGGGAATCCGCTGTATCTGACGTGTCTGAAATGAGGTTCTCTGCAACTGCCGGCTCGGCGGCCAGTTCCTCCTCTTCCTCAACTGGGGGAGGGGAGGGTTCTTCGCTGGCTGTCTCGTCGGCGGGCTCTTGTTCAACTGCCGGCTCGGCGGCCAGTTCCTCCTCTTCCTCAACTGGGGGAGGGGAGGGTTCTTTGCTGGCTACCTCGTCGGCGGGCTCTTGTTCAACTGCCGGCTCGGCGCTGAATTGGGCTGCTTCCTCGGCTGCCGGTTCTTCAACCGCTGCCGCTTCTGCCTCCGCTGCCTCTTGGGCCGCTTTCTCCGCGGCCCATTCTTCCCACTCCTCGCGGCGCACCCGCCGCGCGCTGAGGCCAATGCGGCGGCGGTTCTTTTCGATGCGCAGAATCTTGACCAGCTCCTGCTGTCCCGATTCGAGCAATTCTTGTGGGGTGACGTTGGGGGCGCCAACCAGTTCGCTGACGTGGAGCAGCCCCTCGATCCCCGGCTCCAGTTCGACAAAGGCGCCAATCTCGACTACGCGCGTGACGACCCCTTCGACCAATTGGTTCACGCTGTATCGTTCGTCCACGTTCTCCCACGGGTCTTCCTGGGTCTGCTTGATGCTCAGGCCGATCCGCTCCCTGGAGCGGTCGACTTCCAGGACAATGACATCGACCTCGTCGCCAATGTCGACCACGTCCCGCGGGCTGTCGACGTGCTGCCACGAGAGTTCAGAGACGTGGACCAATCCATCTACGCCACCCAGGTCGACAAAGGCGCCAAAGTTGGTGATGCTGGAGACAACGCCGCGTCGGCGCTGGCCCTCCTCCAGCTCATCCAACAGCCGGCGCTTGCGCATTCGCTGATAAGTGCGGTGGGCCAGCCGTTGGGAAAAGATCAGCCGCTGGCGGTGCCGGTTGACCTCGATGACGCGGAGCCCTGCCTGTTCTCCCACCATCGATGCCAGCTTGTCGCGGCGCTCCGGGTCCCGCATGCCGCGCGGCAGCCCGACAATGTGCGAGAGCGGGATAAAGCCACGAATGCGGCCAAATTGGACCGTCAGGCCGCCGCGATTGTGGCCGACGATCTCGGCCTCGTATACCTCGCCACTATCGAGCATCTTTTCGGCCTTGAGCCAATCTTCTTCCAGCCGCGCGCGGTGAACCGAGACCGCGATATAGCCCTCGCTGCCTTCAAAGCTGAGGATCATCACCGGCACGTCTTCTCCAGCGGTGATTTCTCCCATCTGTGCCCGTTCCAGCCGCTGCAGGTCTTCGGTGGAGGCAAACCCCTCGCGCTTGAGGCCAATGTCAATTAGTGCACCATCTTTGGACACTTCGATCACTGTCCCCATGCGAATATCGCCGCGCTTGGCGACACAATCATCTTGTTCTTCCAAGTGTTCCTCAAATAGACTTTCCATATCTTGTTGAGGTTCAGCAAAGGATTCCGACGCCATATCTATTCTCTCCTCGATTGTTACCCCCCCCGCGAATGACAACCCGGCGTCGTCAGCGCATCATACCACCGCGCAGACAACGCCGGGCAAAGGGCTTCCCAGCAATGGACTACCTCACAAAAGTGTCTTGCTGCGCCTCCAATAATCAGTCGGCATCAACAGCAGGGACGATCCAAACACTGTGCCACGCGGGGCAGGTATCTCCAGATGATGATATTCTATCATATCGCTGAAGAAAGTCAAATGGGCCTGGTAACGGTAACGGCGACTTGCATTTCTCCCAAAACTGGACAGAATATGGGGAAATTGCTGCCGCCGCAGCCCGGCTGAATCGATTGCTGAGAGTGCTCTATGAAATATCGCAGTTTTCATCTTGGGTGGATTTTTGTCCTTTTTCTCTTCCTGCTTGCCTTCCTCCCCCGCGCCCTCCAGCCGGTCTCTCGTCCTCTGGTCTGGTATCTGCGCTCTGCGCACTTTGTCGAGGCGGTGCTGGCTGGGGACTGGGCCAACACTGTCTACTCGGAGCACCCCGGCGTGGGGCTGATGTGGCCTGTGGGCATTGTCCTCAAGATTTATTGGGCGCTCTCCGGTATTGTGCCCGCGGCGCACACCGTCCCGCCCGATTTTGAGCCGATCCACTTTTTCGGGCCGGTGCCCATCGCCGAGATCGCTGCCGGCGTGACGGCCCTGGCCTTCCTCATCGCCCTCGGCATCGCCGGCATCTACCTGCTGCTGCGCAAGCTGTTTGATGGCGCAGCTGCCGCGGTCGCTGGCGTCATCCTGGCGCTCAGCCCCTACTATCTCACCCAGTCCAAAGTTCTGCACCTGGATGCCTGGATGGCGACGCTGATGCTCCTTTCGGCCTTGGCGCTGCTCGTCTACCGGCGGGAGCGGCGGGCCCGCTGGCTGATCTTTTCCGCCGCGCTGGGCGGGCTGGCCCTGTTGGTCAAAACCGCAGCGCTCTTCCTGCTCCCCTTTGCTGCTCTTGTCCTGCTTGTCGACGCCATCTCGGGGCCGCGGCCTGCAATTCGCACTGTGCTCTCATCCACCACCCTGCCCTTCCTTGCCTGGGCCCTCGTCGCGGCCGTGATCTATTTTGCCCTCTGGCCCGCGATGTGGGTGGAACCAGGGTCAGGACTGGCGGCCGTCGCTTGGGGGTTGGCGCACCACGCCGGCACTGCCCACGATACACCGACCTTTTTTCTGAACCAGGTGACCTTCCAAGATCCGGGCCCCATCTTTTACGCGGCGGCGCTCTGGTTCCGCGCCGGCGAGGTAGAGCTGGCCTTTGTGGGGGTCGCAGCCATTCTTGGCGCGGCCCACTTGCTCCGCTGCCGGCGGCTCTCCCAGAACGGCATCGACTACCTCCTTCTTCTTGCCTACGCGATCTTTTTCCTGGCCCAGATGAGTCTGGCGGCCAAAAAGATGCCCCGCTACGTCCTCCCGGCCCTCCTGGCCCTGGACGTCCTGGCCGCAGCGGGCATTGCCGTCTGGGCCCGCCGTCTGGCCGGTGGGCGGCCGAAATTGGCCCCGCTGTTGATGGTCATCCCGCTGCTGCTCCAGGCCGCGCTGATCCTGCCCCACCATCCCGCCTACGGCACGGCCTTCAACTGGCTGGCGGGAGGCCCCCCGGCCGCCGCGCGGACGATCCTGATCGGCGAAGAGGGGGAGGGCCTGGCGGACTTGGCGGCAACCCTCAACAGCCACCCGGATTCCGCGGACCTGACCGTCGCGGCCCAGCTGCTGCACGTCTTTAACCAGACCTTCCGGGGCACCACTGTCGACATCGACCAGCCGGCTGACTATCTGATCTTTCACCGCAACTATATTGTGCGCGATTACAAGGTTGAGCAGTGGGGATCGCTGTGGGAGCGGTACGCCGCGCGGGCACCGGAGCGGGAGGTCGCCTTTGGCGGCGTGCCGTATGCCTGGCTCTACCCTGCTGCTTCCCCCGCCACGCCCCCCGAGCACTCGCTCCCGTCCGAACTGGGCGCACGGTACCGCTTCCTGGGCTACGACCTGCGCAGCACCCAGGCTGCCCCGGGCGATCGCATTCCCCTCGTCCTCTACTGGCAGGCCATCGAGCCGGCAGAGGAGGACCTGAGCATCTTTCTCCACTTGCTCGGCCCGGCCGGCGAGCTGATCTGGCAGGATGACGGGGCAGCGGCCCATGGTGCGCGCTCCCCCTGGAGCTGGGCTGCCGGCGAGACCATCGTCGACCCCCACACCATTCCCCTGCCGCCCGACCTGCCCGCCGGAGACTATTTGCTGGTCACGGGCCTGTACGACTGGCGGACTGGAGAGCGGCTGCCTGTCACGGGAACTGCGGCCGGCCAGGATTGGCTGACCATCGCGGCCTTTTCCGTCCGCCGCCCCGCCACCCCCGTCGCGGCCTGGATCGCGCGGGGCGTTGCGGCGCTGCTGCTGCTCTCAGCCCTGGCAGCCATTTGGCGGCCCGGCGGGCGCTTGTAGCAATTTACCTTGTTTTCCCGTAACTGTTCAGCGGGCCGCCGCTGGAAGCCTTCCCAAGCTCAGAAAGGGAGAGGACGTGGGTGCCGGCACCCACGTTTCCCCTGTTTCCTGGGCGGGGGAGATTCCAGGCGGGCAACCTGAGCAGTTGGGGATTTCGTAGCAGAACGTTCGCTTTGACCATGGCCTGTGCCCAAGTACTGTCATGCCCGCGCACCCAGAACGATTTATGGATTCCCGCTTTTCCCGCTTTCGCGGGAATGACAGCGGGAATGACAGCGGGAATGATGGCCTGGGTAGCGTGAGATGCCATTTTCGGGCTCTTATGGCAGAGAAAAGCGGCAGTCGCGTGTTTTGCTTCGAAATCCCAGTTACGTTTTCCCTTGACTTTGAGCTACAAGGCGGTATAATGCTGCCCGAGACAGGCGATGTGTGATCGGCCGGGTATTCGAGGTCGCAAGCCCTCTTGGAGCCCCGGCTTTTCGCTGCCTGTGAGTGGTTGTTTATCGATCGCTACTGCTCGGGCCGCTCGCACTTGATCCATTGGGTCCGGACGACGGGTTGAGCAGTTACGCACCATACATTGAGGAGGAGTATCGTGAGCAAAAAGTGGGTATACCTTGCGGCGACGGCCAAGAAAGAGTTGGCCGAGATGCTGGGGCACCAACCCGAGATCGACGAGATCAAGGCCATCCTGGGCGGCAAGGGATCGGGCCTGGCGGACATGACCAGCGCCGGTCTCCCCGTCCCCCCGACCTTTACCATCACCGCCGAGGCCTGCGTGGAATACATGCGCAGCGGCGAGTTCCCGCCCGGCATGTGGGAGCAGGTGCTGGCGGCGATGGCGGAATTGGAGCGCATGACCGGCAAGGGGTTCGGAGATGCGGGCAACCCGCTGCTCGTCTCGGTTCGGTCCGGCGGCCGGCTGTCGATGCCGGGGATGATGGACACGGTGCTCAACCTGGGCCTCAACGACGAGACCCGGGTGGGACTGGCCCGCCTGACCGACAACGAGTGGTTCTCGTACGACGCCTATCGGCGGTTCATCACCATGTTCTCGGACATTGTCATGGGCCTGGAGCGGGAGCATTTCGAAGAAATGCTGAGGGAACTGAAGAAAAAAGAGGGGGTCAAGAGCGACGCCGAGGTCAGCCTGGCGGGGATGAAAGGGTTGGTCGACCAGTACAAGGCCTTTTACCGCCAGCACTTTGGCGAGGACTTTCCCAGCGATCCCTATCGGCAGATCGAGCTGTCGATCCGGGCGGTATTTGATTCCTGGAACGGCGCGCGGGCGGTGGCTTACCGGGAATATCACAAAATTCCGCACGATTGGGGCACCGCGGTCAACGTCTGTACCATGGTCTTTGGCAACATGGGCGGCAAGAGCGGCACCGGTGTCGCCTTCACGCGTAACCCCGCTACCGGCGAGCGCAAGCTCTACGGCGAGTACCTGGAGAACGCCCAGGGTGAGGACGTCGTCGCCGGCATCCGCACGCCGCTCAAGATCCAGCAGCTGCAGGACGTGCTGCCCGATATCTACGAGCAGTTTGCGCGGGTGGCCCAGCAGTTGGAGGATTACTACCGCGACATGCAGGACGTCGAACTGACGGTCGAAGAGGGCAAGCTGTGGATGCTCCAGACCCGCACCGGCAAGCGCACGGCCGCCGCAGCGGTCAAGATCGCCGTCGACATGGTTCACGAGGGAGTGATCAGCAAGGAAGAGGCATTGATGCGCGTGAGCGCGCACGAGGTCGACCAGTTGCTGCACCCCACCTTTGATGTCGAGGAGAAGCAACAGGCACAGGATCGCGGCGACCTGCTGGCCCGAGGACTCAACGCCTCCCCTGGCGCAGCCACGGGAATGGTCGTCTTTGACGCCCCGCGAGCGATCGAGCTGGCGCAGCAGGGCAAGGCCGTGCTGCTGGTCCGGCCCGAGACCGCCCCTGACGACGTGCCGGGGATGCTCGCCGCCAAGGGCGTGCTGACCCAACACGGTGGGATGACCTCCCACGCGGCGGTCGTCGCCCGCGGCAGCAACCTGCCCGGCGTCGTCGGATGCGAGGATATCCGCGTCGACCTGAAGCGGAAGCAGTTCACCGTCACCGAGACCGGGCGCGTGGTGAAAGAGGGGGACGTTATTTCCATCGACGGCGGCACCGGCGAAGTCTTTTGGGGCGATATCCCCACCCTCGAGGTCAAATTTGAGGAGCAATCCGACCTGGTCGAACTGCTCCGGTGGGCGGACGAAATCCGCAAGCTTGGCGTGCGCACCAACGCCGACGATGGCCCCGGCGCGGCCAAGGCCCGCGCCCTCGGCGCCCAGGGGATCGGCCTCTGCCGCACCGAGCACATGTTCTTTGACGAGCGGGCTCGCGACGCGGTGGTGCGCATGATCATGGCCGAGACGGACGCCGAACGCCAGGCTGCACTGGACGAGATGCTCCCCTTCCAGGAGCAGGACTTTGAGAAGGTTTTCGAGGCCATGGACAGCCTGCCGGTGATCATGCGTCTCATCGACCCGCCGATGCACGAGTTTCTCCCCTCCCGCGAGGGGCTGATCGAGACCGTTGCCCGCCTCAAGTGCACTGACCCCGATTCGCCCGAGTTGGCGGAGAAGGAGCGCATGCTCCAGGTGGTCAACTCGCTGTGGGAAGTCAACCCGATGATGGGGCTGCGCGGCTGCCGCGCGGGTATCATCTACAAGGGGCTGACCGAGATGCAAACCCGGGCCTACTTCCAGGCCGCCTGCCGCTGTGCCAAGCGGGGCGTCAAGGTCATCCCTGAGGTCATGATTCCCCTCGTCGGCCACGTCAACGAGCTCATGCTGGAGCGCGAAAAGCTGGAGGCGGTGGCCAGGCAGGTGATGGAGGAAGAGGGCATCGAGGTCCATTACATGTTTGGCACCATGATCGAGGTACCGCGCGCGGCACTCACCGCGGCCGAGATCGCCGAATACGCCGACTTTTTCTCTTTCGGCACCAATGACCTGACCCAAATGACCTTTGGCTACAGCCGCGATGACGCCGAGGGCAAGTTCCTGATGCAGTATGTCCAGGGTGTGGACGTCGGCAAGGTGGATGCCGATGGCCAGCCGGTTCCCTTCAAGATCCTGCCGTTCAATCCCTTTGAGAGCCTGGATCAGACCGGCGTGGGCCGGTTGGTCCAGATGTGCGTCGAGGAGGGCAAAGCGGCGAAAAAGGGTCTGGAGGTGGGGATCTGCGGCGAGCACGGCGGCGATCCCGACTCGATTGATTTTTGCTTCCGCGTGGGCTTGGATTACGTGAGCTGTTCTCCGTACCGGGTGCCCATCGCCCGGCTGGCGGCGGCCCAGGCGACCATCCGCAATCGATAGCAAGAGCAGGTCTATCGATGGGGCGGAGTACAACTCCGCCCCATCGATTCTGTAGGGGCGCACGGCGGCCTGTCCCGCGGCGTAGCTGCGGCGTGCGCTCCTACAGCTTATTCCCGCACGACCACCGGCAGGTAGATGCTCGCCTCTGCCCTCATCACGCCAAAGCGGGACATGACGCCAAAGCGAGAAAAGTGGTCGACCTGGCCCGACACGAGTCCATTCTCCCCGTCGATGAATGCATCTTCCAGCGGGATCCACTTTTGCCGGGTTGTCGAGTAAAAAAGCGGCTGCAACGCCTGCGGGTCGACGCCAGCCGGGATCGCTTGAGGATCGATGGCAAAAGAGATGCGCACCGACTTGTTCAGCTTGCCGGTGATCAGGTTGCCCTGGCTGTCGCGCGCCGCCAGTTCGTAGCCAAAGCCGACCAAACGCTGGCCATAGGGCATGGCCAGGCTGGGCGTGGCGCAGACCTCTACCGTGCCCACGACAGGAAAGGTTCCGGCGGGGATCTCGACCTCCGGCGCTGGCAGGCCCGCCTGGACTGGCAGTACGAGCCGTTTCGGCTGTGCCACGTCAAAGGTCCAACAGGCTGCGTCTGGCAGGGCAGCGGGTACTTGCTGGAGGTCCAGCCCCACGCCGCCCACGTCCGCGTCCCCCACGACGACGACCTGCTCCTGGCTGGTGTTGTAGGAATCGGCAACGGCGTTTTCGTACACGGCCCAGATGTGCCAGGTGGTGCCAGAGATGACGGCAAGCTGGTAGCCGTTGGAGATGGTCCCCGTTGTCCACGCGGGACCATGCTCGGAGAAGCCAAGGATGTGGATCGGTGTCGTAGCCGATATGGCCCCGCTGGGCGAGATCGACAGGCTGCCCGAGATGGTGACTTGGGAGGCTGCGCGATGGCGAAAGACCATGTTTACCGGATTGCTGCCCGTCCCGGCCCACCACTGAAGGCGCGGCGGAACGTACTCGTCCGCCAGGTGGGGCGGCAGGTGAGCGCCAACGTGGTACGGTCCGGCCAGCACTGGCACGGCAAAGTAGCCGTCCGGGTCGGTTTCGGCCTCAAAGTACAAGCCCGCGGAGGAGGTGCCGTCGATCCCCGCGGCAAAGACCCAGACGTGGCGGGCCGGCAGAACGCCGGGAGTGATCCAGGCTGTGCCGGTGACGACCGCGTCTAGCTTCCGCACGGGCAAGAGCTGCTCCACGTCCGTCTCGCCCGGCCCCACGATGACCTGGCAGCCGGGGGCATGTGGATCGGCAATGTAGCCGCTGTCTGGGTCTACCCACAGCCCCAAGGTCCAGGTGACGCTGTGCGCGTCCGGTGTCGGAACCCAGAGGTCGTACTCGTAGGGTTCCTTGCCGGGCCAGAGAATGTCTTGCACCCACAGCCCTGCGGCGTTGTGCCCGGAGACGGTTGCTTCGACTGCGTCGACGGGGCTGCCTTGCGCCACCAGGTAGCCGTGGATGCGCGTACCTGCTTCCACCAGCTCCAGGTGGGCCAGTGTCGTTTGGCCTGCGGCGACGTATACCTGCACCGGCAAGTCGGGCCCGGGCATGTAGCCGCCGGAGAGCAGCCAGAGGTCGACGGTGTAGGTCAGGCCGCCGACCACGCTCAACTCGAAGGTGCCGCCGCGGGCTTCTTCCTCGCTCACCGTCCAGCATCCCGCCGCGCCGCAATAGTTGGCCGAGACGACGGCGTGGGCATCGGTGAGGACGTTGCCCGCTGCGTCGACGATGCGGCCACGGATGGCTGCGTTTCGGTGCGCGACGACAAAGTGGAGCCTGGTGATCGCCTCGCCGCTCTCCAGCTCCCCTTCCCGGTGCTGCGGCGGCAGCAAAAAGTACTGCTCCTCCTGCGCTGGCGTCAGGACCGGGCCCCCGTACCAGTAGCCGGGCAGCAGGTCCAGGGCATAGTAACCAGTGCCACTGGTCTCTGTGGCGACCCAGTCACCGCTGTCGGTCCAGGCAACAACGGGCGTGCCGTTCAGCCCCTCACCGGTGGGCGTGACGATCACCCGCCCGCTGATCTGCGCCGTGCGGTCGGCCGCCCAGCGCAGGGAGAACGTACCCAGGTTGGCGTCGCCGTCGACGACGACCGGGGCGCCGTTGCCGGCTGGCGGCAGCAGGCCGCTGTCCGAATCGACCCACCACCAGAGATAATAGCTCCCGGGCAGGGCGACGATGTCAAATGA
The DNA here is from genome assembly GCA_016931695.1 of Anaerolineae bacterium. Taxonomy (GTDB): domain Bacteria; phylum Chloroflexota; class Anaerolineae; order B4-G1; family DUEL01; genus JAFGEI01. The sequence goes on along the minus strand of JAFGEI010000217.1, from coordinate 12,475 downwards.
CCCGTCTTCCAGCACCGGCGAGCCAGAACAGCGCCCCTCGTCGGTGCAGAGGTCGGCCCAGACCGTGCCTGTCGGCGGCGGGGCCGAGTTGGGGTCGAACGCCCAGCCGCCGACGTGGTAGAGCGAAATGTCGCGCGTGACAGTCAGCACGACCTGCCGGTTCTCGGGCAGCATCTCGTCGGAAGAAAAGACGAGCCACTGGCCCCAAGAGGGGTCAAAGTACCAGTCGACGCCGGAGTGGGTCGGCTGGACGCTAATGCGCCAGCGGCCCCCGCCGAGGTAAAAGTCATAGCTGCCGTCGACGGGATCGTTGGTGGTGTCGACCCGGCATCCACTGCCGACGTGATAGGCGTAGACGTGGGCGTCCCCCGCCCCGTTCCCGTCCATGTCGCCGACCGGGCTGCCGTCCTCATAGACCACCGCGCCAAAGACGTACTTGGTCTGCAGGGCTGGCCGCAGGTAAAAGGTCTCGCTGATCGACTGGTCGGGCGTTTCCAGTTGAAAGAGGTGAGGGTCGGGCGGGTTCCAATCGATCGCCAGCTCGTCTGGTAAAAAGAACTCGATGCGGGAGGGGGCGGTCAGCGGCCACGTGAACGCGAACCGGCCATCCTCTCCTGTCGCTGCCCAGTCCTCAGAGGCCCAGTCGTCGGTGCGCAGTCGCACCAGGACGCCTGGCACCGGACAGTCGGGGCATTCGACCGTGTCGGTGGGGAAATGGACCGCCCCCAGGACGTTGGCGGCGCTCAGGGTAAGGGTGATCTGCCGGGCCGTGGCGGGGTCGTACCATCCGCCCGTGACGGGGAACGAGTAGACGTTCGAGGGACCGTACCCCAGCGGGTTATCCCACGGCGCTTCCGACTGCACGTTGTAATGACCGAGTGGCATGCCGCCGAAATGAAAGAGCTTGTCGTAGCCTGACTCGTACCAGAACGTTTCGTCCCATTCCCAGTAGCTGCCATCGTCGCTCCACAGGGAGACCCAGCTCGAAGCGCGGGTTCCCTGCGGGGTCCAGACGGTTCCCCAGACGTGGGGGTAGGTGAGGCTGATTGGGTCGAGGGTGATGGGAGGGCCCAACGGGTCCGTCAGCGTGAACTGCTCCGCAAGCGCGTGGGTGTAGCTGTTGACCAGGTCGTGGAGCGGGAACGCTTCGAGTTCATAGACGCCCACCGGCATGGCCAGGCTGAACTCGCCGGCCTCGTTCGTCCTGGCCCGCAGCTCCAGGTTCCAGAATGCATCGTGGACCGATACGGCAGCGGGGGAGAGGGGGTTGTCATTTTCGTCAAACAGCGGCGGCAGGGGATCGCCCGTGGGCGATCGCACGAGCCCGGTCACGTCGGGGGGGCGCAGGGTCAGCGTCACGACCGTGGGGTCGGAGCCCAGGGTCACCGCGCGGGCGACCGAGTTGGCCATGCCCGGGATTTGCTCCATCGGCGGCCAGGCGCGAAGCCAGTACGTCTCTTCGGGGTCGAGCCCGCCGAACCAGGCCGGTTCGCTCTGCTTGCTGGAGGCCTGCATTTCGACCCCCCACTCGTTCCACAATTCGACGTACCCGGTGATCGGTTCCCCTAGCGGCGCCACGACAAAGACGGCCATCTGGGGGGAGAGGAACTGCAGATCGATGGATTGGGTGGCGGTGTACGAATAGTGGCTGTCCGGCGCAATGTGGACCGGAATGGGGTCGGGCGCGATCCAGTTCGTGCCGTCTGGCGGGTCGACCCCCAGGTAATAGTCCCCCGCCTCCTGCCCGCCGACGCGGTATTTGGTCCACTCGAAGGGGCAGAATTTCTCCTTTAGTACCTTGTTTCCTCCCATGTCGGCCAGCCACAACTCGACGCACTGGGTGATGATGCTCCCACCGGGGGCATAGATGCTGCCGGCAAAGCTGGGATAGGTGAGGGTGATGGGGCCCGTGTCGGAGGGGCCGGGAAAGGTAAAGCTGAGGGGGAGCGAGCGAGTATAACTCAGGTACAACAGCCCGTCCGGTTCCGCTTGTATGGCATAGGTTCCATCCTCCAGCAACAGCCCGAACTGGCCGGACGATGCAGTGGCGCGGTGGAATTCTATCATCCAGTCGTCCCGGATGGCCGATACCCAGGCCCGGCCATAGATTTCGATCGGCGGCGGGCCAGGCGGCCAGGAGGCGGTGGACTGGGCTTGCAGTGCGAGCGGCTGGGTGATCCACTCGACCGGCGTGCCGTCGGGATAGACGACGGTGCCGGTGACGTTGGGCTGCTGCAGGATCAGGTTGTAGAACTGCGGATTGTCCGGGACGTACTGGCTGCCGGTCAAGACGGTGACGGGCTGCGGCTGCGAATGCCAGAGGATCGAGTCTTCCGGCGGGTGGGCTTCGAGCATCCAGCTGCCGCTGGGCGCCCCGCCGAGCTCGTACGCGCCCGCGGCGTAGGTGCCCCAGGCGACTTCTTTCCAGCCCGACTCGGGCAGGCCGTGGAGCGCGACGCCCCCTAGGCTGGCCGGAGTGAGTTGGTCGGGTTCATAGACCGTGCCGACAAAGCTGGCATAGGTGAGGGTCACCGGCCCCAGGTTGATGGGATCGAGGGTGTTGCTGATCCACATAGCGTGCGCCAGGGAGCGGAAGTAGGGGTTGAGCCCGGCATCCGCCTGCAGGAAGAACTCGCCGGGGATCAGTTCGGGGGGGATGTCGCCGAGGGAGAAGACAAAGTTGCCGTTTCCGCCGGCGGCAATGAATTCCATGTACCATTGGCAGCAGCCGCCGAACTCGTCGAGTGCATACAGGTAGACGGGCGAGTCGGCGGTGATCACGCCGCCGCCGGGGGGAATGACGGTTCCGGCGATTGTGGAATTCGGTTCGGGTGCGCTGGCCTGCGCGCCGCTGAAGGAGAGAATCAGGACCGCCAGCAGCAGTACCGGCGCCACGGCGCTGATGGCGACGTGCGCCCAGCGGGGGGATGGGAACGGTTGGAAAAGAGTTTGTGCATTCATTTTCATCTGGGGTAAATTTTTTCTTACATCGGTCAAGAACGCTGGGAACGACCACCCCCGTCCAGCCACTCGTTTGCCGCCTTGGACAACCGGGTCGACGGGCCGCGGCGGATCGTGGGGCCGGGGAGCGAGTCGAGAAAGATGCGTCCGTAGGACTTGCTCAACAGCCGCTGGTCGAAAAGGACGACGATGCCGCGGTCGGTGCGGGTGCGGATCAGCCGCCCAAACCCCTGCAGGAAGCGGAGCACCGCCTCGGGCACCGCGTACTCCAGGAAAGGGGCGTCAAAGGTCTCGGAGCGGGCGGCAAAGACGGGGTCGCTGGGGACGTTAAACGGCAGCTTGGCGATCGCCAGGCAGCTCAACGCCTCGCCCGGCACGTCCACTCCCTCCCAAAAGCTGCGCGTGCCCATCAGCACCGCCCGTTCCGCGCCGCGAAAGTTCTCCAGCAACTGGTTGCGCGACAATCCCTGCCCCTGGGCATAGACAGAGATCTCTTTCTGGCGCAGCGGGGCTTCGATGGCCTGCGCCGTGGCCCGTAGCTGGCTGTACGAGGTAAATAGCGCCAGCGCCCGGCCGCGGGTGGCCTGAAAGAGCGTCGCCATGCCCTGTTCCACCGCTCTCTGGTAGCCGGGCTGCCCGGGGCCGGGGATGTCGTCGACGACGTAGACGAGGGTCGACGACTCGTAATCAAAGGGCGAATCGACCGCCAGCTCGTCGGCGTCCCAGGCGTTCAAGCGTTCCCGCAGGTAGTCGAAGCGGTGATCGGTGCGCAGGGTGGCGGAGGTGAGGATCACGGCTTCTTTTTTGTGAAAGAGGTGCTCCTCGACCAGCGGCCCGACGTGCAGGGGGGCGGCGTGGATGGAAAGGGGTTTTTGTCCGGGGCCGGTTTCTACCCAATAGATCGTCTGGTGATCTGGCTGGGCGACAAAGTTTTGCAGGTGGGCGCGGACCTCGGCCAGGCGCCGCGCTGCGCTGACCAGCCCCGTGCGCAGATCGTCCAGGTTGCGCGCGCCCAGCGCCTCCAGTTCGTCGAGCGCGTCGATTAACCGTTCCAACCCGTCTACCACGGCGAAAAGCGGCGCGGCCGCGCGATCCCACGAGATTTCGACCTGGTCCCAGGCCGGCTGGATGCGCTCGGCAGGCGTGACGCGCAACCGGAAGGAATAGTTCGAGTACGGCTGCCCTTCGCGCTGTTCCTGGACAAAGTATTCTAGCTGCTCGAAAAACTGCTCCAGCTCGTGCTGGGCCTGGGTCACGGCCTGCGCGATCCGGCTGACAAATTCCTCCATCTTTTCGACAACGCGGCGGTCGAGCCGTTCCCGCCGGCAGTAGTGCAATGACTCGCCCAGCAGCCCGGTGGGGGGTGTCGCCCGCGCGGCCGCTTCGCCGGGCAGGCCGCGGCGACGGCCAATCTCTTCCCAGAGACGCCAGATCGTATGCCGGTCTGTTGTGAAAGAGAGGCCGTTGGTCGTCGCGGCTTCGAGGTGATGGGCCTCGTCGACGATCAGGTAGTGGTAGTCGGGCAGCGCGCGGCTCTGCACGGCAACGTCGGCCAGCAGCAGGGCGTGGTTGACAATCAGCAGGTGCGCGGCCTCCGCGGCCTTGCGGGCGCGGTAAAAGAAGCAGCCCCCACGGCGGAACTCTTGACAGCGCTCCGGGTCACAGCCTTCGAAATCCGCCGACAAGTTGCGCCAGATTCCCCGCTCCTCCGGAGTGGGGAGAAACAGCGCGTCGCCGTCCCCGTCCTGGGTTTCGGGTAGCCAGACCAGCACCCGCGCCAGCACGTCCATCTCGTCGTAGGAGGCGGGTCCAACTCGCCGCATCGCCGCCAGGCGGGCCGGGCAGATGTAGTGGGACCGGCCCTTGAGCACCGCAGCCTGAAAATCGAGCGGCAGCACGTGCAAGAGGTCGGGTATGTCCTTGCGATAGAGCTGTTCTTGCAGGTTGATGGTGTTGGTCGAGATGACGACCCGCTCCTGGTTCTTGGCGGCCCAGTACGCGGCTGGGATCAGGTAGGCCAGCGATTTACCGACGCCGGTCGGAGCTTCGACCATCAGGTGTTGGCCGTGGTTGAGCGCTGCAGCGACAGCCCGCAGCATCGCGACTTGTTGCGGCCGGTACTCGTAGCCGGGAAATTGCCGCGCAAAGGCGCCGCCCTCTTCCAGCAGGCCGGCCAATTCGTCGATCGGGACAGATTGACGTGCCGGCTCCGGCTCCAATGGCAGGTCGCCCTCGCTGGCGTCGAGGAGCAAGAGATCATTGTCTGCCGCTCCTCTTGTCGCCGGCGGTGCCGCGGCGGGATGAAATGCTTCCTGGGCCGCCTGCTTGAGCGCCTGGCGAAAGAATTCTGTCGCTGGCCACTGGATGCGCTCTCCCAGCTGGACCAATTCTTCCAACAAGTGGGTTGGCAGGGACAGCGCGCGCTCAAACAGGGCCACGAACAGATGATGCGTCGCTCGGGCGTCGTCCAGCGCGCGGTGGGCGCTCCCCTGATCGATTCCCAGCAGATTTGCCAGTTGCCCCAGGCTGTACCGCTCGGCATCGGGGGCCAGTATCGTCGCCAGTCGGAACGTGTCCAGGCCTTGATTGTTCAGCAGGACCAACTGGCGACGCAAAAATCCCAGGTCGAACGAGACATTGTGCCCGACGACCGGGCGGTCGCCGACGAAACGGGCCAGATCGGGCAGCACGGCGAGCAGGTCGGGGGCGAACGCCACGTCCTCGTCGCTGATGCCTGTCAGCTCGGTGATCTCGGGGGGGATGACCCGGCCGGGGTTGATGAGGGTGCCGAATTCGTCCAGCACCTCTTTTCCCCGAAACTTGACCGCGCCAATTTCGATGATGGCATCCCGCTCCGTGTCGAGACCAGTTGTCTCGAGATCGATGGCAATATAGATGGACAGCATTTCTTTTCCTTTCGTGACTGCGTTGGAGAGTATAGCACAGACCCGCCGAGCGAGCAACGCTGGCCTGGCTGGGGTGTTCGTAGCAGAACGTCCGCCTCGACAACAAATTCCTTGTCGGCACCGTCATGCCCGCGCATCCAGGGCGGCTTGTGGATTCGCGCTTTTCCCGCTTTCGCGGGAATGACGGCCCGTGTGATGTGAGACGCCATTTTCAGGTTTCCATGGCAGAGAAAAGCGGTAGTCGCGTGTTCTGCTTCGAATTCCGTTGCCAGGCCGCAATTGTCTAAAGCTTGCCATGGGGGTAGAATGGCAGTGGTTGAAAGTGGCCCATGAGCAAAAAAGTGGAACTGTTGTGTACGGCAATTCTCCAGGCAATTGACGGTGGGGTAGGGGGGCTGCGCGAGATCGCCGCCGGGGTTGTCGTCGCACGGAGGGGGAAGGCATGAGAGCGGCCGATTCCCTGGACAACCTGGCTCTGCGCAACCTCGACCAGGATCGCCAGCGGACGATGCTGAGCGCCACGGCGGTGGCCTTGGGCGTGGCGACGGTCATCTCTGCCGACGTCGTCCGCGGCTCGTTGATCCACTCCCTCGCCGGGCTGCAAGACGCGCAGAGCTTTATGCTCGGCCTGCTCGACCAGCTTGGCGCGATGTTGGAATGGATCGGGGGGGGAATTGTCCTGGCGGCGGGCTTTATGGTCTGGAACACTTTTGCCATGTCCGTCACCCGGCAGCGGCAACAGATCGGCATGCTGCGCACGCTGGGCCTGACTCGCCGCCAGGTGATGCGGCTGATGCTCGTCGAGGCGCTCGTCGTCGGCATGTTGGGGGTCCTGATCGGCCTCCTCGCCGGGCCGATCCTGGGCTATGCCACCATCGGCATCATCCAGGGGATCGTGGGTGAGGACGTCTTTGTCTTTACCATCGTCAGTGCCTCCTCCTTCAGCCTGCTGCTGGCCGTCGTGCTGGGCCTGGCCGTGACCCTGCTCTCGGTGCTGCTCCCGGCCTGGCAAGCGACGCGCATTGTACCGCTGGCGGCGCTGCACAACCGGAGCGACGCGCGGGGGCGGATTGTCGAGCGGGCGAGCCGCCGCCGGGGGCTGTTCGCGCTGGTCAGCGGCGGCGTGGCGGCCGCGGTGGCCCTCTACCTCGCCGTTGCGCCGCCAGGCAGGTGGGTGCAGCCGCCCTGGGACGTTCCCCTGGCCATCGTCTTTGTCCTGGCCTGGCTGGGCTGCCTGGGGGGGCTGGTGCCGGCTGTCATCGGCGGGATGGGATGGGCCGCGCAAGGGCTTGCGCCTCGCCTGGCCGGGGTGACCGGCCGGTTGGTCGCCGACAACCTGCGGCGCAACCGCGGGCGCGTCACGGTAACCGTGCTCACGCTGGGCATTGCCCTGACCATGATCGTCGGCACGACCGGCTTTATCCGCTTTACGTGGCACGAACTGCTGCAGCCCCGCATCGCCCTCGGCCTGGAACGGCGGGCGTGGCTGATCGCCCCCTTTGACATCAACGCGGGCATGTCGGCCTACGTGGACATGGAGAGCATCCAGCTCTCGCCGGACACGCTGGCTGGAATTCACCGCGGCATGGCGGGGTGGGGCCAGGTTATAGAGATGCATTACGTGATCGTGCCCGAGCTTTCGTTCTTTGGCCGCAGCTATTTCTCCTTTGTCGCTGATCCCCAACGGGTGCGGGATGGCGGGGAGTGGCTCTTTGCCTTTACGGAAGGCGATTGGGAGACGGCGCTGCCGGTGATGGAAAGCGGCTGCGGCGTTTTGATCACGCCGCTGATTGCCGGGCGCAACGGCGTGGAGCTGGGGGACACGTTCAGCGTCAGCGGCGCGAACGGCGCCGTGGAGTGCACCGTCGCCGGTATTGGCGCGTCGATGGTCAACGCTTCGATCATCGGCATTGCTGCCGGCGACGCGTTCGGCATCACTGCCCCGGTCTCGGCCGGCGTCTGGCCGCTGCCGGGGGTCGATCCGGACGAGTTTGCCGCCCGATTGCAGGCCCTGGTCGACGGGATGCTGGGAGTCGAGGCGGCGGAGCTGGAAAAGCTGCTGGAGCTACAGACCCAGGTCGTCGACATGCTGCCCCAGGTGCTGAGCGCCATATCGGTCCTGGCGGTTGTCACGGCGGCGTTGGGCGTGGTCAACGCCACTGTCGTCAGCATCGCCGAGCGGCGGCGCGAACTGGGGCTGCTGCGGGCAGTCGGCGCGACCCGGCGGCAGGTGCGGGCCGTCGTGGCGGGTGAAGCGGCGCTCATGGGCCTCTGCGGCGGGCTGCTGGGGATGGTTGCCGGCGCGGGGATCACGGTCATTGTTGCCGTGGTCTATGGCGGCAACGGGTGGGGGGTTCCGGACCTCGAACTGTGGCCGGCCGCCTGGCGGTCGCTGCAGCCAGCGCTGGGGAACGGACTGGTGGGGCTGGTGGCGACGCCGTTCGTCGCCGCCCTGGCCAGCAGGCCGCCAGTACGTTCCATTCTCGGCCGCGCCGTCGTCGACGTGCTGCGCGGCGAGCAGTAAGGGCGGCGGGCGTCACGGCAGGATCGCGAAGGATGACGCTACCCGGGCCGCCAGCGCTGCCAGCCCCTGGGGAAACAGCCCCAGGGCCAGAATCCCCAACGCAAACAGGAGAAACAGCAGTGTCACTACCTGGGGCTCCGGTGGGAGGGGGGGCGGTGGGTCCTTTTCTTGCTTGCCCAGGCCGATTGTTTTGCCGGGCGGCGTGAGCAGTTGGTGGAGCAGCCGCAGCAGTCCTACCAGCGGACCCATGGATGCCAGGAGCAGCACCAAAGCGATCGCCGGTTCAGCCTCGAACAGCAGCCGCCATGCCCCCCACCGGGCGACAAAGCCGATCGTCGGCGGGAATCCGATCAGGGAGAGGGCGCCAACCCCCAGCGCGATCGTGCTCCACGGCGCCTGCAGTCCCAGGCCATCGGGAGCTTGGGCGCCGTTGCTCCGGGCGCGGAGGCCCGTCATCCCGCCCGCCATCACTGCCGCGCCCCAAGGGCGGGCAAAGATCATCATCACGCCGATTCCGATGCTGGTACGGCTGGGATGGCTCATCGTCAGCAGCAGCAGGCCCGTATCGACCATGATCGCATAGCCCATCAGCGTCCCCGCGCCGCGCCGGGTCATCCCCAGCAGTCCGCCAACCAGGACGGTGATCGCGCCCAGGGCAGTAAAGGTTGCGGACCAGCCGGGCGATTCGCTCAAACCGGGATAGACCTGCAGATAATCCAGCAGCAGGAACCAGACCGTCCCGCCGACAGCGGAAAAGAGAAAGGCGGACGCCAGAGGTGTTCCATCCCGGCCCACTGCCGGGACCCACAGGTGAAATGGCGTCACTCCCAGCAGCAAGGCGAAAGAGAAGCCGATCAATGCCGCCGCTGCAGCCAGGTACTCGGTCTGGTCGGGATTGATGGCGTACATGTCCAACAACCAGTGGGAAACCATCACCCCTGGCAGTGCCAGGGTGAAAAAGGTCAGGTAGCGCAGGCCGCCCCGTATCGGCGTTTTAGGGTCGGCGTGGAGCGGAAAGAGCGATAGGGCGGCGGCGATCTGCAGCAAGAGCCCGGCATAGATCAGGGGGCGGATTAACAGGACGCCGCCCAGCAGGCCCAACAAGGCCGACCCGACCGGCAGTAGCAGGCTCTGTGGCTCCAGGCGCCAGGAGAGAAGAAAGAACCCGGCCCCGGTGAGCATGAGAAAAGCCAGCGCCGCCCGATCCGCCGCTTCGAACACCAGCTCGCGTCCCATCAGCGCGGTTCCACTTCCCAGCAAAACCTCCCGCCCAAACAACTCGAGCGGTTGATCGACCGGGACCAGGATGAGGATCAGCCCGAGGCCCAAAGAGACGCTGATGGCGATCAGCGCGGCCACGTTCTGCCAGCGGCGCAGGGCATAGACCAACACTGCCGCCAACAGTGGGATCAGGAGGATGACCAGCGCACCCATTACCCTTCTTCCCCAGACACGGCGTGGGTGACGGCCATGAACGTCACGGCCAGGGTGATGAAAAATCCGGCTGCACCCAGCAGGCCGGCAACTGCCAGGCTGGGCTCCAATGCGCCGAAAAAGAGATCGAACCCCGCCAAAAATACCAGCAGCCCCATGCCCACCTGGATGGCGTCCTCTGACATGCCCGCCAGGAGCAGCCCCGCCACAGCCAGCAGGTAACAGGCCATGCCGACGTGGGCGGCCACCTGGGGGAGGGGAAGGTAGGTCGAAATGGCATAGGCGACGACAAAGGCGACGAGCAGGACGATCAGGCGCAAGGGGGTGTCGTCGGCGAGAGGCGGGAGCCAGCGCCGTGTTGGTGCTGGCTCTGGAGCTGCCTCGTTATCGCCGCGGCGTTCGTCGAGGTGCCGGCCGGTGATGTAGAGCGTGAGACAGATCAGCCAACCGATGAGCGCTTTGATCAGCGCCACTTCGGGCCGAATGACGCGGGTGTGCAAAAGGCCGACAAAGAAATAGAGGATTGCGACCCCGGTGACTTGCAGCGGCCACCGCTTGGCCAGGAGCAGGATGCCCAGGGCGATGAGCAGGCCGCCGATCGCTGGCATCGACGCCAGGAACGAAATGCGGTCGATGATTTCGAGCAGCGTTTCCATCAGCTTCCACCCAGGATTTTCAGGATGAGCAGGAATATCGCCAGGGCCCACAGAATCGCCCCCGGCCCTTCTGCCATGTCGGCCACGACGCCCAGGAACCTCACCAACCGCGCCGTGCTGTCCAACAGTAGGCGGACCAGCCACTCCAGGCGGAAAAAGTCGTGCAGCAGGCTCAGCAGTGGGTCGATCTGGCGCCGGAAGAACCGCTCTCCCCATGCGAGAGCCGCGCCGATCAGCACCCCGCTCACCCATATCCCCCAACCCACAAATCCTGGAGCTGTCAGCAGGCCATGTAGGGTAGGGCATTCGGCCGAGAGCGCCAGGTGCCGGGGCAGCAGGCCGCCGAGGAGCAAAAAGAGAGCGGGCAGCAGTACCCCGGCCAGCCGGGAGGCTGCAAAAAGCGGCCCCGCTCTCGCTTCGTTGGCAGCCGGGCGTAGAATCCGGCGTCCTACGGCGGCGGTCAGCAAAATCTGGCCGAGTATGGCGACGAAAATTCGCCAGGCCGACGGCCCGGTAGCCAGCGTCGTCGCCAGGGATCCCGTCGTGACGGCGCCCATCGTCATCGGCGCTCCCAGCAACGACAGCCCGCCAATGACCGTGGGGATCGACCAGCCCGGCGCCGAGCGGTCAAACCCGCGATCGACGTGCAGCAGCAGCGCGCCCAGGGCCCACGCCGCTCCCCCCATCGCGAACAGGGTTGCCGTGGACTCACCGGCCCTCGTGCCGGCCCACAACAGCCCGCCGATCGCCGCCAGGCCGGCCCACGGCCAGCCCCCGCTGACACCGGGGCGGGTCCAGGCCAGCAGCCCCCCGCCGACAAAGGTGATCATCGCCAGTGCTTCTACCCAGGGCGTGCCCGCCAGGGTCCCTCCTGCAGTCACAAAGCGGGCGAGCAATCCCCATCCCAGGAGCGGCCCTACCAGGAGGACGCCCCCTCCCGGCGGGTTGCGCCCCTTCCATTCCGGCAGGGCCATGTGCAGCGGCAAAAGACCCAGGCGCAGCAGCCCCGCGACCAGGACGAGACTGCCGCCGGGGCCGGTCGCCGCTACCAGGTGCCAGGAAAGGCCCTTGTTCTGCCCGGCGAGAACCAATGCACCGGCCCAGAGGAGCGACGTCGCCAGCGCGTTGATTCCGCTCCCGGGGATCGTGCGTTGCGTCGGGAGGCCGGCGGCCAGCGCCCCCAACATCCAGGCCAGGTCAAAAGCCGCCCAGGCGATGACGACCGTCGGCAGGTTCTCCGCCCACAGGGCCGCTAACCCGGTGGTCAGCATCCCCAGCGCCCCCAGTCCCAGGTAAAACCGGGGTTCGGGCCGCCGTCCCATTTGCACCAGCGCGCTGGCGGCAATTGTGCCGGAAAGGGCGAGCGCCAGCACCCAGGTTCCGGGCTCGGCCAACAGCGTGGGAAACGTCCCAAAGAAAGCGGAGGGATACCAGCGCGAGAGGATGGCAGCCGGCGCGGTTTCCAGGGGGACAAAGAGCACGGCAATGAAGGACAGCCCGGCTGCGGCAGCGAGAACGATCCGCCGATAGGGCGTCAGCCAGGAAACGCGCGCCGCAACCAAGAGGATCGACGAGCCGACGAGCGGTGCGATGAGCGAAAGAAATAGCGCAAAAGACATAAATCTCCACTGCCAGGAGAACCTGGACACAGGGCGATATTCTAGCACAGAAGTAACGACTCAGCCAGTCGGCCCTTGTTGGCGAAAAGTAACTGCTCAGTTGCCCTCGCCCAGTGCTAAAGCACCGGGCTAAAAAACCCAAGCCCTCTGGTCTCTTTCTGAGCCCCCGAAGGGGGCTTGGATATCATAGCTGGGCGGTTTAGCGCCCGGCGGGCAATCGGATTTCAGCAACACTCAAGAGGGAGACTCAGTAGATCCAATTTTGTCACCCTGAGCGACGCCCAGAGAGCGGAGCGAAGGGTCTCGTTCCTTGCAGAACGAGATTCCGCTTCTCCGGAACGGGATTCTTCGCTCGCTACGCTCCCCTCGGCTACG
>JAFGEI010000039.1 GCA_016931695.1 Anaerolineae bacterium | reverse complement strand
GCCAGATCCAGCGGAATATGGCGGATTTGGCAACTTGTCCCGCAAAGGCGGGAATCCGCCACGAGCTTTTCGTAAAGTACTGAGAATAGCCAAGCGAGCATCCTGAGCCTCGCACAAAGCCGCGGGGATCAGAATGTTGTTGCTTCACTTCCATCAGCAGCAATTGCCCTATCGAACGACTACGTCGTAGCGGCGGCCGATCTCTGCCAGGGCCCACATCGCCGCTTGGACGACGTCCGCTTCCGGATCGTCCAACATCTCCCGCACGGCGACCACGTGCTCCATTCGCCCGATCATGCCGAGGGCCTGGACGGCTGCCCGGCGGACGGGCGCCTCTCCTTCTTTCATCGCCTCGAGCAGCACTGCCAGGGCGGCCTCTCCCAACCCGACGCCTTTACCGCGCTCCGCGGCCCAGGCAATCAGCCATCCCATCGCGGACGGGTCGGGCGGCGGGGGGATTGGCGCGGGGCTGGAGGCCTTGATCTGGCCGAGCACGGTGGAGGCGGCGGACTGCACGATCCACTGATCGTCCTCGCGGACCATCCGCGTCAGCATTTGACGGGCCCATTCCGCGTTGATTTCCCCCAATCCAAAGGCGGCCGCCCGCCGGGTGAGAAAATCCTCCGCTGCGGCGGCCTCGCGCAATATCTCGTACCCCTCGTCGCCGGCGGCAGCCAGGCCGCGCGCGGCTTCGACGCGCAGGGTCTCGCCGCCCTCGTTCAGCGCCTGCGTCAACCAGCGAATTGCAGCCGGGGTACCAACACGTCCCAGCGCGGCCGTCGCGGCGCCTTGAACGGGCTCCTCCGGGTCTGCCAGTGCAGCGGCCAGCGAGCTCAGGTCGACCAACCCCCACAGATGTCCCAGCGCCCGGACGGCGGCCGCCCGCAGGATCGGCTGGGGATGCTGCTGTGTCTTGCGCAAAAAGAGCGGCACCCCCGGGTCACCTGTCTGGGCCAGGGACTTGCCGACCAGTTTGCGGACCTCGTCCGGCAGAGCGGGGTCGAGAAAAGCGCGGGCCAGGAGGGCCATGACCCCGCTGCGCCACGAGGCGCCCTTGTCGGCCAGCGCTGCCCAGCGGCCGACCGTGCGCAGCCGGCTGCGCCAGAGGTCATCCGGCTTGGAGAGCCAGTGCTGCAACAAGGGTTTCATCTCGCCTTGCTCGGCGTAGAATTCCACCACCGGCAGCCAGCGCGGATCGTCCAGGTGCTGGATGATGGCGGCGGTGGGCTGGACCGCTATCTGCCGCGCAACCAGGCTGGCCTGGAAGAGCAAGTGCGCAAAGGCATATCGGTCCGGAGCGCGGCAGAGCAGGGGGCCGCCGGTATCCGTGAGGGCCTGCCAAGCGCGGGCGTCAGCGCGGGCCGGTCGCTCTTCCAGCGGCGGGAGGGCGACTTCCAGCAGTTCTTGGATCTCGGCCTTGCTCATTTCGCCCCGCCCTTCTTGCTGCAGGTTCAACGCCATCTTGCCCAGGGTAAAGATGAGTGCGGTGGACAACCAGGCTTCCTCTTCTTTCTCCGAGCGCTCCAGCATCCGCTCCAGGGACTGCATGTAGAGTTCCTGCCGTCCTTCCGGTGCCTGTCCGGTGGTGAGCAGCAGCCACGCCCGCAAGGCGAGGTCGAGGGCCGGCTGTTCTTTGTCCGCCGCGTAGAGCAGGGCACGGGAGATTTCGCGCAGCGACGGTTTTTCCTCTTCTTCTGTCCCTTTTTCTTTTTTCTTTTTCTCCGTGGCGGCGGCAAGAGCAGCGGAGAATTGGGCGAGGAAGGCGTCGATTTGCTTGTCTTCCCACTGCGCGAGGTGGAGGGGGACAAAGCCAGTCTGCGCAAGGGGGGCGAATCCCCGCCGGCCGACAGCAACCAGCCAGAACGAGCCCGGCAGCGCCTCCACCAGGCGCGTGAGCCAGGCCGTGGCCTGTTCCTGATCGGCCGGGTTCAGTTCGTCCCACCCGTCAATCAGGATCAAAGCCTCACCGCGCTTCAAACTCTTGCGCAGCGCCCCAGCCGCGGTCGGAGAAGCGCCAATGGAGCGGATTGCCAGCTGGATGAGCATCGCCTCGTCGTCCAGCTCGTCCTTCTTTTTCTCTTCCACTGTTTGCGCCGGCCCGGCCTCGTCCTCTTCCTTGATTGCCTCTTCTTCTGGCCCTGGTTCTTGGGGCAGCGACCAATCCTGGCTGCCAAGATGGATGTAGAGGGGGAGCCGCTTGGCTGGCAGTTCCAGTTCTGGGGCAGGGTTTTTCTGGGCGTGGACGAGGGCCAGGTAGGCCAGGAGGGTCGTCCGTCCAGAGCCTGTCTCGCCCGTCAGCAGCAGGTGGGGATGGCTTTGCAGCACCAGGTTGAGGGGAAGCGGTTCCCAGGCAAAGGACTCGCTGCTGTCCGGCGCGATTCGCGGCGGCGGCGGTATCAGGTACGGCATGACAAAAACCTGTTCCAACAAGGTGACGCCGGAGAGGACGTGCGCCTCTTGGGCCCACTTGACGACCGCTTGCCGGTACCATCCGCTCACGCCGGCGGTGATTTGCTCAAGCGCATTGTCCACCGCTTCACTGAGCCCTTGCCAGGCACTTGCCAGTTGGGCGCGGAAAGCATAGACCACCCCGAGCAAGGCCATGGTCACGATCGAACCAATCAGGGCGGAGTAAATGTCAAAATGCCATCCGTTCATAATCACTCCTGTCCGGCGACTGCTCGGGCTGCTCACCCAGATGCTCTCTTGCGCTGGAGAAGGGGAAACCGGCTGAGCAGCTACACTTATAGTACTTTATTCCCATTGACTCGCAGCATCATCTTGGTTACAATAAGGTCGATGTTGGGATAGGTTCCCGCCCTCTGTTCCACATCAAGGGTTGTTTGTGGTTACCCTCCTTTCGCAGGTCACGCCTTCCCTTAACTGGGGAGGGCGTGACTTTTTTCCTGGTCTGGCACCAAGATCCGCTCGCAGTTGCCGCAAGTGAGGAAACCGGCCTCCAACCCGCGCGAGATCCTGCCCTGGGGCACCTCCATCCCACAGGCGGTACACGCCTTGTTGAGCATGACGGCTACCGCGACCCCGCCCTTTGCCTTTCGCAGGGAGCGGTAGATGGCCAGGTCGTCAGGCGAAATGTGGTCGAGAAGCGCCTGGCGGCCCCGTTCCGCCGCGGCCAGCTGGTTCTCCAGTTCGCTTTTCTCTGCCTGCAAGGTGGACTGCGCTCTTTGCCAGTCCGCCTTTGCTTGTTGTAAGCAGAGGTGCGCCGATTCTTGCGCTGCTTCCGCTTCTTCCAGGGTCATCATGATTTCCAGTAGTTGATCTTCTTTTTGCTCCAACAACCTGCGTAGAGAAAAGACCTTGGCCTGGAGGTCGCCCAACTCTTTGGGATTGCGGACACTGCCGCCATACAGTCGTTTTTCCGAAGAATCGATTTCTTCTTTGATGCCCTCAATCTCTAGTTCCCCATCCAACTGTTTGACGGTCCATTGCTTTACCCAGGCATCGGCCTTCTGAACCGCCTGGCGGGCCCGGCGGAGGGTGTCCGTCTCGCCCAGCGCTGCGGCGATCTGTGACAATCGGCGACGCCCTCCTTCGTACTCGTCGTCGAGCTTTTGCAGTTGGTAAAGATGGGCTGCTCGGCTCATTGCAACCTCCCGGGTACCGAATCGGGCGAGCCGTCCGGTTTGTTACGATTCGCCATTTGTTTCTTCCGCTTCTGGTGTTGCAGCGGGTTGGCGCTCGACCCACTGGCGCCGAACGACGATGAACGCCAGGCCAAACAGAAAGAGCGCGATGCCGACCCACTGGGCGGTCGCCAGGGCCCCGATCGTCCAGGCATCGGGACGAAAGAACTCGATCCAGAAGCGACCGGCCGAGTAGGCCATCAGGTAGCCGGCGAAAATCTCTCCCGGCCGCAGGCGGTCATTTTTATATGCCAGGAGGGCAAGGACGATAAACGTCGCCAGACTCCACAACGATTCGTACAAAAAGGTGGGATGGAAAAGGGTATCGAGGGGATACTCGCTCACCGGGAACATGGCCAGGCGATGTGCGGCGTCGATGCGGACGCCCCACCACGAAGAGCCGGTCGGCGGGCCGTAGAGTTCTTGGTTGATAAAGTTGCCCCAGCGGCCGATCGCCTGGCCCAGCGCCAGGCCCGGCGCGCCCAGGTCCAACAGGGCAAGAATGGGCAGTTTTTGGTGGAGGGAGTAGAGGACAACCCCCAGTATCCCGCCGATGATCGCGCCATAAATTCCCAGGCCGCCCTCCCAGACTTTCAAGATATCCAGGGGATGTTCCCGGTACCACCACCACCCCAATCCCCCTCCCTGGGGATTGGAAAAGACGTGGTAGAGACGGGAACCGATGATGCCCAGGATTACGCACAAAATCAATCCATTCCAGACGTGGTCCGCCGCGATGCCGTTGCGCGGCGCCTGCCACGCAGCATAGACGGTGCCGAGAAAAACCCCCGTCACGATGAGAATGCCGTACCAGTGAATCGACAGTGGTCCAATGTGAAAGGCGATCGGATCGACCGGTGGAACCATGCTCTCTCCTTAGTCTCAAAGGTGC
>JAFGEI010000038.1 GCA_016931695.1 Anaerolineae bacterium | reverse complement strand
GAAAGCTCGGACGAGCGCTACTACCTCGTCCTGGAGTGGGCCGGCGATCAGACCCTGGCCGAACGCCTGGCTGAAGGCCCCATCGAACCTGCGGTGCAACTGCACATTCTCGGCGACGTCGCTGCGGCGCTGGCGCACTGCCACGCGCATGGGGTGTTCCATCGCAACCTGTCGCCCGGCAGCATCTACCTGACCGACAGCGGGCGGGCCAAGGCGGGCGATTTCGACTTTGCCAAGGTGCCGACCGTCAGCCACACGCTGGCACAGACCGGCAAACAACTGGTCGGAGGCCGTCACGTCGCCCCGGAGCAGGCCTTCCACGCCAGCGATGTAGACGCCAGGGCCGACGTCTATTCGCTGGGCGTGGTGTGGTACGACATGCTGTTCCGCCCGGCAGCGGGCGAGCCGCTGGATCGGGCGCGCATCGAGGATGCGCCGCTTTCAGAGGATGGTCGGGAGATCCTGAGGTCGATGCTCGCAGAGCGCAGGAGTGACCGTCCGGCATCAATGGCCGAAGTGCGACACTGGCTGGAATTGCTGGCCGACGAGTTGTAAAGATGCAAAAGCGGAAGGGGCTGGCGTGAGCCTGTCGGAAGGCAAGATTCTTGACAACCGCTACCGGGTCCTGCGCCCCCTGGGCGAAGGGGGCATGGGTACCGCCTACCTGGTCGAGGATCAGCGGCTTGGCCGGCGGTGTGTCGCCAAGGCATCGGCGCTGCATGACACGGCCTTCCGCGAGCAGTTCGAGCAAGAGGCGCGTATGCTGGCCGCGCTCAACCACCAGAATCTGCCCGAGGTGTACGACTACTTTTTCGACCGCGGCAGCCCATACCTGATCATGCAGTATGTGGAGGGTGCCACCCTGGACCGGCTCAAAGTAGATCGGGCGGTTCCCTTTGAAGCAGATCAGGTATTACGCTGGGCCAACGATCTGCTGGATGCACTGATCTACCTTCATGGCCAGGACCCGCCCATTGTCCATCGTGACATCAAGCCGTCCAATGTGTGTATCACGCCCGAAGGCAAGGCCGTTCTCCTCGATTTCGGCATCGCCCGCAGGCTGGATCAGACCAGTACCCAGACCGGAGCACGGCTGCATTCTACGCATTATGCACCCATTGAGCAGTATCCAGCCGAAGTGACTGCCTCGTATGATACGCTGCGGCAGTATTTGGAGGAGCTAAAGGCACTGGGGATTCATACCGGACCGTATTCTGACGTCTATGGCCTGGGTGCGACCCTATACTTTGCACTGACGCTGTTCGACCCGCCTGATGCCTGCTGGCGCAAAATAGAGGAAGGACTACGTCCTGTCCGGGAGGTCAACCCCGATGTGCCCGAATTCCTGGCAGAAGCCCTGGAACAAGCACTGGTTGTTGACCCTCGGCAGCGCTGCCAAACTGCGGCTCAATTCAAGCAGATGCTGCAGCCGGAGCCAGTCGAGGTCCCGGTTCGAGCGCTGCGGCCACGGCGACCGCGCCCCTTGCCCACGGGTAACGTTGCGGCCCTCGACCACGAGCTGGTCTACATTCCGGCCGGCACGTTCCTGATGGGCAGCGACGACGGGGCGCTGAAGGAGGCCTGCCGGCCCCAGCACGCGGTCGAGCTCGGGGCCTATTGCATCGCCCGGCGTCCCATCACCCACGCCGACTACCAGGTGTTCCTCGACAACGTCCCCGACCATCCCGTGCCCCACAGCCCCATGCGCTTTGCCCAGCGCTACAACTGGGACCGCCGGTCGCGCACCTACCCGCGGGGGCTGGAGGACCATCCGGTGGTCCTCGTGGCCTGGGCGGACGCGCTGGCCTATTGCCGCTGGCTGGGGGAGGTGACCGGCTACCGCTGCCGGCTGCCCACCGAGGCCGAGTGGGAAAAGGCGGCCTGCTGGGACCCGGAGGCCGGCCACGTCCGCCGCTACCCCTGGGGCGACGAGTTCGACGAGGCGCGGTGCAACGTCGACGCACACGGCGCGCTCCGCCTGGAGCCGAGCCCGGTGGGGCGTTACTCGCCGGGTGTACATCCTGAGCTTGTCGAAGGAGGCGACAGCGCCTACGGCCTGGCGGACATGGCGGGCAATGTGTGGGAATGGACCGGCAGCCTGTACCGGCCCTATCCCTACGATGCCGCCGACGGGCGGGAGGCCCTGGGGGCCGACGGCGAGCGCGTCGTGCGCGGCGGCGCCTACGACGAGGGTCCGCTGCCGGCGCGCAGCGCCTGGCGCAACGGCGTCAAGCCCGACCTGCGGGCGGCGAATGTGGGGTTCCGGGTGGTATGTGATGCGGGATAGGTTCCTTTCAGCCCAGGGCCACAGGAGGCAGCGAATGGCTCATCGTTCGCGTCCGTGTTGGATGAATGCCGTTGTCTCTCTCCTCGTCTTGCTCACCGCCGTCATCGCTCTGCCCCCGGCCGCATGGGCACAAGAAGAGCTGCCCGACCTGGCCTACGTTGCGCCCGATGGCAGCGTCTGGCTTGTCGACCCCTTTTCCGGGAGGACGGTCCAGGTGCACGCAGCCCTGCCCAACGCCGACGACCCGATCCATCCCCCCGGCGCCACAGCCTGGTCCCCGGACGGCCGCTGGCTTGCCGCCTGGAGCGCCTACCATGCCGCCGTCTTTCAACCCGGCAGCCAAGGCAGCCTCGAGATCGAGGGCTACGACCACTTTGCCTTTCTGCCTGACAGTGCCGGCCTGGTCATCGTCGGCTGTG
Source organism: Anaerolineae bacterium (assembly GCA_016931695.1). Lineage (GTDB taxonomy): Bacteria > Chloroflexota > Anaerolineae > B4-G1 > DUEL01 > JAFGEI01. The sequence continues at coordinate 2,461 of JAFGEI010000038.1, read as the reverse complement.
TCGGGACATGCTTTTACGAGGACGTCCAGACCGATCTCTTTGTGTACCGGCTCGACGATCCCCAACCGCGGCGCGTCACCACCGACCTGGGGGTGAAAAAGCACCTCGATCTGGCCGCCGACGGCCGCCGGGCCGTGTACGCCGGCTACCCTTGCGAGCTGTCGTGGGAGGGCCCGTCGACATGCAGCTACAGCGTGGTCGTCGTCGACCTCGACACAGGGCAGGAGCGCGTCGTGGTCGAAGCCATCGATGCCGACCCGGCGTATTGGCTGCCCGACAACCGGCACGTGCTCTTCCAGGGGGGCGCCATAGACGAACGGCCCGGGGGCGTACGCTATGCAGCAGATCCGACCTTCATCGGCGTGGTGGACGTCGACGATGGGACAGTGACCCAGCTCCGTGACGACAACCTCGAACGGCTCCAGGGCCTGGCCTGGTCGCCGGATCGCCGCCGGGCGGCAGTCAGCATCGAGTATGCGGCCTACAACGATCCCGCCCTGTACGGCAGCCACCTGTACCTGTTCGACGCCGAAACGATGGCCTTTACCCGGTTGACCTCCGACCCCGGCGTCTGGGACGACGCGCCCACCTGGTCACCCGACGGGCAGTACATCGCCTTCCAGCGGCTCGACCAGGAGCAGCGCTCCTTCATCTATGTCATGCGCAGCGATGGCACCGAGGTGCGGCGATTGGTCCCGGGCAGGGATCCCGCCTGGCGGCCATCTCCCCCGGGCCCGGCCCCGACCCCGACACCCGGCACGGAACCGCCGCCCACGGCAACGGCCCAACCACAGCCGACGGCGGAGCCCACGGCGATGCCGCAACCCAGCCCGCAGCCCACCGACACGCCGCAGCAAGCCGCCGCGCTGCCGGTGTCGTCTCCGCCGGCGGTAGTGCAGACGCCGCCAAGCAGCGGGGCACCCGACCTTGCCCAGATTCTCGGCCTGGTATTTATGTTCAGCGCACTGCTGGGCATCGTCGTCCTGGGCGTGGCCCTCGTTCGGCTGAGGCGCAGGCCCGGGAGAGCGCCCGGCACACCCGAGCCGGCCCCGAACCCGCCTCAAGGACGCCCTGCCAGGACCAAAGCCCCGGACAGGCCGGCCGGACCGCTCGCCCCGCCCCGTCCGCCCGAGCCGTCCGCGACGAGTTCCGACACGTGGCTGCGGCAGGGCTGGGAGGCGGCCCGGCGCGGCGACTGGCAGGCGGCCGAGCGCTGCCTGCTGGAGGCGCGCCGGCTGGAGGATCCCAGGGCGGACCAGGCGCTGGAATGGCTCAAACAACATCGACCCAAGGGGAACTGATGGACTCGCAAACCAAATCGGCCATCAAACAACTCGTCCTCGACCTGCGGCACACGCTGGAGGACGAGCTCACCATCGCCCTCAAGCGCTACGGCGTCTCCACCGACCGCCAGTGGCCGCTGGACGCGCCGCCCGCGCGCCTGACCGAGCCCGCCGACCGCGAGATCTGGCACCGCATCGTGGCCGTCGTCCGGCGCAGCATGAGGGAGGGCCGCAGCCTGCCCCAGGCGAGCCAGGATTACGTCCGCGAGTCGGCCTTCACCTTCCTCAACCGGCTGGTCGGCCTCAAATGCCTGGAGGTGCGGAGCATCATCGACGAGGTAATCACCACGCGCGACATCTATGGCGGGCGCAGCCAGGCCCACCGCGACTACCGCGACGAGCATCCCCGCGAAGCCCGCGCGGCCGATGATGCGCTGCCGGCGGCCCTGGAAGCCGCCTGCCGGCGCGTGAACGACGAGCTTATCAGCTATCTCTTTGACCCCGACGACGACCACAGCCTAGTCTGGCCCCGCTACGCCGTACTCAAAGGCTGCATCGAGAAGATCAACGCTCTGGATGAGGCGGTGTGGCGCGAGGACGAGATCATTGGCTGGATCTACCAGTTCTACAATGCCGAGGAAAAGGTGGCCATCCGCAAGCGGGGCAAGCCCCGCACGCCCCACGACGTGGCCGTCATCAACCAGTTCTTCACCCCGCGCTGGATTGTCAAGTTCCTGGTGGACAACACCCTGGGCCGGCTGTGGCTGGAGATGCACCCCAACTCGCCCCGCGTCCGCGCCAAGTGCGACTACCTCGTCCCCGAACTGCAGGGGAGCGGGGAGCAGGAGAACAGGGAATCAGGAGAGCACGATCCTGATTCCGGATTCCTCCTTGATCCCGACTCCCCCATCAATAACCCCGAGGCCTCGCCCCGCCGTGAGGAAAAACCCATCACCCAGATCCGCCTCCTAGACCCTGCCTGTGGAACCATGCATTTCGGCCACTATGCCTGCGAGGTGTTCGAGGCCATGTACCGCGACGCCCGCGACCGGGGTGAGGTCGAGATCACCGACCAACGCATCCCGGGCGCTATCCTGGAATACAACCTCTACGGCGTGGACATCGACCGGCGGGCGGTGCAACTGGCGGCCCTGAGCCTGTTCATGAAGGCCCGGACG
>JAFGEI010000037.1 GCA_016931695.1 Anaerolineae bacterium | reverse complement strand
GAAGAATCCCGTTCTGGAGAAGCGAAATCTCGTTCTGCAAGGAACGAGACCCTTCGCTCCGCCCTCTGGGCGTCGCTCAGGGTGACAGATTTGGATCTACTGAGTCTCCCTATGGAATCGGAGACTACCGAAATTTAGGCTCAGGAGGTGGTGATGACAACAGAAGAAAAGCAAGAAGAAAAGAAAGGAAATGGCAAGGCAGCCTCTATTCCTGTTGAAAAGCTCTCCCAGACCCAGCACACTGTCGTCGTTGGGGGGCAAGAGATTCGTTACACGGCCACGGCGGGCACGCTGGTTTTAAAGGAGGAGGACGACGAGGAGGGGAAGGAGGAGAGCCCCAAGGCAGCGATCTTTTTTGTCGCTTACACGCGGGATGACGTCGCTGATGTGAGCCGGCGCCCGTTGACTTTTTCCTTCAACGGCGGGCCGGGCTCGTCTTCGGTCTGGCTTCACTTGGGGATATTGGGGCCGCGACGGGTGTGGGCGGACGAGGATGGCAATCCCCCGCCACCTCCCTACCGCCTGGTCGATAACGATTGTTCCCTGCTCGATGTGACCGACCTGGTTTTTGTCGACCCGGTCAGTACGGGGTACAGCCGCACGATGCCAGGCGAGAAACCGAAGCAGTTCCACAACTTTAACAAAGATATCGAGCTGGTGGGCGAGTTCATCCGCCTCTACACCACGCGCTACCAGCGGTGGTCCTCGCCCAAGTTCCTCGTCGGCGAGAGCTATGGCACGACGCGGGCCGGGGGGTTGGCGGGCTTTCTGCACAAGCGGCAGGGGATGTACCTCAACGGGATCATGCTCGTTTCGTCGATTCTCAACTTTCAGACCGCCCGCTTCGTGCCGGGGAATGACCTGCCCTTTATCCTGTTTCTGCCCACGTACACTGCGACGGCCTGGTATCACAACCGGCTGGCGGAGGATTTGCAGCAGGACCTGAACGCCACGCTGCAGGAAGTAGAGAGTTTTGCCCTGGGGGAGTACACCCTGGCGCTGATGAAGGGGGACAGTCTGCTCGGCGGCGAGCGAGAGCGGATCGCCCGCAAGCTGGCCCGCTACACGGGCCTGTCGGAGGCCTATATTCACCAGACCAACTTGCGCGTCAACATCCACCGGTTTGTCAAGGAATTGCTGCGGGACCAGCGGCGTACGGTGGGGCGGCTCGACAGCCGTTTCACGGGCATTGACCGCGATGCGGCCGGGGAAACGCACGAGTTCGACCCCAGTTACGCGGCAATCCAGGGGCCGTACACGGCTACCTTGAACGATTACCTGCGCGGCGAGTTGGGCTTTGAGAGCGACCTGCCCTACGAGATCCTGACCGATCGGGTGCAGCCGTGGAGCTATGAACAGCACCAGAACCAGTACGTCAACGTCGCCGAGACACTGCGGGCGGCGATGTGCCAGAATCCATTCCTCAAGATTTTCGTCGCCAACGGCTACTATGATCTGGCGACGCCGTACCTGGCTACAAGGTACACTTTCGACCATCTGGAACTCGATGCCGAACTGCGCGGGAACATTGCGATGGGTTACTACCAGTCAGGGCATATGATATACATCCACCGCCCTTCGTTGGTGCAACTCAAGGAGGACCTGGCGCAGTTTGTCTACGCGGCGATCCCCTGATCGGCCAAGGGCCGAGTGAAATGCTGTGGGGGTAATTGGCCGGTTGTCCCATGTGCATCAAACTACAAATAGGGGCGGGTCCGAGACCCGCCCCTACGACAACATCGAACCAATCTGTGTAATTTATGGTGTCGTACCGATCAACTCGACGGCGTCGATCTCGTTCCAACTGCCGTCGGTTTGATCCAGGTTGAGGCGGATGCCGGTGATGGGAAAGTCAACCCCGCTGACGCTGAGCGAAAAGACGCGCGGGCACTCGGCGTCCAGCTCCGGTTCCCCTTCCCAGATGGAGTAATAGTATCCGTCCTCGTCGATGACTTTGACCTCGACGATAAAGCCGGGCGAGTGGGTCTCGTAGACATTGATCTCGGTGGGGATGACGGCGGTGCCATAGGTCAGCTCTAGCCAGTCGAGCCCGGTCGAGGTGGCGGAGGCCCAGGCGGTCCGGATATCGCCGCACGCGTCGGTGTCGGGAGCGCCCGTGGCCTGGACCGCTCCCCAGTCGGGATTGCCGTACTCGGAGCTGGCGCTGGCGTCGATGGCCCATTGGGCGATCACTTCGCCGCCGCCCCCCACATAGTCCGCAGGGCCCAGGTCGAGTTCGGTGACGTAGAGGGTGCCGGCGATGAAATCCGTGCCGCTGTAGCTGCCGACCCAGATGTCGTACTGGCCCTCGTCGGGGTCGTTGATCTCGACCAACGGGTTCCAATCGCTATAGTCGTCGTTGCAGAGCCATCCCCCGCTGGGGTTGTTGATGATCAGGGTGGCATCATCGCCCGCCGTGTCGGGGACGAAAAAGATGCGCAGGCGGCTGGACGATCCCGACCAGTGGATGCGATAATCGGGCGAGCTGGTGGCATATCCGGTGCAGTCGGAGCCGATGCCCAACGTGTCGACGTCCACGCTGCCGCCGCTGATCAGGGCGATCTCGTAGGGATCGGGCAGAAAGCCGGATTCCAGGTCAATTTCGCCAAAGTTGGGCTCCAGCATAAAGTCAAGCCCTCCCACGGTCGGTTCCTCTGTCGGCGTCTCTGGCGGCTCCGCGGTGGGCGGCGGCTGGGTGGGGGGCGGTTGGGTCTCTTCTCCGTTGCCACCGCAAGCCAATGCCAGAGCAATTAGCAAGATCATTGCCAGTCCAACCCATTTGAAGCGTTTCATACTTTTCCTCCTTGTGATATCGATCGTTTTGTGGAACTGCTCGACCAGCTTCTGCTGGATGCTCTGCCAGGCAGTGTGGGTAGAGCGCCTGGGTATACCCCGGAGGGCAGGCGCGCTACTCCTTGATCCGTGCCCCAAGATCGTATAGTCCCCCCCTTCTTTCGAAAGGTTTTTCCTCTTCTGCTTTCAGGTGGCGTTTCCAGGTGGCGCGGTCTTGCTCGTCGAACACGCCGTCGTCGTGCATGGCCATGCGTTCGATCACCTGCGCCCACAGGTCCAGCACGCCTTCGGGAAAGACGGTGCGCACAAAGACCATGACGTAGGGCCCGATCTCTTTGCGCAGCCGTTCCATTTCGTCCTGGAGACGCGCGATTTCTTCTCCCAGTTGTTTTTCGAGTTTGGGGTCTTGTACCTGTAATTGGACCTTGCGCTTGATCCCCATCTTGGCCTGGCTCAGCAGCAGCTTTTCGATCAGCTCGCCCTTTTTAGGGAACTGTTGGATGATCGGCTCCAGCAGCTCGTCGATGCTGGAAAAGGATTGGGCGGCACGGACTTCGGCGCCCGACACGCCCATCTGCCGGTCCAGGGTCTCTTCCATCCACTTGCGTTGTTCCCGCAGTCCCAGTGAGATAAAGGTGGCGATCAGGCCGACGCCTGCCAGGCCGATAAAGACCAGCACCACCAGGATCACGGTTTGGGACAGGGCCCCGGAATTGGAGACCGAGTTGAAAACGACGTGCAGAAAGATTGCCGCGGCCCAGCCGCCGACCATTGCCAGCCATCTACTTGAGCGTTTTCGGAAGCGAAAGAGCCCGACGGCTCCGCCGACGAGCGCGGCGGCCGTGCCGTGCATCAGGCAAGTGGAAAAGCCGCGCACCAGGTAGGTGGCAATGCCCTGGTCGGGATAGAGGGTCATGTAGAGCAGGTTCTCCGAGATGGCAAAGCCGATGCCTGCGGCAAAGCCATAGATGGCGCCGTCGACAAAGTAAGTGAACTCGGGCTGGCGCGAGATATAGAGCAGGGATAGGGATTTCAACAGTTCTTCCGCCACCGGGGCAAAGGCGACAAACAGCAAAAGGTAGCTGAGGTTCAGACGGGCGATCAAGGGGATGGCGACGTAGGTATTGAAGGCAAAGGCAAGTCCCAACCCGCCAATCCCTCCCCAGCCGAACGAGATCAAGACCAGGCGGGTCGTTCGCGAGCCGTACATGTCGAGGATATAGACGATCCCCAGAAAGCCCAGTGGGATGCCAATGGAGATGAGGATGCCCAGCACGGTCTGGATTGGGGTCATGTTCAGCCTCCTGGCAAAAAGCTGGCCCTGCTGCACTCTGGCGCCGTCAATCGCTGCCAGAATGGTGCGCGCTGTGCATGGCAGGGCCCTTTACTCTTGAATCTTGTCCCCCAATGCCGCCCAAAGACTGCCGGGGATATCTTTCGGGTGGGTTCGGCCGTAATGAACCCGGTACACCGTCTCGCCCCGGTCCGTATCGGCTTGCAGATATCCCTTTTCCACCAGATCGTTCAACATCTCTTGTGTTTCCTCGCCAGAGGCTTCTGCGTGCGTGGCAGCTTGGTCCAACGTGATCTGCTTTTCCCGGATGACATAGTTCATGATCCGGCGCAGATCTCTAGGAAGCGTGAGCAGGTCGGAAACGCGGATTCCCGTTTCCTGCGACTCGATCTTTTTTCCGATGCTGTCAAAAATGCTCATCTGTCACCTCCTAGTAGAACTCGGGCATCTCGATCGGTTCTGGTTGAGGTCGACACTCCTCGCACCACAACACGTTGGAAACGACCACCGATTTGGGCGTTTCCTTTCCGCCGAGGTACATGCACATCATGGTAGGGAGGGAGGTCGTGTGATGGTTTTTGCACACCCCCCGACCGCAAAAGATGCATATCCCTACGGCGGGTTCGCCGCAACGATAGCAGACCATTTCCCGTTCCTACGCTTTCTCGACGACCGTTACGATCTGGTTGATCGCTTCGGAGACGGCATGGCCTGGGTAGCGCAGGGAGAAGATGTCAGAGGACTGCAGGCGTGCGACGTCCTCGGAGAGCGGGATGACGGAGGCGACGTCGCTGTCGTAGGTTTCTTCGACTTGCCGCCGCAGATCGTCAAAGTCGTAGGAGGTGAGGGCCTTGTTGACGACCATGTAGAGGGTCGGGACGTCGAGCTTGCGCGCCACGTCGACGGTGACGGCAGTTCCCTGAAAGTCCTGCTGGTCAGGGCGCAGGATGATGATCAGGATGTCCGAGATGGCGATCGAGAGCAGGGTTTCTTCGTTCAGCCCCGGGTGCGTGTCGATGATCAAATAGTCCAGGTTGAGCTTTTCGATCAAGGCCTGAAAGCCCTCGTTGAGCATCCCCACGTCGTAGCCTTCCTGCAGGACGCGCGCGATCTCGCCCGCGCGGAGGCTAGAGGGGATCAGGTACATGCCGCCGCTCATCAGCACGACTTCGCCTTCGTTGAACTTGGCTCCCACGTCGTAAGCGGTCTCTTCGATCGCACAGCGGCCCCACAAATAGTCGTTCAGGGCCTTGTCGATCTTTTCCTCGTCCATGCCAAAGAGGACGTGGATACCGGGGGACTGGATGTCCGTGTCGATGACCCCGACCCGGTGGCCCTTGACGGCCAGTTGGGCCGCTACGTTGGCACTGATGTTTGATTTTCCAGTACCTCCTCTAAAAGAGTGAATGGAGACAATTTTGCTCATTGTAACCTCCTCAAGAGATATCGGTTGGGCGGACTCTTTCCGAATCTCTGCCGCTCGTTGTCGCAGGCGATTGGCGCGCTCGGCGAGTCCCTTGAAATAATCGGTTTCCGTGATCTCGGCAACGTGTCGTTGTCGTTTTTTTTCGTCGATCTGGATTTGTAGTTGGGCCACCTCCTGACGTAGCTGTTCTTCCCTTTTCTTGACCACTTGGACCATGCTGCCGACGGCGTCGGCGACGGCTGCCAGGGCGTCGTCCTGGGCCTCGCGGCCGGCATCCAGGCTGTTCATGGCCTGGTCGTAATGCCCTTCGGCCACCAGCCGGGTCCATTGGCCCAACCATTCGACGTAGCTGATCATGTGTCGGGATCGCTCGCTGAGCAACTGGATGACGGCCTGGGTTAGGGCGGGAGAGCTGTGTACCGATTGTACAAAGTCCTCGCGGCAGAGCTGCAGCAGTGTGACCGGCCCCACGGCGGACACGCTGGCGGAACGCGGTTGATCGTCGACCAGGGCCAGTTCGCCAAAGGCCTCGCCGGCCTGGAGCGTATTGAGGGTCAGTTCCTTGCCCCGTTCGTCGTAGGTAAAGACCCGTACCTGGCCGGACTCGATGACGTAAAAGGCGTCACCGGGGTCGCCGCGCTGGAAGAGAATCTCCCCGTCCTGCAGGTGGATCCGCTCCATCGCATTCTTGAGCGATCGGATTTCCTGGTACAGGAGGGTGCGGATCTGCAAAGTTGGGTCGGTCATCTAGGACGCCTGCCCGCGTAGTTGGCTGGCCTGTTGGACCAGGTTCTGAAAGTACTCGGTCTCGGTAATCTGCGAGACCTGGCGTTCTTTGCTGGCGTGGTCGATTTGGATGCGCAGGCGGATGGCCTCCTGGCGCAGCCGTTCTTCGCGCTCGCGGATGGCCTGGACCATCGTCTTGACCGATTCGGCGACGGCGGACAGGGTGTGGTCGGGGCTCGACAGGGTCTCCTCAATGCTGTTGATGACTTGAGTGTAATCTTGTTGGGCCACCATGCGCGCCCAAAGCCCCAGCTTTTCGATGTAATCGGTCAGGTGGCGCGCCCGGTCGCTGAGCAGCTGGATCACCGACTGGGTCAGTGCGGGCGAGCGATGAACCCGCTCCAAAAAGTCCTGTCTGCTCAGGCGGTGCAAAGTGACCGGGCCGATGGCCGAGATGCTGGCAGATCGCGGCCGGCCGTCGAGAAGGGCCAGTTCTCCAAAGGCCTCGCCCGCATCCAGGTTGTTGAGCGTGATCTCGCGGCCGTTGTCGTCGACGGTGAAAATACGCACGGTTCCTGACTCGATGACGTAGAGGGCGTCGCCCGGATCGCCACGCTGGAAGAGGACCTGCCCGTCTTCCAGGTGGACTGTCCGCATGACCTCCTGGAGCAACAGTGTTTCCTCGCTAAAGAGTGCCTGAATCAGCGGGCTGTGGGTTTTCATCTTCTTACCAATGGTACACCGGTTTTTTCTTTGGCGCAAATCAAAAATCCGACAGTCTCCCTCTTGAGTGTTGGTCTAACCGAGCGGCAGAAAATCGGCCACGAATTAATTTGACAATGGCACATCTCAGTAGATTGCTCTGCCAAGCACGGGGAAGGGGGAAAAGGGGGGTTTCGCAGGCGGCTTTGCCGCCTGCGAAACCCCCCTTTTCCCCCTTCTCCCACTGCGGTAGAGCATCCAATGTTGAAGTGTGCCATTGTCGAGTTAACACGAATTTGCACGAATTGAGGCAAAATTCGTGTCAATTCGTGGCTGATTTTTAACGCTCCCCCAAGTTTTGCATACACCCTCCAGAGCGCCTACTTTTGGGCGACAAAGACCATCTGGTGGCAGTGGTAGGGGTCCAGCTTTTCCAGCAGCGGTTGGACCAGGTTCGGGAAGGGGTAGAGTCCGAACGCCCGCCCGCGCACCGTGGGAAAGCCGGTCATGTGCAAGAACCGCGGCAGCACGCGGTAGCTGAAAACCACCAGGTGCCGGTACATGGGGACATCGCTCTCGACGTCCGCCTCAAAGTCAATGATCTTGATCGGCCATTGCTCCTGCATCAGGGCGGCCGAGTCGGGATAGGGCCCGCTGGAAGGCATTTTGCCCAGCACGAGCAAAAAGATGTTGAACAAGGTGCTGACATTGGGCGTCAGCAGGACCAGGCAGCCACCCGGTTCCAGCACGCGGTAAGCCTCGCGGATAAAGTGGCAGCCGTAGAGCAAGTGCTCCAGCACCGAGAGGGCAAAGACGCAGCGGAACTGCCCCTCGCGGTAGGGGAGATTGGCGTTCAGGTCGCCCCGGATGACGTGCAGGCCCTTTGTGGCAGCAGCCTTGACGTTTTCCGCGCTCCAGTCGAGGCCGAGGTAGCGCTCTGGGGGCAGGGGGATGTGCTGGGTGATTGCCTCGTACACTTCTCCTTTGTGTGCGCCGCAGTCGAGGCAGCGGCCGCCGGCGTGCAATGCCGCGGCAATTTCGCTCACGGCAAAGCGGTAGGATGTGTCGTGAGCGCGAAAGTACAGGGATTTGAAATAGCGTGTCATCAGGGTGGCCATTTCCCCTTCCCTCCCATGAGGTTGTGCTGGTACTAGTATACCCCGTATGGCGGTGAAGGACAAGGCGCGGGGAACGGGCAAGGGAGAAACCTGCCCTACTTGACCTGTTGAAGCAAGTGCCAGCCGCCCCGGTCTCTGCGCGTAGCGAGGAAAATCCAGGGTGCCAGGTAGGTGACGGTCACGGCGATGAGGTGGATGCCCAGGTTGTTGCCCCAGTTGGCGACGGGAGGGATCCAAAACCAGAGGAACCCATAGACCAGGTAAGAGGCCGCGGCGGTAAAGCTGAACAGGCTGGCCTGGCCGGGGGCCTGCGGCGAGGGGAAGAGAGCGGCCAGGGCCACCAGCCACGTGACGTACCAGGGTTGGAACCACAGGGTAGTGAATAGAAGGAGAAAGAGCACAAAGTGGTAGGCGTGTCGCACCGGCCGGGTTGGGTGTACGCCGGTTTGCCACAGCAGCATGGTGTACCACGCACCCAGGAGGCCGAGGGCAGCGGACCTGACGATGGACTCGGCAGCGGGCGCGCTGGCGCCGGCCAGCTGCAGCAGCAGGACGCCGATCTTGGGCAGCGAATGGGTGAAGAGGTGGGCGCGATTCGAGAGGTGAGACAGCGCCAGCAGGGGGTCGGGTAGCGAGAGATAGGCCAGGCCGGTGATCGCTGCCGTCAGCAGGAGGCCGGCAATCAGCGTGGCCCAAAATGGACGGCCTGGGCCCCGCCGGCGGGCGGCGGCAAGCAGGAAAATTGGCAGGAGCGGTGCGGTGGGAATCTTGACCAGGAAGGAAAAGGTCAGCGCGGCGACCATGAGGAAGGGGCGATCCATCTGCCACATGAGGATTCCCAGCAGCGCAAAAGCCATCATCGTCGCGTCGTTGTGTCCGTTGGCGGCAAATTCGTAGAGGACGAGGGGGTTCCAGGCAAAGAGCAGCAGGCCTGCCACTGCCTGCTGCGGGTTGGAGCGGCGGAGGATGGCATAGATGAGCAGGGCCTGGGCCAGGTAGGCGAGCACGGCAATTCCCTTGAAAGCGAGGATCTGCAGGGCCAGGTTTTCCCCGTCGACGGTTCGCACCACCAGGGCGCTGATCCAGGTCCACAGCGGCCCATAGTTTGAGGTGACGTGCCGGTAGCCAGAGTAGCGGGCAAAAACTGCCCCGGGCACCTGCTCCGGCGGAACGACGAGCGGGTTTTCGCCGTGGATGCCCAGCGTTTCTCCCTGGCTAACGTAATCGATCACGTCTCCGGCGCCGCCGGGGTGCATCAGGCTCAGCAATATGGCGCACGCCGTTCCCGCGAGCAGGACGAAGGGGACGATCCTGCGGTCGGCCTGGCGCTGGCAGGTCTGGTAGGCCAGCCCGTAGGCGGCGAAGAGGGTGGCAAAGGCGAGCAGAAAAGTCGCCGCGGGCAGGTATTGCCGTTGGGCGATCTCGGGCAGGCTGATGGGAGAGTCTTTGACGTAGGTCAAGAGATTGTAGGGCAGGATAAAGGCCACCAGGTAGAGGATGATCGAGAGGCCTGCAAGCAGGTAGAGGCGGGCGAGAGGCAGCCGGTGGAGGGAGGGTTGGCGAGCCATTGCAGGCTATTGGGATCGATTGAGCAGGCGGAGGGCCAGTTCGCGCAGGTGGGTGGCCGCCGGATCGATCAAGGGGCTGCTGTCGAGCGCTTGCAGCGCCAGCGCAGTCTGTTCCTCCGCTTGCGCCTGCGTCCAATCGCGGCTGCCGGTCTTTTCCAGCAGTGCCATTGCGCGCTGGATGTCGGCCGGGGACAGCTCCTGCTGCTGCAAGAGGCTGGAGAGAGAATCGCTCTGGGAGAGCGCGTGGAGAATCGGCATCGTCTTTTTGCGCCGCAGCAGGTCCGATCCCACCGGTTTCCCCGTCACCTGGGGGTCCCCCCAGATGCCGAGGATGTCGTCCTGGATTTGAAAGGCCAGGCCCAGGTGGCGGCCAAAGTTGCACATCCCGCTTCTTTGCGCTGGCGCCCCCTCGGCGATCCAGGCCCCCAACTCGCCGGAAGCGGCGAGAAGCGATGCGGTTTTGCGCTCGATCATCTGCAGGTAGGTGGCGATGGGGACGCGAGAGGCTGTTTCAAAGCGGATGTCGAGGAACTGGCCTTCGGTCAGTTGCAGGCAGGTTTGGTTCAGCAGCGTGGCGGCGTGGACGGTGATGTGGTCCGGAACTGCCCGTTCTGACAGGCGCAGCAGGGTCAGCTGAGTGAGCGCGTACATGGCGTCGCCGGCGTTGATGGCCTGGGGAATGCCCCACAGCGCCCACAGGGTAGGACGTCCCCGGCGGGTGGCGTCATTGTCCTCGATGTCGTCGTGGATCAGGGAGAAATTGTGGAGCAGTTCTACCGCGGCGGCGGCGGGCAGCGCGCGCTCCCAATCGCTCCTGCCACACGCTTCGTAGGCCAGGAGGCAAAAGATGGGCCGCAGTCGTTTCCCGCTTTTGGCCTGGGCCGGCTGCAAGTGCTCGTCGGCCCAACCGAGATGATAACGCAGGTAGCCGTAAAAGTCACCCAGTTCGGGCAGGGCCGGGACAAACAGGGCTTGCATCTCTGCCTCGAGGGCAGAAAGATAGCGCTCGGTTGCCAGTTGTACGGTCATAGATGCTTTGCGTGTCGTTGCCTCGTCACTTGCAGTGACGTAACTTTTGCCCGTAGCCGGTGTTTCAACTGTAGAAGCTGGTTGCCCGGGCGCTTTTCAGCGCATCATACCAGCGGCGGCTGTGTTTGTCAAACGGTCGCGAGCCGGCCCGGATGTTTGACAAATTTCACCAGGTGGATACAATACGTCCAGGTTAGCAGCCAATCTCCCTGTCTGCTCTCCCAGGCCCGGAGAGTAGGGGGCGTGGATGGCGAGAAGCGATTATCCCAGCCTGTAACTTTTGGAGGTGAAAAATGTTTGAATCGGTAAAAGAGATCATCGTTGATTTGTTGGGGGTTGATCCCGAAGACGTGACGATGGAAGCGCGCTTCCGCGAGGATTTGGGAGCGGACTCGCTCGACCTGGTCGAGTTGGTCATGGAGTTTGAGGAGCGGTTTGGCGGCGAGATCTCGGACGAGGAAGCGCAGCAGATTCGAACGGTGGGGGACGTCGTCAAGTACATCGAGGAACGTATGACATAAACTCTCTTGTGGGTCGTTACTGCGGATAGAAAAAGGAGGTCGTCGGCGGGAGGGCTTTCAAGCCGGGGGCCTTTTTTGCCTTGTTTGCTGAGGAGAAAAAATGGAAGAACGAGACCCCCAAGCTGAGGTGGAACGGATCATCCGCACCGCGCAGGCGTTGGGCGTAGAAGTGGATGAGAGCGACGTGGCGCAGTGGCTGACGGCGATGGCGGCGGACAAGACGGGAGCGGACTGGGCGCTGGACACGGAAATCGGCGTGTTCGGCCACCGCGTTACCCTGCTCGATTTTGACCCCGCCACGTTGGAGCGGTACCGGCGGATTGCGGATATCGTTCAACTGCCAGACCTGCCCAACGTGGAAACAGCGGTGAGCCTGTCGGGCAGTGCGGCCCAGGGGCGCATCCAGCGCTATCCCGGCGATTGCGACTATTTTGAACGGGTCAACATCCATGCCCCGACGCGGGAGGAGGCGACGCAGATCCTGGCCCAGCTGATGCGGGACAAGGCGCTGGAGTATTTCGAGGGGCCCAACTACCAGTTGATCGAGGTGCGTTTTGGCACCTGGAAGACGGACGTGGTCCGGGAAGGGAAGCGGGTGACCGCCGGCTCTTCTATTACCTGGGGGCCGGAAGAGGTCAAGAGCGGTCAAATCCAGGTCCTTCGTCCTGACGGGCAGCCGTGGGTGGTGGAGTGGGAGTATGGCTGCCTGGATCCCGGCTGGTGCAAGATGGATTGGGTCATTGCCGAGCCAGAGCTCGGCCGGGTGGTCAATGCCAGCAACATGCTCGACGTGACCTGGGAGCGGCCCGACGGCGAGATCGTACCCCTGGACGGCTTCCTCGACCCCTATTTCCAGGAGGTGTACCTGGAAGCCGAGTCGGTGCCATTGTTCGCCAAGCTGTCCCATCATATCTCCCCCCAGGCATTGGGGGAGTATGTCGAGCAGTTGACCGGCCAGGTGCAAAAGTACACCAGCGACCCGGTCAACTATGGCAAGGCGGCCAAGCGGCTCTATAACATTTTCCGACTCACTGGCCGGCACGAAGCGGCGGCCTTTATCCGCGAGTTGTTCGACGAGCCGGCAGCGCTTCTCTACCAGGTCTGGTCGCTGCTCGATACTCTCGACGATGCCGGCCGGAAAAACTCCTCTATTGATCGGGAGTCGGTGATCCAGCAGACCGACGAGTTGATCCGGGACGTGATCGAAACGTGCGATGGGCCGCAAGAGGTCGAGGTCGTCATGGCACTGATCCGGCTGCGCGATGATGTCACGGGGGTCAGGGATTTGGGGAGCGAGTGGTCCGGGCTGATCGGGGATTCGCGCGACAAAGTACAGGACATGGTCAATGTCTATTTCCGCGAAAAGCTGCTGGCGATCCCGGATGCGGCCCGGTTCCTGGAAGAGCTGTGACGTCGTCGCGGCTTCACAGAGCGAAAAGGCCGGCATCGATTGCCGGTCTTTTTGCTGTCTCGGCGAGGATAACGCCGGCCAGGACCATCACGCAGCCCAGCAAGTAGATTCCCGTTCCCCAGCCGATTCCCACCGGCGCGTCATACAGCCTGGCGAACAGGGGGCGGACGCGGGCCAGGTTCAGCAGTGCCGGCACAAGTCCGCCCAGGACGAAGAGGACTGCCAGGATGCTGTGGCTGGGGCGGGGCAGGTGGTGAATCCAAGGGCCGGCAAGGATGAAGGACAGTGCAGCCAGGGCCAGGAGGAGCTGGCCCTGGTATTCGGGGTTCTGGTGGGCGGTGAGGATCGCCGGGTAAGGGGGCAGGGCGGCCAGGGCGATGGGGGCGGCAATGAGAGGCAAGATCCAGCGGCGCGGCCTGGATTGGGCGGCAAGGATGGCCGTTGATGTGGCGAGCAGCACGGCCATTGTCAGCAGCGGCAGCAAAAAGGCTTCCCGCCAGAGGGGTACCTCGCCGGAGCGGACGAGCGGCAAAAACTTGCTGCTCTCAAAGAGGGCGAATCCACCGATGTTCAGGCCGGCGGCGCGGTGGGGAATCCAGGGCGCCACCCCGCCCACGATACCGGCGATTGCGCCCAGGGTCAGCAATCGGTCGGCAATGCGGTACGACAACGGCTATCCCTCCATGTCTGGGCGCAGTTCGGAGACGAACTCGAAAATTTCCGGTTCTTCTTCAAATACGTCAATGACCGACCACTCGATCTCGGCAAAGAGCGGGGCCAGGGGCACCCGGGCGGGCACCTTGACCTTGAGCGGCGGCAGGGGGGAGGGAGGGGAGCGCAGCGGTCGTTGTGGCTGGATGCGTTTGCGGAGAACGCGCTGGTCCCTGGAGATGTAGCCCGCATATTGGCCGTCCTGGGTATAGACCTCTCCTTCCTCGACCCAGCCGATCCACTCGCCGCGGATGTTGTACAGGTATGAGCCGACGAGGAGGGCCGTCCAGTCGCCGTCCGTGCTGTATATGGGAATCTGTCTCATCGAAACCTCACTCCTGTGACCTGCGTATTGTATTATAGATGGGGATGGTGAAAAAGCAAGACGGCACTCAGCAGTCGTGAAAAGCGGCGAGGAGTTGGCTGGCGGCGCGCTGCCAGGTGAAGCGGGCTGCCTGTTCTCGCCCGCGGGCGACCATCTGCCGCCGTAGGGACGAGTCCCCGATGGCCTGGTGCATGGCCTGGGCCATTTCGGCCGGGGAGTGCGGGTCGATCAGCAGGGCGGCGTCCCCGGCGACCTCGGGCAGGCTGGAGGCGCGGGAGCAGACCACGGGCGTGCCGCAGGCCATCGCTTCGAGGACCGGCAGGCCAAATCCCTCGTAGAAGGAGGGGAATACGAACAGCGTCGCCTGGCGGTAGAGGGCGGGCAGGTCGTCGTCGGGGACAAAACCCAGCACCTGTACGCGGGGCTGTTTTTCCGCCTCGGCCAGGGTCTCTTTGTATAGCCATCCCGGCCTGCCGGCGATGACCAACTGGAGGTTCGGGCTGCCGAGCCGGGCAAAGGCCCGCATCAACCCACCATAGTTTTTTCGGGGCTGGATGGTTCCCACGGCGAGGATGTAGGGCGGTTCTTTGATCCCATAGCGAGCTTGTAAGCGCTCCCTTTCTCCCGCTGCGGGCTGCGGCTGAAAGCGCGCATCCACCCCGCCATAGATTACCTGGACCTTTTGCGGCGGAGTTCCCAGCCACTGCAACAGGTCGCTGCGCGTTGCCTCCGAGTCGGCCAGCACGCGGTCCGCCCGCCGTACAGAGCGGGGGACGACCTGGTTCAGGTAGTGCACCAGCTTGGGGACAAAGTGGTCGGGGTAGTGGACGAAGGAAAGGTCGTGGACGGTGAGCAGGGCGCGGGTGTTGGGCAGCGTGGGCGGGAGCACAAAGTCGGGGGAGTAAAAGAGGTCCTGGCGGCCGGTGATCGCCTCGACAGGCAGGGGGAGGCGGGCGCGGTGCCACAGGCGCGCGACCCACTCGTCGCTGAGGGGGATGGTTCGAAGGCGGGCATTGGCCCCCAGCTTCAGGGCCAGGGTTTCCCGCTTGATCCCCCCCGTGGCGGCAAAGAGGGTGTAGTGGTGGGAATCGTCGCGCTCGAACAGCGCCTTGATGAGCTCGCGGGTGTAGCGGCCGATGCCCGCTTGTTGGCGCACTGCTGCCGTATAGTCAATTCCAATTCGCATCGGGCGTCAGTCTGTCACTCCCAGCCAGGCGTGCAGCCCAGGTGATTGCGCCGGTTCAACGGACGTGGCGAAAGGTCCACAGGCGGTTGGCAAAAAAGTTCCAGAACAGCACCACGCCGGTGGCGATGACTTTGGCGCTGTTGTACGCCAGGTCAAAGTGGGCCATTCCGACCGTTTGTGCCAGCCGCCCTGCCGGGCCCGCCAGCAAGCCGGCCTCGCCGAGCAGCCAGAGGTCGCAGCTGTAAAAGATTGCCGTGTTGATCGCCAGTCCGACCAGGTTGATCAAAAAGAATTGCAGGAACTGTTTGCGCAGCGGCTCGCCGCGCGTTTCGGGATAGACCCACAGGCGGTTCCAGATAAAGTTGCTGATGACCGCTGCGGTAAATGAGCAGGCGTTGGCGACGACCTTGGGAAACCCCGCCCATTGTACCAGCAGGTTGAGCAGGCCAAAATCGACCACCGCGCCGACCGCGCCCACGACAGAGAATTTCAGAAAGCGGGCCA
This sequence comes from Anaerolineae bacterium, assembly GCA_016931695.1. Lineage (GTDB taxonomy): Bacteria > Chloroflexota > Anaerolineae > B4-G1 > DUEL01 > JAFGEI01. Next base: position 22,505 of record JAFGEI010000037.1, on the reverse strand, counting down.
GTTCTTTGCGGTAGGTTTGGAGAAGGGATTTAGGCTTGATGTTCATGTACGGCTCTCGCGTGCCCACAAATCGTCAGCGCTCCCAGCAGCAGACCGACGAACAGGTGGACGTTGTTCACATAGAGATTGTCGAACAGGTGGTGGACCGCCAGGTGGGTCCAGGCGCCCAGCAGGCCGATGGCAATGCCGCGGACCAGCCCGGATGTGCGGCGGGTGACGCGCCAGGTCTGCCAGAAAACGGCGCCCCAAAAGAGCACGTAGGCAGCCAGCCCGATCAACCCAGTTTCGGCCAGCAGGTTTAGATAGACGTTGTGGGCGTGGCCCAGGGCGTAGGGCCAGTTGACCAGCGCGAACTGGGCGTAGGCGGGTTCGTAGCAGCCCAATCCGACGCCGCGCCAAAAGTGATCGCGCCACATCTCCAGGGCGGCCTGCCAGTGGGCCAACCGCTCGATCACCGCATAGTTGGCGTCGGTGATACCCACGCCGCGCACGTCTTGTAGCCGCAGGTCGGCGGCGAAATCGGTCAGGCGGGCCACGATGGAGGGGGGAAGGAGCCCCGCCGCGTAGAGCAGGAGGGCGACCAGGGCCAGGAGTGCGAGCAGCAGGAGGCCCCGGTGGGTGCGGCGGGGCAGAGCCAGGGCCATCGTCGCCGCCGCAGCCGCGAACCCGATCCAGGCCCCCCGGCTCCACGAGGCGGCGAGGGCCGCGGCGAGGAGCGCCGCGGTGACGAGGAGATAGGTCAGCAGGGCGGATTTTGCCCCCTTTTCCCGCTGCACGATCAAACTGCCGGCCCATCCGGATGCCAGCGCCAGCGTCATGCCGATGTAGCCGGCGTAAGGATTGGGTTGCTCAAAGGTCCCATATGCCCGGTACAGGTCGCTGTCGGGAATCTGAAAGTGGGCCGGCCCGGTCCCGCGCAGCCAGGACTGGTAGATGCCAACCCCGGCCTGGAATGACCCGATGAGCAGCAGCGCCCCCAACAGCCACGGCAGGTGGCGGGGCTGTACCCGCTCGGCGACCAGCAGCAGGATTACCAGCATCTCGATCCACTTGGCAAACTCGGGCAGGCCATAGCCCATCAGGTCGACGGCGCTCCACAGCGAAAGCCACGCCGCGCCGACGAACCCCAGCAGCGGCAGCAGCAGGGGAGGGTGGGGGACGCGCAGGTCGCGCTGCGCCAGGCCGCGCATGGCCCAGGACGCCGCCGCCAGGGCGACGTAGAGGTGGCCGATTTGAGCCGGGATCTGCGGCACCTCGCTCTGGAGATAGGCGCGAAACAGGCCCAGGAACAGCCCGCCGACCAGCCCGACGAGCGGTTCGCCCAGTGTGCCCAGCGCCAGCGCAAACAAAAACACCAGCAGCAGAGTGTCAGCCAGGGGAAACTGGGTCAGCAGAACGCCGCACGCCAGGGCCAGCAGGATGCCCAATCCATTTCGCGCGGCATCGTTCCAGGTCTCAAGCGACCGGCGCTGGATCACGGGCGCTCCAGATATTCCTCGAAATATGCCGCTGTCTTGCGCAGCCCTTCGTCCAACGATATCTTGGGGCTCCAGCCCAGTCTATTTTTGGCCCGCGAGATGTCTGGGCAGCGGACCTTGGGATCGTCCTGGGTGCGCTCGTCGGTCGGGTGCACGAACTTGATTTCGGATGGACTGCCGGTCACCTGGAGGACCTTGTGGGCAAATTCCAAGACGGTCATTTCCTGCGGGTTGCCCATATTGAGCGGTTCTGTCTGGCTGGAAAAGAGAAGTCGGACCATGCCCTCGACCATGTCGTCGACGTAACAAAAACTGCGCGTGCGCGCGCCGTCATCATAGACGGTGAGCGGCTCTCTGCGCAGCGCCTGGCAGATGAAATTGGGCACCACCCGTCCGTCATCTGCACGCATCCTGGGCCCATAGGTGTTAAAGATGCGGACGATCCGTGTGTCGACGCCGTGGTGGCGGTGGTAGGCCATGACCAGGGCCTCGGCAAAGCGCTTGCTTTCGTCGTAGACGCCGCGCGGACCGACGGGATTGACGTTGCCCCAATAGTCCTCTGATTGGGGATGGACGAGAGGGTCGCCGTATACCTCGGAGGTCGACGCGAGCAGGTAACGGGCGCCCTTGGCCAGGGCCAGGCCCAGCGTTTTGTGCGTGCCCAACGCCCCGACTTTGAGGGTTTGGATCGGTTGGTTCAAATAGTCCACCGGGCTGGGCAGGCTGGCCAGGTGGAGCACGGCGTCCACCGGGCCGGGAACGTAGATATAGTGCGTCACGTCGTGCTTGATAAAGTGGAACCGTTCGTGCCCCGCCAGGTGGCTGATGTTGCGCACGTTTCCTGTGCTGAGATTGTCCATGGCGATGACCTCGTGACCGTCGCCGAGCAAGCGGTCGCAGAGGTGCGAGCCGATGAAACCGGCGCCGCCGGTAACCAGGATGCGCATCGGGTTTTCTCCTTGAACTTTTCTCGGTCTAGTAGAAAACGATCAGCGTGATCACGAGCAGCATTGTCAATGCCAGTGGCCAGTAAACGACCTTGGGAATCAAATTGCTCCGGTACTCGATGAACCAGGGCGCGCGCTCTGCGCCCAGGATCAGCGAGTTGAGCGAGGTCAGCACAATGACCAGGTACTCGATGATGTAGAAATACTCGAGGTAGATGATCTCGGTGCCGGCGATGAGTTCCCTGAGCCGCACGTGGGCGATGACGACGACAAAGAGCATGCTGGCGCCAAAGCGCAGTACGGAGAGCACATTGTTCGTATCTTTTTCTTCACCACGGCGGGCCGAGGCGATCAGGATGGTGTACAGGAGGAAAATCACCGCGCCGAGGGGTATGATGTTGATCACAAAGGGGTCGACGAACTCTTGCCGCGCGCTGATGTTGAAAGAGAGATCGGGAAATGCACCGTGCCGTCCCATTTCCTGCAGACCAAACTTGATCTCGTATTGGTCGGTCAGGTAGCTGAAAAAGCTGGCGTTGATGGCCCATCCAGGCATCGTGATCTCTTCCTTTAGCCCTGGAAGCGCGGGAGGATTGATGACTTCGTAGGAATCCAGGTCAGGTACGAGGATGATGTTGCGCTCGAAATCAATGTGCCAGAGGCGGATCCTGACGTTGCGCTGGTCGAAAGGATAGCGGGCGAAGGAGAACTGTTGCCGCAGAGTGCTTTCAAAGTACCAGCCAATGACCTCGACGTCTCCTTCCTGGTAGCGATATGCCTCGCTGACCTCGGATGATACCGCGTCGGGCATCAGAAAGCCGCGCGACAGGCCGTCGTGGGCGCCCGCGCGGTACTTTTGCCAGATGTAGCCGGTGATTTCCACCTTGTTGGCGCTGGAAAATTCGATCGATTGCACAAAGATCCCCGTCGGCACGTAGGTGACTGGCTCCTCGGAGGGGATGGGCGATGCTTCCCGTTCCGCCTGGGTGTAGGTGATCAAATAGTCGCCCAGGTCTCTTTGGTCGAGCAGGGCCAGCTCCTCCGCCCCCTGGTATGGGGACGTCAGCGCCAGGTACCAGATGGTGGCAATGCCGAGGATGAGCGCGGCGGCGCAGGCGAATGCCGAGTACCAGAGTGACTGGGCGTTTCGCGTGACCGGGTAGCGGTGGGCCTGGAAGAGGAGCGCGGACAGACAGGTGATAAAGACGACGCTCGCCACATTGACCCAGATCAATTCTCGCCGCAGGAGGTCGTTCATAAAGACGACTTCTTCTTCGATAAAGACCACGCCCATCGACCAGCCGGGGGTCGATAGCGGTTCGACAAAGACCCAGGTGGGTTTCCCAGTGATCTCGTCGTGCGCGATATCAAAGTATCCGCTCTCGCCGCTGACGGCTCGCTCGCCAAGCTCTTGCAATACATCATTTCCCGGCCTTGCGGCCAGGTCAAAGATGGTCATGTTCCGCTCGACGTAATCCCGGGTTGGATGGTAGACGAAATGACCTTCCTTGGAAAGCAAAAAAACGTATCCTGCCCGCCCAAGCTCGAGAGAGTCGACGATGCTGGCAATGTCGTCCAGGGTGTAATTGATGCGCACGACGCCTGCAGCGCGGCCGTTTTCCTCAAAGGGGATGGTGTATTCCGCCAGTAGGGCGTCGCTGGCTGGGTCATAGTAGGGCTCCTGCCACATTGCCGTGCCGGACGAAAGTGGCAGGTGGTACCAATCATAGATGATAGAGTTGTAGGCGTAGGAATCCTCGATTTGGACCAGCTGCAGCTCGTCCCCCTGGCGGATGTAATATGGCGCGTGCAGGTCGTCCCCTGGCCCGCGGGGTTCAAAGGCCACGCCGATGCCGTACAGTTCGGGTACCAGGACCATCGTCCTCCTCAGCCGTCCTTCTAGCCATTCTCGCTGCACCCGGCCCGAGCTGAGGTCCTCGGTCAGTGAGTTGGCCAGGGCGACGAGGATGCGCAGCTCGTCGTCTACCGTGGTGGCTGCGCGATGAGCCTCGTCTGCGGCCTGTTCTCTGGCGACCCGTACGTTTTCGCGGCTGTCGGCGATGTATTTGCCGGCGATGAGCAAGGCGACGAGTAAGGACACGCCGCATAAAAACAGGAGGATCGCATGCGCCCACCAGGACTGTCGCAGCTGATTTGCGCCGGTTTTCCGAAATGGATTGCCCAGGCGCTGCAGCAAGCAGGCCGGTTTCTTGTGCTCGTCACTCGTTTGCATGTTTGTGCTCCTCGGAAGATGACAAAAGTCGCTGCTCAGTTGTCCGTCCCCTACTGGTTTTCCCTCGTCAGCGGTGATAGCCAGACGTCGTGCATGTTCAAACGTCCGTCAGAGCTCACCTTCCAGTTGTGGACGTGGATGGTCGATGCTTCGACGACGTAGGGCAGAACGAGAAAGACGGCCGGAACGTCGTCATAGACCATTTGCTGCGCCTGGTCATAGATGACGTGCCGGTTTGACTGGTCCATTTCAGACTCGCCAGACTCGATCAGCTGGTCGACGTGGCGATTGGCATAGCCGGAATAGTTCCCCCGCCCATACGCCGTGCCCGCGACGCGAGAGTGCCACTTGGCCTCAAAGTGCCCGACGGGATCAAAGGCGGAATCTCCCCAGCCATTGACGAAGGCGTCCCGTTCCCCATTGAACAACTGCTCCTGGAGCAAGCTATAGTCCGCCACAACCTCTACTTGGACGTTGATGCCGATCGCCCGCAACTGCGCAGCGACAGCCTCGGCGACGCTTTCCTCCCGCGAACGGACGTCGATGGTGAAGGCAAGTCGTTCTCCGTCTTGATCCAGGTACCCGTCTCCGTTCGAATCGATCCAGCCGGCATCCGCCAGCAACCGCAGTGCTTGCTCTGGGTCATAGCTGTAGGGGGGTAATTGAGAGTCGGAGGGACTGAGATTTGGGGCAGCGAACTCGTTGAACGGCGACAGCGGGCCGGCGAGAGAGATGCCCAGGCCGTTCAGGGTCTCTTCTACGATCCGGGAGGTGTCCACCGCATAGTTCATCGCCTGGCGAACCCGGAGGTCATCGAAGGGCGGACGGTTGACGTTCATCTCCATCCACAGCGGCCGGGTGCTGGGGCCGCTGCTGATCTGGACGTAGGGAGTGCTCAAGAGGGTGGGAACCAACTCCGGCGGCACGTCCTGGATGATGTGCACCTCGCCAGCTTGCAGGGCGACGACCCGCGCCTGCGCATCGGGCATCACGCAAAAGATCAGCCGGGCCAGCAGTGCCGGGCCGACAGGGGGGAGCTCGTTTGCCCCGCCGTAATACGCGTCGAACCGCTCCATCACGACCTGGTCGTTCAGGGAACCTTCCACGAAGCGGAAGGGGCCGCAGCCGACAGGAAATTCGAGGAAACCGGCAGCGCCGACCTCTTGGTAGTAATCCTTGGGGATGATCTGGGTGTGAACCAGCATCTGCATCCCCACCGGCCACGGCTCTGAAAAGTGAAAGTGGATGGTATAGTCGTCGATGACTTCGATGCTCTCCATAGGTCCCACAAAGGTCTGGCGGGGTGAAGTGTGCGGCTCGGGGTTGCTGATCCCGAATTCGATGCCGTTCTCGGCCATGATGCGGTCAAAGGTGAATTGAACGTCTTCGGTGGTCAACGCTTCCCCGTTGTGAAACGTCACTCCCTGTTTTAGCACAAACTCCCACGTGGTGTCGTCGATCTGCTGAAATGATTCGGCCAGCTCCAAGACGACCTCGCCCTGGGGGGTGCGGGTGACCAGCCCGTCGAACATGTTGCGCAGCACGGTTTCAGTCGCGCGATCGCTGTGGTCAGCCGGGTCCAGAGTCATGATGGCGCTCGAGAGGCCGATGATCAGCGTTTCGCCCTGGCTTCCCGTCTCTTCCAGGGACGGCGGCGGTTGTGTGGCCTGGGGCGTGCAGGTGGAGAGAGCCAGCATTACGATGATCAATATCGCCAAGGCAAACCGGTTGTTTTTTTGTTTCTGCATACTGATCCCTTTTGGTTGGTAATTGCTTACGAGTCGGCTGCTTGTACCTGTTCCAATCGTCCGGCAAAGGAGCACGTTCATCCGCTTAGTTGAACTGGGTAGCATTGCAGCTACATTATAACCAAGGGCATAATTATGGCAAGCAGGGTCGGCCCGGGGTTTTTGCCGCTGTGTGACGCTGGTCACAATCAGCTTGCCTAACAAAGGGAGTAAACGTATAATTAACGCGCAAGGGGAGGTTTTGCTGATGGTTGAAAAAACGCCAAGGCCGGAACGTCGGGGATGAGCGAGGCTCAGGTCCTGTTTCTCGGTACGGGAGGGGCTTTTTCTGCCGGACAGCGGACCAACCTGGCTTTGATCGTCGAGCAGTCCGATTTCCGCATGTTGGTCGAATGTGGGCCGATGCTGATGCACCAGCTTGCTGCTGCCAGCTTGAGCGCCGCAGACGTTGAACACATCTTTATCACCCACACGCATGGCGACCATGCCCTGGGATTCCCGATGTTGGTGCTGGGGCAACTGGACACGGGGATCCCGCTCCACATCTATACCGGCAACAGCAGTGTCTCGACACTCCTCAAGCTCTGGGAACTCGCCTATCCGGGTTTTGACCCTGACCGGTTGAACCTCCATTGGCATGCCCGCTCGGAAGGGGCGATCGAGGTGGCCGAGATGGTGCCGGGCGTCACCCTGCATACCGGGCTGGTCCCCCATGCCCCCGGCGTGCCCACGCTGGCCGCGCGATGGAGCTTTGCGAACGGTCAGTCCATTGCCTTTGCCACTGACACGGTGCCCAACCCGACGACTCTCGAATTGGCCCGCGACTGTGACCTGTTGATCCACGAGGCTTCCTACAGCGCGGTGCTGCAGCCGGGCCTGGACCCGGCGGAAACGTTCCACAGCACGGCCCGTCAGGCGGGGGTGATCGCGCACCGGGCTGGCTGCCGCCGCCTGGCGTTGGTTCACCTCGGGCCTGTAACCGGCGCCCATCCCGAGATCATTGCCGAGGAAGCGCGCGCAGATACCGATCTCGAGGTGATCGTGCCCTGGGATGGCGAGCGCGTCACAATCTAGTTGTCAGAAAGGGAAAATGCCCAATGATCGATCTATCGATTTACCCGGAACAACTGGCAAGAACCGTCCATCGCGCCCGGGAGCGCGACGTCATTATTCCCACGTTTGCCCAGATGAAAGACCCGGCCTTGATTCCCGCCGCGATCAAGGCCCGGCTGCGAACGGTGGGTCTGTGGGACGTCAATCCGCTGAACCTGTTCCGCATTACCTGGAAGAACGAACCCGTCGCCACCGGCGGTGGCTATGGGGGGATCAATTACCTGGAGCTTCCCTCTTCCCTCACCGGCATTCCCGCTCGCATCATCGCCCTGGTGGGAAAATGGTTCCCTACCGGCGCCCACAAGGTAGGCGCCACCTTTGGCTGCCTGGTGCCACGGTTGGTGACCGGCCAATTCGACCCGACCTTCCAAAAGGCGGTCTGGCCCTCCACCGGCAATTACTGCCGCGGCGGGGCCTACGACGCCGCCCTGCTGGCCTGCGAGTCCATCGCCATCCTGCCGGAGGAGATGAGCCGCGAGCGCTTCGAGTGGCTGTCGAACGTTGCCGGCGAAGTGATCGCCACCCCCGGGTGCGAGAGCAACGTCAAAGAGATCTTTGACATGTGCTGGCAGCTGCGAGAAACGCGGGAGGACGTGGTCATCTTTAACCAGTTCGACGAGTTTGGCAATCATCTCTGGCATTACGACGTCACCGGGCGCGCCCTGGAAGAGGTCTTGCAGCAGGAAATGGGGCCGCGGGATCGCTATTGCGGCGTCGTCCTGACTACCGGCTCTGCGGGCACCATCGGCTGTGGCGACTATATGAAGGAAATTTTCCCCGACAGCAAGGTGGCCGCCAGCGAAGCCTTGCAGTGCCCCACGCTGCTCCTCAACGGTTTTGGCGGGCACCGCATCGAGGGCATCGGCGACAAGCACGTGCCGTGGATTCACAACTTGAGGCACACCGACATGGTCATGGCGATCGACGACGTGGCCTGCATGAGCCTCGTGCGCCTGTTCAACGAGCCCGCCGGGCGGGCTTACCTGGTTGACCGGGGCGTCCCCACGGCGTTGGTAGAGAACCTGGACCTGCTGGGCATTTCCAGCATCGCCAACACCCTCTCCGCCATCAAGTTTGCCCGCTGGTATGAACTGGGCGAGGACGACATCGTCCTGACCATCTTTACCGACTCGATGGAACTGTACGAGAGCCGCCTGCGGGAGCTGCACCAGGAGCACGGCGAATACACGTCGATGGATGCCGCCGCCGACTATCACCGCTACCTGATGGGCTGCACGGTGGACTATGTGGAGGAGCTGGGATACTGGGACCGGCGCCGCATCCACAACCTCAAATACTATACCTGGGTCGAGCAGCAAGGCAAGACCTACCAGGAGATCCAGGAACAGTGGTACAGGCCGGATTATTGGCGCAACATCCACCGCCAGGTGGAGGAAATTGACGCCCTGATCGAGTCGTTTAACGCGCAGACCGGCTTGCTCAAGCGTTTCAGGGAGGGGTAATCATGGCAAACGATCCCGTCTCGCACCGCCGCCCGCCGACGTGGGCGCGCATCGTGATCGGCTTGCTGCTGGCAGTTGTCAGCGCCGTCTTGCTGACGCTTGCCTTTCCCCCCTACGGGCTGTGGCCGCTGATCTGGGTCGGCTTTATCCCCCTCTTGATCGCCCAGTACCGGGTCCTGCCGCGCCAGGTCTCCAGCCTGGCATCGGCCGTCGCCGTGGGCGGCTGGCTCGGCGGCTACCTGATCCCCATCTTTGGCGGCAGCGGCACCTATATGGTTGGCCTGCCGTTGGTGATCGGCGTCCTGAGCTTTTTGTTCGACCGCGGCGCCCGCGCCTTCCACCAGCGCACTGGCTATTGCTGGTTTGTCCTGCAGGGCACCGCGGCCTGGGTCGGCATCGAGATGATCCGCAGCTTTGTGCCGATCATGGGCACCTGGGCCTTTGTCGCCAACACGCTGTACAACCAGGCGTGGCTGATCCAGCCGGTGAGCGTCTTTGGCATCTTTGGCCTGGGGGTGCTGGTGATGCTGGTCAATTATACCCTGGGGCTCGGCGCGCTGTGGCTGTTCGACCGCCGCTGGCGGCCGGATGCCGAGATCAGCTCGCCGGACGCGCGCCTGGTGCGGCGCTGGCTCGTTGGAGTGGGGGGCGTCCTCGTCGCCTGGGTTGTCCTGAGCCTGTTGCTCTTGCGGCCGGCGACCACGCCCACCGTGCGCGTCGCGGCGCTCCACCTCGACGACGGCGGGCCGCCGCTGGGCCGCGCCGTCTCCCAGTTTGAGGCGCAGACGCGCCAGGCGGCGCAGCAAGGCGCCCAGCTCATCGTCTGGCCGGAGGGCTCGATCGATGGCGACCCGCAGGAGGAGCGCAGCGCCGACTTTCAGGCCCTGGCTGCAGAGACCGGCGCCCACCTGGTGCTGGGCTACGTGGTCGATGTGGAGGATGGCCTGTGGCGCAACGAGGCGACGGTGCTGGCACCATCGGGCGAGTTCCTGGGTGTCTATGGCAAGGATCACCCGGTCGTCTTTGGTGGCGAGATGAACACCAGCCTGGGCATCTATCCCGTCTACGAGACACCCTTTGGCCGGCTCGCCACCATCATCTGCTACGACCTGGACTTTACCGACACGGCGCGACGGATGGCGCGAAACGGCGCCCAGATCATTGCCGTGCCTTCCCACGACTGGCCGGCCATCGCCGCCAAGCACTATACCCACCTGGTCTTTCGTGCCGTGGAGAACCGCGTGGCCATGGTCAAGAGCGATGGCAGCGGCAACGACTCGGTCATCGTCGATCCTTACGGCCGCATCGTCGAGCGTGCTGTCACGCCCGGAGGGGAAGAGGTCCTCCTTGTCGCCGACGTTCCCCTGGGCACGGGGGACAGCCTGGCGGTGCGGCTGGGCGACTGGGTGGGCTGGTTGTGCCTGGCGGGTCTGGCCTTTTTTATCGTGCTCGACCCGGTCACAAAGAGAAAGGCGCGTCGCGACGCGCTTTCTGAAAGGACAGCGGAATGACGCAACCGAGATTCTCGATCGTCGCCCCGGCCTACAACGAGGAACAGGTCCTGCCCGAGTTCTACCGCCGCCTGCAGGAGGTCATGGACAAGCTGGGCGAACCGTGGGAGATGGTGTTGGTCAACGACGGCAGCCGCGACCGCACCCCACAGGTAATGCGCACGCTCCACGCCCAGGACCCGCGGGTCTGCATCGTCGACTTTGCGCGCAATTTTGGCCACCAGATCGCGGTCACGGCGGGCCTCGATCACGCCCGCGGCGCGGCGATGGTCACGATCGACGCTGATCTCCAGGACCCGCCGGAAGTGATCCCAGAGCTGATTGCGCGCTGGAAAGAGGGCTACCAGGTCGTATACGGCGTGCGCGCGGAGCGGGAGGGAGAAACCTGGTTCAAGCTGTTCACTGCCAAGCTCTTTTATCGGCTCATCGGCGCCCTCACCGACGTCGACATCCCGTTGGAGGCGGGGGACTTTCGGCTGCTGGACCGGGAAGTGGTGCAGGAACTGCGCCGCATGCGGGAGCACCGACGCTTTCTCCGCGGCATGACCTCCTGGGTCGGCTACCGCCAGGTCGGCGTCCCCTACCTGCGCCACGCCCGTTTTGCCGGCGAGACCAAGTACCCGCTGCGCAAGATGGTGCGCCTGGCGCTGGACGGGATCACCGGCTTTTCTGACCTGCCGCTCAAGCTCGCCTCGAGCGCCGGCTTTGTGCTGCTGGGCCTCGGCCTCCTGGTGGGGTTGATTCTGTTGGGGCTGCGGATTGCCGGGAGCATGCCGCTTGCCGGGCAGGGGCTGGCGGTCACCGTTGCCCTGCTCCTCTGCGGCACGCAGCTGGTCTTTTTGGGCATTATCGGCGAATACCTGGCCCGCATCTATGACGAGGTGCGCGGCCGGCCGCTGTACACGGTGCAGGAACTGGTCGGTTTTGACGAGCAAGATGAACCATCCCAGAACGCGACAACAAGCGAGGAAAAGTGCTATGGTAGCGAATCGTAAACGCCTGATCTCGGCCGACGATTTGTATCGGTTCGAGCTGGTCACCGACTGCCAGCTGTCCCCGGACGGCCAGCACGTTGTCTTTGCCGTCCAATGGGTCGACCGGGAACGGGAGAAAACGTACGCCAACTTGTGGATTGTCCCTGCCGATCGCGGCCGCCCGCGCCAGTTCACCCAGGGCGACCAGGTCGACACCCATCCCCGCTGGTCGCCGGACGGGAGCGAGATCGCCTTCCTCTCCAACCGGCGTGACGAAAAGCAGATGCAGCTCTATGTCATCCCCTTCAGCGGCGGGGAGGCGCGGCAGTTGACCGAGATGCAGGGCCAGTTTGGTAACTGGGAGTGGTCGCCCGATGGACGCTGGTTGGTCTGCGATTTTTGCCAGCGGGATGCGGCAGAAATTGAGCGCGAGACGGACGAGCGCAAAAAAGAGCTGGGCGTCGTCTGCCGCCACGTCACGCGCGTCTTTTTCAAGCTGAACGGCCGGGGATTTTTGCCGCAAGAGCGGAAACACCTGTGGCTGATCGACGCCCTCAGCGGCAAGGCGCGGCAGCTCACCGCGGGGGATGTCCATGACGAGTGGGCCGCTAGTTGGTCGCCGGACGGCAAAGAGATCGTCTACTGCTCCAACCGCAGCCATGACCCCGACCTCGAACCCGATGCGGTCGATTTGTTGCTCCTTCCGCTCGACGGCGGAGAACCGCGCCGGTTGGAGACGCCGCTGGGCCCCAAGGACAGCCCCCGCTTCTCGCCCGACGGGCGGTGGATCGCCTACCTGGGGCGGGAAGGGCGCGGCTGTTGGTGGCGCCATCGAGGACTGTGGGTGGTCCCTGCGAACGGCAGCGGCCCGGCGCGCAACCTGACCGCGCGGTTCGACCTCGTCGTCTCCAACCTGACGGTAAACGATCTCCCCGGCGGGCTGCCCGAGAACCCGCCGCTCTGGTCCCGCGACGGCCGCCACATCTTTGTCCAGGTCTCGCGTCACGGCTGCACCACGCTCGCGGCGGTTGACGTCGCCGGCGAGGCGGAACTGGAGACGGTGATTGACGGCCCTGGCGCAGTAGGGGCTTGTAGTTTCGACGCCGCGCAGTCGCGGCTCGCCTACCTGTACGGGGATATGGGCAATCCGGGCGAGGTCTGGGTGCAGGACGTGGCCGGCGGCGCGCCGCGCCAGCGGTCGCACGTCAACACTCGTTTGCTGCAAGCGCGGGAGCTGGGACAGATGGAAGAGGTCTGGTTCAAAGGACCCGACGACAATGACCTGCAGGGCTGGATTCTCAAGCCGCCCGATTTCGATCCCACCCGGCGCTATCCCTCGATCCTCGAAATCCACGGCGGTCCGTGGGTGCAATATGGCAACTTGTTCATGCACGAATTCTACTTTCTCGCCGCCCACGGTTACGTGGTCTATTTCTGCAACCCGCGCGGCGGGCACGGCTACGGCGAGGCGCACGCCCGGGCAATCACGAATCGCTGGGGCAGCGTCGATTACGCCGACCTGATGGCCTGGGCCGACCTGCTGCAGCAAAAGCCCTACGTCGATCCGCAGCGCATGGGGGTCACCGGCGGCAGTTACGGCGGTTACATGACGACCTGGATCATTGGTCACACCGATCGCTTTCGGGCGGCGGTGGTGCAGCGCTGTGTCAGCAACCTGATCAGCATGTACGGCTCCAGCGACATGAACTGGTCCTTCGAGATGGAGTTTGGCGAGGAGCCGCCGTGGGAGAATTTCGCCAACTATTGGCAGCAGTCGCCGATCAAGTACATTGCAAATGCCACCACGCCGACCCTGGTCATTCACAGCGAGCGGGACCTGCGCTGCGCCGCCGAGCAGGGGGAGCAGGTCTTTGTCGCCTTGAAGCGGCTGGGCGTCGATACCGAGCTGGTGCTCTTCCCTGACGAGTCGCACGAGCTTTCCCGCGGCGGGCGCACCGACCGCCGCGTCGCGCGCCTGAATCACATCCTGCGCTGGTTCGACCGCTACCTGGAGGAAATGCCGGGTTGAAAGTAGCGCGCCTGGTCGTTGTGGGGTGGATTGCAGCAGCGATGTTGTTGCCGTCCGCTGTCCCCACGCGCGCTCGGGTGTCCGTTCCTCCGGCCCTCACCGCCTACCACGGCTCGCTGCACAATCACACCGGTTACTCCGACGGCGTCCTGGATCCCAACGCGGCCTTTACCGCCGGGCGGGAGCGGGGCCTCGATTTCATGGCCGTGACGGATCACTCGGAGCAGATCGACGACGCCGAGTGGCTCGACACGCTTTCCCAGGCCATCAGCCACACGGTGGACGGCGAATTTGTCGCCCTGGCGGGCTGCGAGTATACGAACAACGCGGCGGGCCATACCAATGTCTACAACACCTTCCGCCGCCCGGTTTACGTCGATTACGGCTACGGCTACGCCGACTATGCCCCGACCCTGGCCGATTTCTACGATTGGATGCACCAGCACCCGACGGCGCTCGGCCAGTTCAATCATCCCACCTGGTACGGCAAGAACTTTTACAATTGGGACTATCAGGGCCGCGCCGACGCCACGATGCAGATGGTGGAGGTCGGGTGCGGCCCTGGCCCGAACCCGGTCTGGAGCGAGGAGGAGTACCGTAATGCCCTCGACCACGGCTGGCGCGTCGCTCCGACCAACAACGGCGATACGCACACCGACCAGTGGGGCATCGACAACCTGGGACGCAGCGGCATCTGGGCCGCCGCGTTGACCGCCGACGGCGTCTTGGAGGCGCTGCGGGCGATGCGCCTCTTTGCCACCGAGGACGGCAATTTCGAGTTCTATCTCCAGGGGGATGGAAGGTGGATGGGGGAAACAGTCCCCAACGACGGCGCGATCGATTTCGAGGTCTATGCCTACGACCCCGACGGAGAAATCCTGGCCAGCCTGGTCCTCTATGCCGACCAGGGAGAAATCGTCGCCGCGACGGCGCCAGACGCCAACCCCTTTTGGTGGACCGTTTCGCTCGCCGTCGACGAGGCCCCTCACTACTATTTTGCCCGCGGACAGCAGCCGGACGGCGAGCGGATGGTGACGGCGCCGCTCTGGACGTGGGTGGAGCACGTGATCATCAACGAGTTTGCGGCCAAAAGCTTCGAGTGGGTCGAGCTGTATAACCCCACGCCGTTTATGGTCAACGTGGGAGAGTGGCACATTGTCTCGGCATACGGCGATCTCGACCATACCATTCCTGCCGGGACAAAGCTGGCGCCGGGCGATTACCACGTCGTTTATACCGGCGGGGACCGGCTGCACGACGACGGGGATGTGCTCTCTCTCTTGACGGCGGATTGGGAAGAACAGGACCGGGTCGGGTTTGGGGTTCGCGGCGGCGCGCCCCTGCCGCCCATTGCCGATTCTTGCGCCCGCGCGGTCAACGGCTATGACAGCGGCGACGATGCGCGGGATTGGAATCTGGACGACACTGCGACGATGGGGGTGGCCAACGACGCGCCGCCGGTCGCCCTGGGCAGCGCGGTGGTTCTCAACGAGGTCAACACCACCGCCCCCCCGGCCAACGAGGCGATCGAGTTGTTCAACCCGTTGCCGGAGGGCACGTCGCTGGCCGGGTGGCGCATCTGCGACGGCGATAGTTGGGCGACGATCGCCGCGGGCTGGATTCCCCCGTCGGAGTGGCTCGTCATTCGCCCGCGCGATTACGGGCTCGTTCTTTCCGCGCTGGACGTCGCCTACCTCTTTGCCCCGGACGGGACGCGGGTGGACCAGGTCGGTTGGGCGGGCGCGGCGGAAGAATACACCTGGCAGCGGATTTGTGACGGCGAGGGTCCGCACGACGGCTACGATTGGGCCTCCTCCGGCGGGGGAGTGGCCTGGTACGACCTGCCGCCCAGCCTCGGCGGCAGCAACTGCGCGCCGATCGCCGGTCTCGCCGCGTTCAACGACGGGCCCACTGTTCTGGGCGGCTCAACCACCCTCAGCGCCACGGTTTCGGGCGGCGCACCGCTTTGGTACCGCTGGGCCTTGGGGGATGGGACCGTTGCTGCCGGGGCAGTTGTGACCTATTCTTACCCCGCCGTGGGCGTCTATACCGCCGTCGTCACGGCGTCGAACGTCGCGGATTGGGCCGTCGCGACGACGGTGGTGCGGGTGCGGCCGCTTCCCGTCTATCTGCCGCTGGTGACGCGGTGCAACGGCTCAGCTTGCACGCCGTGACAGCAGCATCATCGCCCCGATTACCAGCCCGCCGATGACCAGCAGGGCGATGAGCTTGTAGAGCCGGGAAGATATCGTCAGCGCCAGCAGGCCAAAGAGGCCGCACAGGGCCCAATAGGCGAGGACGATGGCGCGCTGAGAGATGCCCCGGTCCTGCAGCCGAAAGTGGAGGTGGCCCCGGTCGCCCTGTACCGGCGAGCGCCGCCGCCGCGCCCGGTCGACGATCTGCCAGGCGACGTCGACGATCGGGATGCCCATCACCAGCAGCACCGTCGCCACGCGCCCGCCGCCAATGATCCCCAAGCAGCCCAGGGCATAGCCGAGAAAAAAGGCGCCGCTGCTGCCCATAAAGACCCGCGCCGGGTAAAAGTTGTGGGGCAGAAATCCCACCGCCGCCCCCAGCAGGGCCAGGGGCAGGATCGCCACGCTGGGCTGGCCGACGCGGTGCATGTGGATCGCCAGCACCAGGCAGAGAATGGCCCCCACCCCGGCAGCCAGCCCGTCGAGGCCGTCCAGCCAGTTGACGGTGTTGATCATGCCCATCATCCAGAATACGGTCAGCCCGACGACAAAGGCGGGGAAAAAGACGACGACCCGGTCGGTAAGGGGGTTGTTGACCCGCTCGATAAAGATGAGCGTGGCGATGGCGATCCCGGCCGCAACCGCCTGGCCGCCCAGCTGAACCATGGGCGCGAGGTCCCATCGATCGTCTGCCAGGCCGACGAGGAACATCCAGGCGCTGCCCGCCAGCAGTCCCACCAGCCGCCGCGACTCGTTGGGATCGGCGGTGGGGATGCGGAAGGCGAGCCCAACCACCAGGGCGATCACAAAGGGGAAAAAGAGACCCGGGCCACCCAGGCGAGAGACCTCGCTCTGGTGGGCCCGCCGGCCGCCTGGCCGGTCGACCAGGCCCATCCGCCGCCCCAGGCGACCAAAGAGGGGGGTCAGCAGGACGGCGCAGGAGGCGGCGGTGAGAAATACGGTCAGGTAGGCGATCGTCCAGCTTTCCAAATTTGTGGGCCTCGGTTCTACGTGCTTATCCTGTGCCAAACATCCGGTCGCCCGCGTCTCCCAGGCCGGGGACAATGAGGCCGGCCTCGTTGAGCTGCTCGTCGACGGCGGCGAGGTGGAGGGGCACGTCGGGGTGGGCGGCGGTAAAGCGCTCCACGCCAGGCCGGGCGGCGACGATGCCGATGAACTTGATCCGTTCGGCGCCCCATTTTTTGAGCGTGTCGACCGCTGCCGTGGCCGAACCGCCCGTGGCCAACATGGGGTCAAGCACCAGGCAGACGTCGACGGTGGGGCGGATGGGCAGGCGGGAGTAATAGGCCACCGGCTGCAGCGTTCTCTCGTCGCGGGCCAGGCCGATGTGCCAGACCTCGGCGCCGGGCAGCATCTGCCACACTCCTTCGACCATGCCCAGGCCGGCGCGGAGCACCGGCACCAGCCCAATGCGGTCGGCCAGCCGCTGGGCCGCGCTGCGGCCCAGCGGCGTCGGCACCGTTGCCGACTCTGTTACCAGGTCTGTGGTCGCCTCGTAGACCAGCATGGTAGAAATTTCGCGCACCAGCTCGCGGAATTTCTTGGGATCGGTGCGCTCGTCGCGCAGCAGGGCCAGCTTGTGCTGCACCAGGGGGTGGTGGGAGATGTGCACCTGGCTCATTGGCCTGCCTCGTCGCCGTGCTGCCAGACCAGGGTGACGGTAAAGCCGGCCTCCGCCCCTGCCCTGGCGATGTAGGCGCCGGCGTCGGCGTCGAGCTTGAGTCCGAACTGCACCTCGATCCTGGATGGCTTTTCGGCTATCCTGTCGACAGTCTGGGTCACCCGCTGCGCCACGTGGTGGATGGCGTTCATCGCGCTGTCGATGGCGCGGGTCGATCTCTGGGCCAGTTCCTGGGGCGAGAAGGCGCTGCGAATCCCGTGCGGCGATTTGGCCGCGTATTCCACCCCCTCTGGCAGCGCGTCGAACTCGACCAGGATCAACGGCTCTTTACCGTGTTGTTCCACTATGGTTTCGGACATGGGTTTACCTCTAACCGGGCGATCTTGTATGGATTGTACCCGGTGGGGGGCGGTTTGTCAAAAGCCCACTTTGTTTCGCAGCAGAACACGCGACTACCGCTTTTCTCTGCCATAAGAGCCCGAAAATGGCCTCTCACGTTACCCGGGCCGTCATTCCCGCGGTCATTCCCGCGAAAGCGGGGACAGGCGCGGGGATTCGCGGGCATGACGGTGCTGACAAGGGATTTGTTGTCGAGGCGGACGTTCTGCTACGAAATCCCTTGTTCCCTTTTCCCGTTTGCGCAGTGATGATATAATGTGGCTGTATCGCGGCTGGCTGGATCACGTCACGTTTGCCCTTGGGGCCTGAAGGGGTGCCGCTCTCTTGGCTGTAGGCAAGACCAGCAAACTCGTTCAAGGAGGTTCCGTGATGATAAAGGCGCACCGAATTCTGCCATTACTACTGCTATTCGGCTTTCTGTTGTGCGGTTGTGAGAGCCAGGGACCGATGCTGATCTTTTCCCCTGCTGAACTCCCACCGGCGACGGTGGGGCAGCCGTACCAGGTGACGATCGTCGTCTCTGAAAACGACACGCCGGTGGGGGACATGTTTGTCGAGGATGGCTCCTTGCCCCCTGGCCTGGCTTTTGTCTTCCTGGAGGGCGCCGATTCGGCCGAGATCAGCGGCACCCCCACAGAGGCGGGTACGTTCGAGTTCACCGTCGGCGCCTGGTGTTTCGGCACCAACGTTTCGGGCGATACAGGTCAACAGCTCTATACGCTGGTGGTGGAGTAAGGGGTAACCCTTACCGGCGGCCTCGGCCCGCTCAGTCCGCTTGCCCGGCGCGGGCAGTTTTCACCACCGAGCTACAATCGGGTATGATCTTGCGGGCAAAAATCAGGTAGCCGGTGTGGGCAATCATGCGATCCATGGGGCGCAAACGGGCGGGCACTGCCTTGTAAGGCCGCAGCATGATTTCTTCGACTTCTAGCATGCCAAAATCGTGGCGTTCCAGTTCCGCCAGCAACTGTTCGACCTGGTTGGTCGTCGGCAAGATCGCGCCAAAATGCCCGCCCCCGGCCAGCGCCGCCTGGGCCTGCGGCAGGTAATCCCAGGGGCTGGGCAGGTCGAGGAACAATGCGGGTACGTTTTGCTCGTCGAATCCAGCCGCGATATCCCGCAGTTTGAATTCGACCACGTCCTGCAGGCCGGCCTTTTCCAGGTTTTTCTGCGCCAGTCGTTGGATGTCGGCCCGTTGTTCGTAAGAATAGACGCGCCCGTGGGGCTGGACGGCGTGGGCCAGCATCAGGGTCAGCCCACCGCTCCCGGTGCCCGCTTCGAGCACCTGCGTGCCGGGGCCAATGTCCATTTTGAGCAGCAGATACCCGGCTTCTTTGGGATAGACGATTTGCGTCGTCCGCTGCAGGTGGAGGACGAGGTCGTGGATGGAAGGGGGGAGCAGCAGAAAGGAGGCGCTCAGGTGGGAGACGACGCGGCTGCCCCATGGCAGGCCGATGAGGTCGCTATGGGCCAGCATACCGCGGTGGGTCTGCAGAACCTGGCCGGGCGTCAGGCGGATGATTTGTCGCCGCCGGTCAGTGCCAACGAGCATGGCGACGTCTCCGGCCTGGGCGGTGATTTGTTCTTGCTCTGGCATCGATCGTCATTATAGCCTATCCGGCACGATTCGGCAAAGCCCTCCCCGGGATTTCTGGCAGGTGTATTGTATACAATCTATTTGCCCCGTTGTCTATGCCATGCTACAATGCCTGGCGTGCTGAGCGGGTAAGGCAGCGAGGTGGGGCTGCTCTCCCCTGCAGCAGGATGAGGATGCTCCTTGCGGAAGAAGAGGTAGGGTGTGAGGAAAACGGCGCAATCCCCTGGCACAGATCGAACGACGTCCTTGGGTTATGGCGACTATTTACGCTTTGCCCACCTGGTGCAAGACTACTTTGGCCTCTACTTTTCGGAAAAGCGGCGGCCAGAGCTGGAGCAGGGGGTCCGCCGGGCCTTTGCCGCCTCTATTTGTGCCGACCTGGGGGAATACTACCGGCTGCTGCAGGACCCGGTGGTGGGCGCAGTGCACCGGGAGCAGCTGGTCAATGCGCTCACCGTCTGCGAGACCCACTTTTTTCGCAACGAGACCCAGTGCGATGCCCTCTGCCGTCACGTGCTGCCCGAGATCATCGACTGCCGCCGTCACTTGCGCACGCTGCGGGTCTGGAGCGCCGGCTGCGCCAGTGGGGAGGAACCCTACTCGATCGCCATGCTGCTGCGCGACTTGCTTCCCGACGTCGACCAGTGGTCGGTGACGATCCTGGGCACCGACGTCAATACCGAGGCGCTGGACCGGGCGCGGCGGGGGGTGTACAGTCACTGGGCCTTTCGCGAGAAGCGGGCCAAAGAATGGCGCTCCCGCTTTTTCCGCCAGGAGGGCAGCCGCTGGGCGCTGCAGGATGAGGTGAAGCGGATGGTCACCTTTGCCCCGCTCAACCTGGCCGAGGGTCACTATCCCTCCTACGAGACAAACACCCGCTTTCTCGACCTCATTCTCTGCCGCAACGTGACTATTTATTTCACCGAGACAGTGACGCGGCAGGTGGTGGCGCGTTTTTACGAGGCGCTGCTCGACGGCGGCTGGCTGGTGGTCGGCCACGCGGAACACTCGCTGACCATCTACCAGCAGTTCCAGGCCCACAACTTTCCCGGCGCGATCCTCTACCAGCGTACGGGACAGCCAGTGCTGCCAGCGCAGGATTGGCCGCTGCCGGGAGAGGCCCCTGCCGCGCCGCCAGCCAGGGTGCAGGTGCCCGCCGCACCGCAGCGGGCGGCGGCGCCCGCTCCTCTGCCGGCCCCGCTGCCCCAGGAGGGCGATCCGGTCGAGCAGGCGCGGGAATGGCTGGACTATGGCCGCTCAGAAGAGGCCCGGGTCTTGCTGGAGCGGGTGGTGGCCGCAGACCCCCGTCGTGCAGAAGCGTGGATGCTGTTGGGCCAGGCCTGCGCTAACCTGGGCCGATGGGAAGATGCAGAAGAGTGGTGTCGCAAGGCGGTCGAGCTGGATACCCTGGCCTTGCCCGCCTATTACGCCCTGGCGCTGGTGTTGCAGCACCAGGGGCGGGTGGGGGAAGCGATCGAGGCCATGAAAAAGGTCGTCTATATCGACCGCGACCACGTGTTGGCCCACTTTGGACTGGCAGACCTGTATCACGATAACGGCCAACTGCCCCAGGCTCTCAAGTCCCTCGACAACGCACGGCGGCTGCTGGAGGGCCAGGCGGAAGGGAGCTTGATCCCTGGCTCGGGGGGGGTCACGGTGGAGCGGCTGAAAGAGACTGTCGTCCGCCAGCAGCAGCAGTGGGTAGAACGCTGAAACCGACCACCCTCCGCCCGGCTCGCGTTCTGTTTCCCCTGGGATTGAGCACGGCCTTTTCCCTCATCGGCGATTCGACGCTGTACGCCGTGTTGCCGACTCACGCCGAGGTCGCGGGCATCGCCCTGGCCGCGGTGGGGATCGTGCTCAGTGTCAACCGCATCGCGCGGCTGGTCCTGAACGGGCCGATGGGCCTGGCCTACGATCGCTGGCCGCGCCGCTGCCTCTACGTCCCCGCCTTGTTGGTCGGCGCCCTATCGACGGCCTTGTACGCCGTGACCGGGGGGCTGTGGCCGCTGATCCTCGGCCGCCTGCTGTGGGGAATCGCCTGGTCGGGCATCTGGATCGGCGGCTCGACGATCATCCTGGACGTGACGACGGACGCGGATCGTGGGCGCTGGAGCGGTCTCTACCAGACCTGGTTCTTTGGCGGCGTCGCCTTGGGCACCCTGGCGGGCGGGATTGTCACCGATCAGCTGGGATACCCGGCCGCGATGTGGATGGGCGCCGCCCTGACCGCCCTCGGCGCGCTCGTGGCGCTCGTTTTCCTCCCCGAGACGCGCGGCGCCCGTCTTCGTGGCGCGACCCCGCCGGCCCTCGAATCGGGCCCGCCGGCAGCGATCAGCGCCGACTTGTGGGGCGCGGCCTCGCTGCAGGGGGTGAACCGCTTTGTCGTCGCCGGCGCCCTGGCAGCTACCATGGCGCTGCTGGTGCAAGAACGGCTGCCGGCGCTGAGCGCGGCGCTCGGCGTGTCCACGCTGACCGGCGTCGTCACCGCCGGTCAGATGGCCCTGGGCATCTCTGCTGCCCTGGTGGCGGGCATCCTGTCGGACCGCTGGGGCAGCCGCTGGCGGGTTGCGGTGACGGTCATGGCAATCGGCACGACCGGCTTGCTGCTCCTGGTGTGGGGCGCGCCGGCGGCGGTGGTGGCGGCCCTGCTCCTGGTGCCCCTGGCCGGCGGTAGCACCCAGACCCTGGTCAACGCCGTCATCGGCGACGTGGCGGACGAGCGGCGGCGGGGACGGGCTGTCGGCATCGTCCACACCGCCAACGACATCGGCAGCGCGCTGGGGCCGCCGGTCGCCTACGCCGTGCTGCCCTGGGCTGAACTGCGCGGCGTCTACTTTGTCTGTGCTGCCCTCTTTGCCACCCAGTTCGCCCTGGCAGCATGGTTCCGCCGCCGGGAAGTGATGTGACTGGGTGGGGCGGTGCGCCTCCTTGCGCGTGAGCGACGACTGTATCCCCTGTTTCGCAAGGCGCGAAACGCGCCAGTAGGGGCGACCGGCCGGTCTCCCCTACGCGGTTTCATCCTTGGTGGGTCTCCTGGGATCGTGGGGCGGCGCACGCGTCGCCCCTACTTGATTTGACAAAGGCATATTTCAGTAGATTGCTCTGCCAGGCGCGGGGAAGGGGGAAAAGGGGGGTTTCGCAGGCGGCGAAGCCGCCTGCGAAACCCCCCTTTT
>JAFGEI010000216.1 GCA_016931695.1 Anaerolineae bacterium | reverse complement strand
GAGGCGTCAGGAGTTATAGGGCGTAATCTTTAACCCATTAGGAGGGTTCAGTATGCATCAGCAATATCCGCCTGCGCAACACATTTATTACGGCTCCCAATATAGCGGCTGTCTCAAATTCTTGCTTTACGTTGTTTCATTCGCCATTCCCCTGGTCGGCCTGATCCTGGGCCTCGTCTACATGTCGCGCCCCGATCCCGAATCAAAGCGGCTGGGCCAGACCTGCTTGATTATCAGCATCGTCAGTTTTGTGCTGATCTGTTGTCTCACCGTCATCTCCCTTCTATCAGGAGCCGTGCCGCTGGCCATTCTGCCGTTTCGCGAAGGGGGCTACTAGAGAGGTAAGCACGATGAACGTCGATCAACTGCTTTCCCGATTTTACTGGCTGGGCCACGACAGTTTCCGGCTGGAAGGGCCGCCGGTCATCTATTGGGACCCGCGCAATTTGAAGGGGGAACCGCCGCGGGCCGACCTGGTGCTGGTCAGCCACGAGCACTTTGACCACTGCTCGCCCAACGACGTGGCCAGGATCAGCGGGCCAGAAACGATCGTCCTCGCCGGAGGGACGGCCGCAGACCAGATCCCCGGCGCCCGCCGGATTCGCCCGGGCGACCGACTCACCCTGGACGAGGTAGAGGTGGAGGCGGTGCCAGCCTACAACCTCACCAAGTTCCGCAGCCCCGGCGTTCCCTTCCATCCCCGCGAGTCAGAACACGTCGGCTTTATCGTCACCATCGACGGCGTGCGCGTCTATTTCGCCGGCGATACAGACGCTATCCCAGAGATGGCGGACATCGACTGCGACGTTGCCCTGCTGCCCATCAGCGGCACCTACGTGATGACGGTGGAGGAAGCGATGGAGGCGGCCCAGACACTGCAGCCCCAGGTTGTCGTGCCGATGCACTATGGCGATATCGTCGGCACCGTGGACGATTGCCGCCGTTTCATCGAGCTGTACCCGGGCCGGACCGCTCTCCTGGAGACAGCCTGAGGCCGCAGCAGCTATTCGACCGACGGCGTAAGCTTTTTCCAGCGGTAGCGGAGCAGCATCCAGATGGCGATTGCGCCGTCCTGCCAGCGGATTTTCTTCCCTTCGGCGCGAGAACGGGGCTGGTAAGAGATGGGCACCTCGTGGATCACGATGCCGCGGCGCAGGACCTTGGCCGTCACTTCGGGGCAGAACTCGAATCCATCGGCCTGGATGTCCAGGCTGCGAAAGAGGTCGCTGCGGAACAGTTTGTAGCCGGTCGCCTCGTCGGTGATGCGGCAGCCGTAGAGCAGGTTGACCAGCCAGCTCAGCAGCCGGCCGCCCCAGTAAAAGCTCAACGACGAACGCGGGTTGCGCTGCAGGTTGCGGGAGCCATAGACTACCTGGACCTCGGGGGAGGCAAAGGGGGCCAGCAGCCGCGGATAGTCGGCCGGGTCGTACTCCAGGTCGGCATCCTGGGTGACGACAATGTCACCGTCGATGTGGGGAACGGCGGTGCGCAAGGCAGCGCCTTTGCCCTGATTCCGCTCGTGTCGCAGCGGCTTGACGACGTCAGGCCAGCGTTGGGCCAGTTGCTGGATGACCTCCCAACTGTGATCGGTGGAGCTGTCATCGATGATGATGATCTCTTTCTCCACTTTCACCGCCATGACACGCTCCACGACCTGGGTCAAGGTGGCAGCCTCGTCATAAACCGGCATCAGGACGGACAGTTTTCCAATTTCCATTCGTCAAAAATGGCCCGATGAGGGCCACGTTGAGGGATTATACCACATCGGTCATCCCTGGCAAATGATCGAGATCCGTTTGATCCAGTCCCATGAAGAATACCGCGCCGTGGAGCAGCTCCAACGCGCCGCCTGGGGATTGGCAGAGGTGGAAGTGGTTCCCCACCACATGCTGGTCACCATCCAGAAAAACGGCGGGCTGCTCCTGGGGGCGTTCGAGCCGTGCCCCCAGGGCGGCGAGCGGATGGTCGGGTTCGTCTTGGGATTCCCCGGCCGCACCCCCGACGGCCGGGCCAAGCACTGCTCGCAAATGGCGGGAGTGCTGCCAGACTGCCAAAACCGGAACATTGGCTACCGCCTCAAGCTGGCGCAGCGAGAATGCGTCCTGGGGCAGGGGCTCGATTGGGTCACCTGGACCTTTGACCCGTTGGAGAGCCGCAACGCGCAACTCAACTTTCGCAAGCTGGGGGCGACCTGCCGGACCTACCTGCGCGACTTTTACGGCGACATGCGCGACGCGCTCAACGCCGGCATGCCCAGCGACCGTTTCCAGGTCGATTGGCACGTCGCCAGTTCCCACGTGACGGCGCGGTTGGACGGGCGGGACTCTTTCCCCACCCTGTCCGAGCGGCTCGCTGCGGGCGCCGCCCTGTTGAACCCCCTGCAGATGCTTCCCCCGCCACTCTCCGCCCTGCCCGAAAACGAGTGGATCCTGGTCCAGATCCCGGCCGACTTTCAGGCGCTCAAATCGACCGACGTCGAGCTGGCCCGAGCCTGGCGGTTGCAGACCCGCGCCCTCTTTGAGACTGCTTTCGCGGCCGGATACACGGCGACGGACTTGTTATTTGAGAAAGGAAAGAGTTATTACCTGCTCCGAAATTCGGATAGTGCTCCGATCAAGTGTTAAGGATTTTAGCCACGAATTAACTCGACAATGGCACATTTCAACATTGGATGCTCTACCGCAGTGGGAGAAGGGGAAAAGGGGGGTTTCGCAGGCGGCTTCGCCG
>JAFGEI010000215.1 GCA_016931695.1 Anaerolineae bacterium | reverse complement strand
GCGAACGGCGCACCGCGCAACCCGTTGGTCCGAATACCACGCGCCCCCGCGCAACACGCGCGTGCCAGACCAACCCTCGTGCTCGCTCGTCGTCCATTCCCAAACGTTCCCCGCCAGGTCCGCCAACCCAAAGAGCTGGCTGGCCCCTAACGGGTACATGCCCACCGGCGAGGTGCCCTCCAGGCCTGATTCCTCCGTGTTTGCCCGGGCAGCGATCGCCTCCTTGCTCCCCGTTGCCGGGCCGCCCGGCGCGTCCCACGGGTAGCGATCCCCTTCCACGCCGCCCGCCATTGCCGCCCACTCTTCCTCGGCAGGCAGCCGCGCCGCGGCGGCTCCGGCCGCCAGCAGGCCCGCCACCAGCGCCCGCTCTTCCTCCGCCAATCCCGCGTCCCCGGCGTGCGCCCGCCGCAGCAGGCCGGTGAGCCAGCGGCAGTAGGCCTCGGCCTCGTACCACGAGACGCCCACCACCGGGTAGCCGCGCCGCTCGCGGCCCAAGCGGGGCGTGCGCCAGTACTCCGGCTCGGCCACCGGCCCCTCGCCGCGATAGCTGGGGTGGTTGTCAACGCGCCACCGCCACCCTTGCTCGCTCCACCACGCCGGCTCCTCGTATCCCCCGGCCAACAGGAAGCGCTCGTACTGGGCGTTGGTCACCGGGTATTTCATCGCCATGAGGTCTCCGCCGCCCTCGGCACACCCGGCGCAGCGCACCCAGGTGTTCAAGTCTTTCGGCAGCCAGCCCAGTTCGTCGAGCACCTCGCCGGCGTCGTAGCGGGTGCGCACCGCCAGCCGCGGCGGGTCGTGCGGCCGCCCCGTCTCCACGTCGACGTCCTGCATCGTCTCCCTGAGCGCGTCCGTCACCCAGCGCAGCGTCTGGCGCGTCACGCTGTCCGGGCCAATGTCGGCCAGCGCCCGCCCAGCCAACACTATCTGCCGCCCCTCATTGGCCGGGTCGTGGGTTTTCATCTCCACGAGGTCGATGACCATGTCACTGGCGTCGTCTTCGCGCGCTTCCACGATGCCCAATTGCCCAGCCGCCAGGAGGATCACCTCGTGCCAGCGCGGGTCCTCCCAATGGGCCTGCAAGAGCACGCGGCGTTGCTCCACTCGCTGGCGGGCGATCTCGCGTGCCGCCAGGTACTCCTCAAAGGTCAGGTGGAAGAAACCGTACTGCGCCGTACTGCGCTCGGCCAGCAGGCCAGCCTCGTGCCGGGCGTGGTAGAGAAAGCTGTTTGCAATACCGGCGGCCTCCGTTCCATACCCCTTCTCGGTCAACACGGCGGTCAACTGCTCCTGCCAGCCCTCGAAGGACGCTGTGCCTCCAGGATTTTCCTTGTGCAACCAGTAGGCCAGCGGCGCCATTACCCCGATCACGGCCTTGCCGCCCAGCTCAACCGGCCAGGCGTTGGGCATCCCCGTCTGTGCCTGCCGCCACGACTCGATCAGCGTCTGCGCGCAGACCTCGTACAGCTCGATGCGCCGGTTGGGCAGTTTGCGGACGTTCTCATAGATCAGCGCCAGGATGGTCAAGAGGAGCGGGTTGGCCGCCAGGCGGCGCACGCTGGGCCAGTCGAGGACGCTGGGCAAGAGATCGGCCACGCGCGCCCGCGCCCGCGCCTCGGCCTCCTGCACGGTGAGCCCTTCCTCGTGGGCCTGCTCGTGGGCGGTGTACCAGCGCAGCAGAAAGGCCTCGATCTCGTCGGGCGGGCGCAGGGGGCTCAGCTGGACGTGGTCGAAATCGCGCACCGGCTCGTCGTGGTAGCCCTCGATGCGGCTGGTGACGACGACGCGGTTGCAGCGGTCGTCGCGGCACCAGCGGTCGGAGAAGCGCTGCACCTGCTCCACCACCCGCGTGCGCAGCGAGCGGCCGCGCGAGGGGTCATCGCCCACCTCGTCCAGCCCGTCCAGGAGCACCATACACGCCCCCTTCTCCAGCGCCAGGCGCAGCAAGGTGGGCAGGCGCGGGTCGGCGTCGTGGGCCTTGGCAGCGTAGGCGAGGATAAAATTGTGCAGCGAGAGCGCGCTGTCCTCTTCCAGCGCGCGGGCATAGTCGGCCAGGCGCACCATGACCGGCAGGTACGGCGCGTCCAGCCCCAGCCGCGCCGTGCCGTAGCCGCGGGCCAGCATGAGGGCGATGAAGCGCAGCGAGATCGTCTTGCCCGAGCCGGGGCCGCCGAGGATGACCAGGCGCGGGAAGCGGGCCAGGGCGTCGCTGACGCGGTCCTCCAGGCGGCGCTCCTCGGCGGCGGCGCGCTCTATCTCGCCCAGCGCCAGCACGTCCTCCTGAGCCTTTCGCCGCTCCTCCTCGTCGGGCAGGCGCAGCAGGCCCAGCTCCAGGTAGATGTCGGCCAGGGCGGCACGCGTGTCACGCTTGACCTGGACGATGCCGCGAAAGTCGTGCCAGCGCAGGTCGCGCACCAGGTCGTCGCGGTAGCGGGCCTCGATGGCGGCAGCTTCTTCAGCCGAAAGCCCGGCCTCGACCACGGCCACGCGCAGCGCCTCGCCTGCTTTGGTGTGGACGACGAGGCGGTCGAAGTGGGCCATGCGCTCGAGCGCCTCGCGCAGCAGGCCCAGTGCAGCGGCCTGGTCGGCGTAGTCGATGGGGGCCTGCCACTCGGCCAGCGCCGCCAGCTCGGCGCGGACCGTCGTGAGAAGCGCCGCCAGGTCGTCCGCGCGACTGCGCGGCCAGCCCAGCGCCTCCAGGAGCTCCGGCGGCGGGGCGGCGGCGGGGTCGCTGAAGGCGAGCACTCCGCGCGCCACCTGGCGGCGCAGGGCGTCGTTCTTCTCCGCCGTCAGCCGGTCGAGGCCGACCTGGTGCAGCCAGCGGACAATGTCGTCCGCCTCGCCGGTGGGAGCGCCGGCGGCCTCGACGGCGGCCCGCACGGCCTTTTGCAGGGCCTCGTCTTTTTCCGCCCGCTTGTAGGGCTTTTGCAGCCAGCTTTTGAGCTGCTCGGTGGCCGGGCCCAGCGCCGGCTCGACGACGCCCTTCTCGACCAGCTTTGCGCCGACCTGGGTCAGCCCCTGGGCCAGGGCCACGGCAAGGAGTGTAATGGGCATGGTGCTTCTCCTGACGGGTGGTAAAAGGTAGTATATGACGAATCGGCGGGCAAGTCAAAACGCTTTGCTTGTGGGCCTCGATGTGACCGGTCTGGCAGCGGGGCCTTGGCTTGCGGGGGAATGGCGCAAAGCACCAGGGGCGCAGCCATCGCGGAACTGTGCCCCTGGTGTTTTGCGCCGTTCCGCTGGACGAGATCGCCGCGCAAGGGTACAGCCTCTCGATCCTGTTCTACGTGAAACGGGTAGTGGCGGAGGCTGGCAATGGCACCGAGCGTTCGCTGCCAGAGTTGTGAGTCGCGTGGGAGCAAGAGAGGGGCGGCTGTTCTGGCAGGAGCTGGACGCGTTAGCGGGCCGCGCCCCCCCATGAGGGCGCATTTATTAGTTGGGGGAGCCCCAGATGATCTCGGAATTTCTGCCACGAATTAACACGAATTTCACGGATTTTTTACCCTTTTTCGTGTTAATTCGTGGCTGATTTTTAACGCTCCCCCAAGTTTTGCATACGTCCCCCCATGACTATCGTACTCTTGCTACCTTTTGAGCCCTACAGTATAATAATGTCGACAGTCCAGTGCAACGAGATTTGGGCCAGGCAGAGCCCGACTCGTTGCCCGCCAGAAAGCCCGAGCAGGAGGTCTGATGCAGGCAGAGATTCAGCGCCAGGCAGCAGAGAATTTCGTCAAGGCAATGGGATACCCGGAGGACCCGCGCGTGCGGGCCGTGTTCCTGATCGGCTCCAGCGCGAGTGGAGAGGGAGACGCCTACTCTGATGTCGACGTGATGATCGCAGTCAATACAATGATCTCGGATGAGGAGCGCCTGGCCAGCCTGCACGCCGTCGGCTGCCACAACATTATGCTCACCATCGCCGGGATAAATAACCCCGCCCTGCCGGTCAAATCCGAGGTCATCGACAAGTTTGTTTTCCAGGACGTCTGGTTCGACGTCAGCTATCACCTGCCCGACCAGCTCCAGTTCTGTTTCGATTACGTCACCCTGGTCGATAAAGAAGGCCTGTCTTCTTATCTATGCGGCAGCAGCTGGTCGTACACCGCGGAACAGCTGCGGGACCGCGCCCAGGCCAACCTGCGCCTCTTGCACGCGCGCATCTATCGCTACAAAAAGTACAGCCGGCGCGAAGAATGGATCGGCCTCGACCTGTCCGCCATCAAAAACCTGGTGGTCGACATCGTGATGGTGTTGAACGACCGACCCAACTATAACCGCCACGCGTCGCGCATAACCCAACTGCTCAGCTCCCTCCCGACCAAGCCCGCGGACTTTGAGCAGCGGCTGGTCGACATCCTGCACCTCGACGATCGCGCGGCCTGGGAACAGAAAATCGAGATGCTCCAGGAACTGGAGGCGGACCTGACCGCCTTGTGCAAAGCTCGTTGGAGCATGATCTCGTTGTACGACGACATCCCGGCCGCGTAACGCCCGGCGGCGAGGGCCCCACCCGGCCGCTGGCGGTGTATCCCGGCGCTGAGCAGTTACACCCCGATTACGAATGTCAGCGGGAATACGGAAGGATGACACTAACTGCCATGTCGTCCTTTTGCTATACTGGGGGCCAATGTATGGGAGAAAGACTGTGCCACGGATGCGCGTGCTCATCATCGACGAACACGATGCCGTCCGTCAAGCGCTCCAGGACCGGCTGGCCGCTAACATCGACGTCGAGGTCGTCGGATGTACCGCCTGTTGGCAAGAAGGGCTCAACCTGGCGGCGGAAAAAAAGCCCGACGTGATCCTGTTGGAGACAAAGCGCTCCGACGGCCAGGGAATGACGGCGCTGCACCAGCTGCGGGCGCAATTTCCTGCCGTGTGCATCTTGATCTTGACCTCCTATCCTGAGCCGGAAGAACGGGAAAAAGCCCTCGAGGGGGGAGCGGCCGGCTACCTGCTCAAAGATATCGGTTCGGCGAGATTGTTGCAGGAAATACGCGCCGCCGTGCTGCCCCTGGCGCCGATTTGACGTCCGGCGAGCCGCTGCGCCCTCAAAAGACCGTCAACGCCGCCGGAGAGAGGGAGAGGACGACGGGCTCGCCGGGGGCAGGCAAGGGAAGCGCCGCCGCAAAATCAAAAGTCAGCTCCACACCGCTGGCGTGACGGACGATCAGCCGGCAGAATCCCCCGCGAAAGTACCGCTCCACTATGCGACCAGACAGGACGTTGGGCCCTGCCCGGTCCAGGCAGGCCGCCTCTGGCCGGATCAGCAGCTCCAGCGCGGGACCGTCCTGCGCTTCTCCCGTCGCCCCCTCGATGCACATCTCGCCCAACACGGTTTCGACCCGTCCCGGCCCCACAGCCCGCCCCGGCAGCAGGTTGGTCAGCCCCAGGAAACGCGCCACCCAGGGCGTCGCCGGCTGGCGGTAGACCGCTTCGGGTTCTCCACGCTGGACCACCCGTCCATCGCGCATCACCAGCACCGAATCGGCGATGGCAAACGCTTCCTCCTGATCGTGGGTCACGGTGATGGTAGTCACCCCGACCCCCTTCAGAATCGCCGGCAGCTCCTTCAACAACCGTTCCCGCAGCGCCCGATCCAGCGCCCCCAGGGGTTCGTCCAGCAGCACCAGGCGGGGCTGGGGGGCGATGCTGCGGGCCAGGGCCACGCGCTGCCGCTCTCCGCCGGACAACTGGTTGACATCTCGCCGCTCGAACCCCGTCAGCCCGACCAGTTCCAGCACATCTCGCACCCGCTCCTGGATCGCCGGGTCCGTCCAGCGGGCCATTTTCAGGCCAAAAGCAACGTTGGCAAAGACGTTCCGGTGCGGGAAAAGGGCATATTCCTGGAACATGAAGCCAAATCCCCGCCGGTGAGGCGGCATCGCTGTCACGTCTGCGCCGTCGACCCGGATTCGTCCCCCGTCCGGCTCCTCCAGGCCGGCGATCAACCGCAGCAGCGTCGTCTTGCCGCACCCCGAAGGGCCCAACAGGGCGAGGATGCCCCCCTCGTCCAGGGTAAACGCCACGTCCGACAGCGTCCAGCCATCGGGATATGACTTGCGCAAATGATCGACTGCCAGGAAAGACATCAGAACTCGCCTCGAAACTGTTCGATCAACAA
This sequence comes from Anaerolineae bacterium, assembly GCA_016931695.1. Classification (GTDB taxonomy): domain Bacteria; phylum Chloroflexota; class Anaerolineae; order B4-G1; family DUEL01; genus JAFGEI01. The sequence goes on along the minus strand of JAFGEI010000215.1, from coordinate 18,334 downwards.
AAAGCCTGCCACGCAGGCCGCCATCAGCAGCGCCGACATTGCCAGCGCCTGGCCATAGTTCGCAATCCCCGCCCGGCTCATCAAGCGGTAGATCGCGACCGGCATCGTCGGCAGGTCAGGGCGGTAGATCAAAGCCGTCGCTCCAAACTCGCCCATCGAGATGGTAAAGGCAAAAACTGCGCCCACGGCCATGGCCCGCCCGACGATGGGCAGGTCGACCTCCCGCCAGACATGCCAGGGAGAAGCGCCCAACGTCGCCGCCGCCTCGCGCAGGCTGGGCCGGATGGAACGCAGGGCGGGCAGCATCGCCCGGACGACGAACGGCAGGGCGACCAGCGTGTGGGCCAGGATGACCAGCAAGGGCGAGGTGCGCAAATTCAGCGGCGGCTCGTCGAGGGCGACCGTGTAGCCCAATCCCAGCGTCACCGCCGAGGTGCCCAGGGGCAGCATGATCAGCGGGTCGAGCAGGCGGCCCAACCTGGAGCGGGATTTCGGCCCGCCGGCAATCGACAGGCTCACCAGCAGGCCCAGGAACACCGCCAGGACCATCGCCGCCAGCGCAAACAGCAGCGAGTTGCGGACGGCAGCGATGGGGGGCACGTAAAAGATGGAACCGCGCGGGTTGCTGAACAGCGCCTGGTAGTTTGCCAGGCCACCCGCCCCCACCCGCAGTGACCGCTCCAACAGTGCGGCCAGCGGCAGCAGCAGCAGGATCAGCAGCGGCAGCAGGCTGGCCGCCAACAGCCCCCAATCCCTGCCTCGCCGGGGACGGATTTGGGTCATGTGGCGCGGGCGCAGCTCTTGCGGCGCTCCCGCTTGCGCCTGGACGCGGGCGTACAGCCACATCAGGCCAAAGGTCAGGGCGATCTGGACGATCGCCAGCGTCGCCGCCAGCGGCAGGTTGGGCCGGTAAGTGGTGCGGTAAAAGATCTCCACCTCGAGCGTCGCGTAATGGCCGCCGCCCAGGATCAAGACGACGCCAAAACTGGTAAAGCAAAAGATAAAGACCAACAACGCCGCCGAGCCCAGCGAGGGGCGCAGCAGCGGCAGCGTCACCTGCCAAAATGCCTGCCAGCGACTGGCGCCCATCGTCCGCGCCGCCTCGACCAGCCGGACGTCCATGTTGGCCCATTGGGCTCCCACCATTCGCACCACCAGCACCACGTTGTAAAAGACGTGGGCCAGTAGAATCGCCGCCAGGGTGCCCTGGATATCCAGCGGCGGTCGCTCCAGCGCCAGGATGCGCATCAGGGCCAGGTTCAACCATCCGCGCGGCCCCAGCAAGGCGAGCAGGGCCATCGCGACGACGACCGTCGGCAGGACAAAGGGGACGGTAAAGAGCGCCTGCAACACCTTCTTGCCGGGGAAGCGGTAGCGGGCAAAGATGTACGCCCCCGGCAGGCCCAGCAGCACTACCAACAGGGTGGAAAGCGTCGCCTGCCAGGTGGTAAACCACAGCGTCTCCAGATAGTAGGCGCTGCCGACCAGCCGGCCCAGAGAGACCCAATCCAGCCGGCCAGCGGGGAAGAGGGACAGGGCGAGAATGGACAAGAGCGGGTAGAAGTAGAACAGCAACAAGTAGGCGACGGGCAAGCATGCCAGTAACGCCCCGGCATACTTGCCCGGCAGCCCTGTCCTCGACGCATGTTTCACCGCAGCACGGTCTCGATCCACTGCTCGATCCAATCGTCCCGATTGGCATCGATCTCGGCCGGATCGACGATGGCAGGATGGTCTGGAATCACGGCAAAGCGGGCGAAAACATCCGGCAGAGCGGCATTCTCGTTGGCCGGAAAGACAAACATGTGCAGCGGAATGTCCTCCTGGAACGCGACGCCGAGCATGAAATCGATCCACGCCTCGGCCAGGTCACGGTTGGGCGTCCCCTTGAGAATACCGACAAATTCGATCTGCCGGAAGCAGCTGCCGTCCGCTACGACCACCCCCGTCGGCGCCTCGTCAAACTCTTCCGCGGAGAAATAGACTTCTACCGGGGGGCTGCTGGCATAGCTGACCACGATGGGGCGATCGCCCTCGGAGGCGTAGGTAAAGTAGCCCCAATACGCTTCCTCCCAGCCCTCGGTCACCAGGACGTCATTGGCCCGCAGGGCAGCCCAATAGTCCAGCCAGACGGTGCCAAAGTGATCGATTGTCGCCAGCATAAACGCCAGGCCGGGGGAAGAAGAAGCCGGGTTTTCCACCACCGTCAAACCCCGGTACTCGGGCTGCACCAGGTCCTCCAGGCTGGTCGGGGGCGGCACTCCCCGCGCGGCGAACCAGCCCCGGTCATAGTTCAGGCAGACGTCGCCATAATCGACCGGCAGCAAGCGGTGCTCGCGGTCGAGTTCCAGGTGATCGGGGATCTGTGCCAGGAGCGGCGAATCGTAGGGCTCGAAAATACCCGCTTCCAGCCCGCGGCTCATCAAGGTGTTGTCGACGCCATAGATCAGGTCGGCCAGGGGGTTCTCGGCGTTGAGAACCGCCTGGTTGAGCATCAGCCCCGCATCGCCGGAGAAAAGGATCTGCACGGTGACGTCGTGCTCCGCTTCAAAAGCGGCGATCGTTTCCTCGCCGATGTCAAAGCTGTTGTGGGTCATGATCGTCAGTACCCGCGGCTCGTCCGGCGCGGCCGGCGCACAGGCAGCCAGCAATCCAAACAACAATAGCAAAATTCCGACCCGTTTCATCTGATGACCTCCTTCTACACTCTACGCAACTTTTCGTGGGAACGCCGCCAGGGGCGGGCCGGCAGAGCAGCGACCGCTGCTACTCGCCGCCGTGGGTCACCACGCACAACAGCATCCCCTCCTGCACTTGCACCCACGCCTCTTCCTCAACCAGCACGTTGGAAACCCCGCGGGCCAGGCCGAAAAAGAGCGGCTCGCGATCCAGGGGCCAGCGCAGCCCCTGGGTGCTCACGCCGAGCGCATCGCCGCCCCAGGGGAGCAGGGAGACGGTATCGCCGCGCTGCCCGCTGATGCAGCATCGATCCCGCACCAGGAAGGCGAGCTGCCGCCCATCGACGATGCGGACCACTACCCCGCTCAGCGCCGGATGGGCCAGCAGCGAGAGATTGGCGACCATGTGGTCCAATCGCCCGCCCAAGGCGGCCAGGACGAGAATCTCTTTCACCCCTTGCCGGGCCGCATAGAGCAGCGCCAGCTCCAGGTCGGTCTCGTCCTTGGCGGCGGGATGGGAAACCACGGCAACCTGCATCGCCTGCAGCTCGGCCCGGCGGGCCGGCTCCAGCGAGTCGAGATCGCCGATCACGACGTGGGGCGCCAGGCCCGCTGCCAGGGCGTGCGCTGTCCCCCCGTCCACGGCGACGATCAAATCGCCGCCCTGCACCAGTCTGCGGCAGCCGGCGGGATCGGAAAACTGTCCGTTGGCAAAAATAACCGCGCGCATAAAAACGTCGAGCCGTCCATTCAGCGGACGGCCCAGAGACTCTTCCATTTGCTCTTTTGCCTCCCTCCGCTGGTATGACCCAGATCAGGTTCAAAGGGTCGGCGCCGGCGGTCTTGGGGCGCCCTCTCAGCCTGGCTCGCCCAGGCTCCCCCATCAATCCTTGGGAACTAGCGCGTACGCCGCCGCCACTCCTCCTTCAGTTCCAGGCTGTCCAGGTCATCCTTCAGTTCCATAAATTGGCGCAGCAGGCGATTAAACTTGTTCACCTCGTCGAGCATGGGAAAGTGGCGCGAGTCCTCCAAATAGATGGCGCGCATGTTCTCCTCGTACTGCTGCACCCACTCTTCGCGCGGCGGCTGAACGACCGGATCGTCGATGCCGTGGACCAACAAGAGCGGAATCTCCAGGCTGTCCAGCTCTCGCCACAGGTTCTGCTCCATCACGGCACGCACGCTGTGGACGATCGCGTTCGAGTCCGTCTTGCCCGCCTCCAGCTGGACCTCGGGGTAGGCGGCGACCTGGCGGCGTCCCAGGATGCGCCCGGCGACGTCGTTGTCGTTGCCCGAAAAGCCAGTCAGTGAACGGGCCAGGGCGGAGCCATCCAGCGGCGTGCTCACCGCCATCACCTGCTCCACGCGCTCGGGCATCTCGGCGGCAAAGCGAAGCGCGATCACGCCGCCCAGGGCGTGCCCGACCAGGGGTGCCCGTCCGATGCCCATCTCGTTCATAAACTGCCGCAGCAGGCCAATGTAGGACGGCAGCGTATAGCCCGCGCTGCGCCGGTCGGAATCGCCAAAACCCCACAGATCGATCGCATAGGCGCGGAAGCGGTCCGACAGATCATCCATCGTCGGCACCCAATAGCGCCAGGAACCGATCCAGCCATGGATGAGGATCACTGGCCTGCCGCGGCCAATGGCCTCATAGTGAGCCAGCCCATTCTCAATGATAATCGCGCTCATTGCCAGACCACCAAAGTGCTATTATACTTCATGACCAGCCTTTTTCAAGAGCCTGCGTACTTGCGCGGTCAATTCGTCGGGTGCAAATGGCTTGAGGATGTACTCCTCTGCCCCGTACTCCAACCCCTCTTGGATCTCGGTATCCTGCCCCTTGGCGGAGAGAAACACCAGCGGGATATCCTTCGTCTCTCGTTGATCCTTGAGCAGCTGACACGCCTCGTAGCCCGTCATCCTGGGCATTCGCACGTCCATCAGGATCAAATCCGGCAGCTCTTCTCTGGCCATCGCCACCCCTTCTTCGCCGTTCTTGGCCAGAACGACCTCAAAGCCTGCAAAACGAAGTGTAAAAGCGATCAGCTCCCGGATATCTTTTTCGTCTTCGGTGACAAGAATTTTGACCATACGTGAGACCTCTCTAGGCTGGCTGTTGATCGTTCTCCCCCCCGTCTGCGCTGCGGAGCAGGGCCGAGATTGCCTGGATGAACTCGTGAAACGCAAAAGGCCGGGTCTGAAACTGCTCCGCCCCCAATACCTTCACCCGGCGCCGAACGGTCGGGGTCAAGGCGCTGTCCATCACGACGACCGGTATATTGCTTGTCTCGGAATAGGTGCGAATCTTTTTCAGCACCTCGTAGCTGCTGGTATCTTTTAATCTCAAGTCGATCAGGATCAGCGCTGGCGCGGCTTCCCGAGCCGCCTGGAAGGCGCGTTCGCCGCGCCCGGTGGTGCGGACGGCGACGTCGTGCTGCCGGAGGAACTTTTTTACGTGAGACAGGTGATCCTGGTCCTCGTCGACGACCAGGATCGGCGCTGGCTGGCGGATCACCCTTTTCACGATTCCCAGCAACTCGCCTTCATCAACCGGCTTCCCCACATAGTCCAACGCCCCCAGGCAAAAACCGTCATCGCCATCCGGGATCAGGGAAACCAGGGCTACCGGAACGTCGGCCGTCTCCGACTGTGCCCTGAGCTGGCGCAGCAGCTCGAAACCGCCCGCGTCCGGCAGGTGAATGTCCAGCGTAATCAAGGACAGCGGGATATCCCGCGCTGTACTGAGGGCTTCTCGCCGCTCCGCAGTCGTGACCTTGTAGCCCGCTTCCGTCAAGCCGTCGCAGATGCGCGCGGCCATTTCCCGTTCGCTCTCGACGACCAGAACCTGTCCCGGGCCTGGTCCCGAGAGCGCCAATGCAGCCTGCACCGCGTGAGCCAACGGCAGGGTAAAGTAGAACGTGCTGCCCTTGCCTAACTCGCTGTCGACCCAGATTTTGCCCTGGTGCATTTCGACCAGGGAGGCCGTAATCGGCAATCCCAACCCCGTGCCGGGGGTTTCTTGGACCAGGGGATCATCGGCGCGGAAAAAGCGGCCAAAGATCTTGGTCAGATTCTCCTCGGCAATGCCGATGCCCGTATCGGTCACTGCGACCCGGAGCATCTCGTTATCCGTCACCGCGGCGGAGACGTGAACGGATCCGCCGACCGGGGTGTAATAGATGGCATTTCCCACCAGGTTGGTGAGAATCTGGGCGATGCGGGCATCGTCCCCCCAGACCTCTGGCAGATCATCCCCCACGTCGTGGGTCAGGGCGATCTCTTTTTCCTGCGCCCGTCCCTGGAGCATGCTGACCATCTGGTCGACGATCTCAAAGACGTGCACGGCCTTTAGGTCCAGCTCGATGCGCCCGGTTTCGATGCGCGAGATATCCAGCAGGTCGTTGACCAGGGAGGTCAGGCGGTTGGCATTGTTGCGGATGATGCCAATAAAGTGCTGCTGCTGCTCGGTCAATTCGCCTACCGCTCCCATCAGCACCAGGTCGGCATAGCCCTTGATGGACGTCATCGGCGTGCGCAGCTCGTGGGACACGGTGGAGACAAAGTCGCTCTTGGCCCGGTCCGCCTCCACGATCGCGGTAATGTCGCGGAACAACGAGACCGTGCCCAGGTACTCGGCGCCCATAATCACCGGCGAGACGTGAACGCTGACCACGCGGGAGCCCAATTCCAGCCGGTCGGCGACAAAATCTTCTGGGGCGTGCTCGGCGGGATGGGCCTGCCAATCCCCCATCGCTTCCAGCCACGTCCGCCCCTCTGCGCCGTACAGGCCCAGCATCTCGCGCGTGCTGCGCCCCAGGGCCTGCTCGCGTTCGATCTCGAGGATGCGTTCGGCGGCGACGTTGAACAGGATAATCTCCCCCTTGGCATCCGCCACGACGACGCCGTCTGCAACTCCTTCCAGGATCGCCTGGCTCTTGGTGGCCTCGATCTGCTGTTGCTTGAGCATCACGCCCAGCCGTTCCGCCTGTTCGCGGATCAGGTTGTACAGGGCGGCGTTGCCGACCGCATTGGCAATCTGCGTCGCCGCTGCTTCTGCCAGCCGCAGGTGATCGGGCTGAAAGGTACCCGGCTCGGCGGAAAAGAGCAGCATGACCCCCTGGCTTTCGCTGGCACGGATGAGCGGCAGGGTCATGCAGGCCCGCTGCTTTGCGTCCGGCTCCAAGTCCGGAACCCAGCGTGAATCCTCGAGGATGTCGTCGATGAGCAGCGCCTTGCGCTGGGTCATTGCCCAGCCCGCCAGCCCTTCTCCGCGCCGGAAGCGGGTCTTTTTACCGCCCGGTGGGATCACCTCTCCCAGGCCGACGGCGGCGCGGTGAACCAGATTGGACGTGTCTGGATCCTCCAGCAGGATCGAGCCCTGATCGGCGCCAACCGCAGCGACAACCATCTCCAGGGTCCGGTTCAACACCTGGTCCAAATCGAGGCTGGCGGCGACCTCGGCCGTGATGCGGTAGAGGGCCTGGATGCGGTCACGCTCGACGGTCAGGTCCTGCAGCGCCTGGGCCAGTTCGTGGGTTCGTTCTTCGACCCGCTGCTCCAGTTCCGCGCTAAAGCGGCGGATTTCCTCGTACATCTGGGCGTTGGCGACGGCGACGGCGGCCTGGTTGGCCAACGCCTGGGCCAGCCCCATTTCATCGGGCGTAAAGGCGCCGCCGCCCTCTCGCCGCTCCAGCTCGACCAGACCCACCGTCTGCCCCCGCGCGACCATCGGCAGGAGCAGGACTGCCTGGGCCTTGCGATCCTGGAGGTATTGGCGGCTGGCCTCTTCGATCCCCGAATCGTCGGTCAGCAAGAGTTCCGATTCCTGGATGAGCAGCACGTCCATCACTTCGGGGCGCGAGGCCGCCTGGTAGACCATGCCGAGCATGGGGCGCGCCACCGGGTCGCCCAACTCCCACATCACGGTGACCTGGTTTTCATCGCGGTCCCATTCCGAGATCAGGCAGCCGTCGGCATTGGTCAGGCTCATCAGGCGGTCGCCCAGCGCCTGCAGCACCCAGTTGAGGTCGAGGGTCGAGGAGAGGGTGCTGCCCGCTTCGAGGAGTGTGGAAAGCTCGTGGCTCTTGCGCACCGTCTCGTCAAAGAGGGTGGCGTTCTTGAAGGCGACCGCAATCTGGTCGGCGATCGTCATCAACAGCTGCTGCTCCGCTTCGCCATAGGCGTGGGAGCGGTACGCCTGCACCGAAATGACCCCGACGACCTGGTCGCCGCTGCGCATTGGCACGCCCAACCAGGATTGCGGCGCCCGTCCCTGCACCACCGGAATCGGCAGGCCCTCGCGCTCTTGATCAAAGTTCTGGATCAGCAGCGGATGGTTCTCTGAAATCACGTGGGACGTCAATCCCGGCCCCAGCTGGCGCCGCTCCGTCGGGAGAATTCGGCCCTCGTCGTAGCGAAAGCGAAAGTCCAGCTCGTTGCTGGCTTCGGAATAGAGGGCAACAAAGAACGCATCCGCCTGGAAAATCGGTGCAATTTGCTGGTAAATCGCCTGCAGCAGCTCGTCCAAATCCAAGATGGCACCAGCGGCGGCGGCGATGCGGTTGATCAGCGTCAGTTGCTGGGCCTGGCGGTTCGCCTCTTCGAACAGGCGGGCATTCTCCACTGCAACGGCCACCTGGTCGGCCAGCGCCATCAAGGTTGCCAGGTCGGCCGGCGAAAAAGGCTCGCTGTAGGAACGGTCGGCGGTCAGCACGCCCAGCACCTGGCCGCCCGTGCCCAGCGGGGCCAGGATCGCCGCCCCTTTTCGAATATAGTCCAGCTCGCCAGCCATCTCTTCTTCGACGTCGGCGACCGAGAGCGGCATGTTGCTCTCGCCGACGCTGCCCACCATTCCCTCGCCGATTGCATAGCCACGCTTTTGCAGAACGGCCAGGTCGTGCCCCTGGGCCGTGCGGGCTACAAATTCGTCCTGCACCTTGTCCCACAAAAAGATGGCGCTGCCGTGGCATTGAATCAACTGCGTCGCCGCCTCGACGACAGTATCCAACACCGCATCGAGATCCAGCTTTTCCGCCACGGAGCGGCTGATCTCGTTAAAGACCGACAGCGCGGTGATGCGTCCCTGGAGCGCCTCCAGCAAATTGGCATTCTCGATGGCGATCGCGGCCTGGACGGCAAACACCTCCAACGCCTCGACGGTGGAATAGTCCGGCACCTTGCCGTCGAGCGGTTCGTCCACCGAGAGCACCCCCTGAATCTCCCCGCTCGGCCCAACCAGGGGCACCAGGAACATGTCCTGGGGATGCCAGCGTCCAGGCTCGCGGACAATCTCTTGCTGGGAAGAATCATAGACGTGGAGCACGTCCCGCCAGCGCTCTTGTTCCTCGGCCGGGATGTAGTAGCTCTGGCTGATGAGAAACTTGTCCCGCATCACCACTTCCAGCGACTTCCAGGGCTGGCGGACCTCCATCATCTGCTCAAAGATCGAGAGCGGGATGCCAGCGCAGGCGACCCGGCGCAGTAAGGGCGGGTCGCCTTCCAGGACGCTGATCAGGACCAGGTTAAAGCCCACGCTCTCCTGGATCACGTAGGCGATTTCCGTGAGCACGTCTTCCAGGGGCTCGTCAGAGCGGACGGCCTGGCTGACCTGGAGTACCTGGCTCAACTGGTCGGCCCTCCGGCGCAGGAGCGTCGAGCGGTCCATCTGTTCCTCGTAGCGCCGGGCATTGCTGATCGCCACCGCTGCCTGGGTCGCCAGCGTGTCCACAAAGCGGCGCACCTCGGCGTCGAACGCATCGACCTGGCGGCTGTCCAAAACGATGGCGCCCGTCGCCCGTTCGCCGTACCAAATCGGCGTCAGCAGCGCGGAACCGAGGCCTCTCAAGCCCAGCACCGAGCGGTCTTGCAGCGCGTTGCCGCTCAGGTAGAGGGCCTGGTTGACCTGGTCCATCTCGACCAGCGCGTCCACTTCATCGAGGTCCTGCAATTCTTTGCGCAGCGCGGCCTGTTCTTCCTCCAAATAGCCGACGCAGAGACCCAGATTCCACTGCGACGATTCCGGCTGGCGGAGAAGAACTGCGCAACGCTGGGCGCCGCTGAGGCGCTTGGCCTCTTCCAATACGACGCGCAAGATGTAATCCCGTTCAAAGGTGCTGCTCAATTCCTGGGCCACCCGCTGCAACCCGGCGAGCACCTCGGCCCAACGGCGCCGCTCTTCGTCCGCCTGGGCATAGAGCCGGGCGTTCTCAATCGCCACCGCCGCCTGGTAGGAAAACGAGGTCAGCAGCTCGCGCTCCGTATCGGTGAACTGGTGCGGCTGGGTGAACGCCACCGAAAGCATGCCGATCATGCGCTCGCCGATCTGCATGGGGATGTCGGCAAACGCAGAAACCCCCTCGTCCTCAGCCAGGGGCGCCAGGCCGTGCAGGTCGGGACTGGTGGCCAGGTCCGTCACCCACACCGGCTCTCCGGATGCAACCGCATGCATCCGCCCGCCAAGCTCAACGTCCAGGTCCTGAGATTCGGTCACGTACGATTCGCTGTAACCACGGGTGGCGGCAATGCGCAGCTTGCCCGTGTCTGGGTTGAGGACAAAGATTGCCGACTGCTGGCAGCTAATGACCTCCAGCACCGAGGCGACGATCGTCTCCAGGACCTGTTCCAGGTCGAGGGTGGAGCTCACGGCGGCAGCAACGTGGGAAAGAGAGGTCAGCTCGAGGGCCCGGCGGCGGAGTTCGTCGAACAGGCGGGCGTGCTCGATCGCCGTCGCGGCGTGGGTCCCGATCGCCAGCAAGATTTCCTGATCGTGGATCGAAAAAGCCGCTTTCTGATAGCTGATCACCTCCAGCGTACCGACAAACTCGCCGCGGCTTTCCAGGGGGATGCCCAGGTAGGAACGGAAAGGATAATCGGGCTGATCGAGCTTGGGGCGCGCCGCGCGATAGCTGGGGACGTCGGCGACCAGCAGCGGGCGGCGGTTGCGCGCCAGCCAGCCGGAGAAACCCTCGTCGAGCTGGTAGGTCGTGCCGGCAACGGCGTGATATTCCTCCGCGTCCAGCGACGCCCGGCTCAGCAGCAGCTGCAAATCGGCATCCCACAGCGTCACCTCGCCCAGGTCAAAGGCCACCAGCCGCCGGGTGGAGGTCAGAATGGTGCGCAGGGTCGATTCGAGGTCGAGACTGGCGGAAATCGCCCGCGCGACCTCTTCCAACACCACCAATTCCTCGACCCGCTGATCCTGGCCCCGCGTCTGCCCGGCGACAGCAGCACTTGCGACCAGGTCGGGGGTCCGGGTGTCGACGATCGACTGCAGCAGTTCGAGTTCTTGCGGGTCGAAGGAACGCCCGGCGTCCACCCCCAAACAGACGAGCCCCAGGATGCGCTGGCGGCTCGAGATGGGTAAAACCAGGCGCATCTGGGGCGTCTCGGCGCCGGCGGCGAGACGGAACAGGCATGCGCGTCCCTCGCTCAGCACCCATTCCGCCACCGTCAGGTCCGGGGCGTCAGAAACGGCGACGTCCAACAATGACCTCCCTTCCACCCCGGACGCAGCGACCTGTCGAATTTCTCCCTCCTGGTCGTAGAGCAGGACTTCGCCGGCCTGCACGGCGGCAGCCGACAGCGCTTCGTCGAGCAGTCCCTGCGCCGCCACCCCGAGGGGCAGGACAGGCCGGCGGTCTGCGCCGGCTGCAGCGGGCGCAGACCAACCGAGCGGCTGCACCTCCGCCCGCCAGCGGCGCCGCGCTTTCAGCCAGGGGCTCCACAGCGGCACAGACAAGGAGAGCAGCGCCGACAGCACCCCAATCGCCACCAGCGGCGCCGTGCCCCCGCGCAGCAACCGGATCGCCAGGGCGAGAAGCGCCAGCCCCGCCCCGACCCAGGCCATCGAGCGGCCAAGCCACAGCGCTGTCAGGAGCACGGCAAAGGGCAATGCGACGTGGAACAGCGGCACCCATTCCGCCGGGACCAGGTTCAGGCCCAGGCCGAGAACGAGCACGAGAAGGACGGAAACCGTTCCCCTCGTTCCGACGTTCTTGCCGACTGTCACTGTTCCTCCAACCAACTCACACGTTCATCGCCCTGGGGCGGTGCAAATCTCACCACGGCCGGGTTTGCCTTTCCGTCAAGTGCGCCGCCGGTCTCGCCGCGCCGCCGCCGCCGCCTCGGTGATCTCGCGGATATCGGTGAACGGGCCATCGACGTCCAGGATCACGCCGACCCCCAATTCCATCAGGCCGACTTTTTTGTCGTTCCCCGCGTCATCTTGCACGAGAATATAGCCCTGCTGGCGCGCCTTAAAGTCATAGTGGGTGCCGACGCCAGCCGAGAAGCGCCGCGTCAGATCCTCTAGCATCGGGCGCACCAATTCTCGCGCGGTGATAATGATAAAATCGTCGCCACCGATGTGGCCGATAAAGTCATTGGACGTCCCGAGATTGTCGACCGTCTCGCCGAGTACCAGGGCCGTGTAGCGCAAGACCTCGTCGGCAGCGACAAAGCCATAGACCTCGCTGAAGGAATCGAGGCGCTCGATGCCGATGTAGAGCACGCCCCAGTTGTCTCGCGCCATCAAGTCGCGCAACTGCTCCTCAATCAGCTTGGCACTGGGAAGTCCCGTAGTGGGATTGGTCAAGCTCTCATAAGCTGCACGGGCCATGGCGTTCTTGACCCGCAGCTTTAGTTCCTCGACATCAAAGGGTTTGGTGATATAGTCGTCAGCGCCCAACTCCAGGCCATGGATCTTGTCTGACCGCTCATCCTTTTGGGTGAGAAAGATGATGGGGATGTGCTTGGTGCGCAGGTTGCTGCGCAAGTTGCGACAGACATCGTAACCGTCCATGTCTGGGAGCATGATATCGAGGACGACGATATTCGGCAGCTGTTGTCGGCACATCTCCAGGGCATCTCCGCCACGGGGGGCTACCGCTACCTCGTAGCCCTGGCTCTGGAAGTAGATGCGGAGCATGTTCGAGATGTCGAAATCGTCCTCTACGACTAGGATTCTCCCTTCGCTCATGAATGACCTCCCACACTAGACTGGGCCAGGAGTGGCCGCCTGGGCCGCCTTTTGGCGGACTCTATGAATTTGTTCCGGCGTCAGCGGGTGTTCGAAGGAGCGCAGGCCGGCCAGCCGGAAGCCGTGCCGTTCTGCGATTTCCTCGATTTCCCGCACCCGGTCAATCTCAATGTTCTTGCCAACCGTATAATCTTCGAACCGTCCCTCGAGGGCCAGGGCGATGGTCTCGGCCATGCAGCCAAAAGCGAGCCGGGGCGGCAGGCCATAGTCAAAGCCGAACTCGACCTCTCCCGGCACCTCGGCCAGGCCGCCATCAATCACCAACACGTCGTCCCGCTGCTCAAGCACCTGCGCGGAGACATCCCGCGGGCGGGCGATGTCACAGACTACCGCGCCGGGCTTCAAGTGCGGCGGATGGATCACCGCACGACCGGCACTGGTCGCGCTGGCGACCAGTGCCGCCTGGCGAATGTCACCGATCTCGGTCGATATATCCACTGCTCCCCGCGCCAGTCCCATCACCTCCTGGCGCACGCGCTCCAGCGGTTCCAGCCGGCGTCCCAACAAGATCATCCTCCCCACGCGAGGGGCCAACAAGCAGGCCGAGGCGGAACCGACCGCCCCGCTGGCCCCGACCACCGCCGTCACAGCCTGTTCCGCGGCGATCCCCATCTGGCGGCCCGCCTCCAGCAACGCGCGGACAGCGAGGGTGACGGTATAGCTGTCCCCCGTGGTCACCGGGATGTCGAGGGCGCGGGCCACCGTAACCCCCCCATCCCCGGCCACCGAGGTGAACGCACCCAGACCGAGAATCTGTGCGCCCAACCGCTCGGCCAGCCGCCCGGTCTGGATGACCTTGCGGTAGACCACCCGCGGCGGCAGCTCGATCATCCGCTGCGCGGTAAAAGGGCAGGCTAACAACCACCCTTCAACCTGTCGCCCGGTGGCGAGCGAGCGCACGCCCGTCACGCGCGAGAGAACCAGCGGTGGCCAGTAGCGCGACAGAAAATGAATCAACGGAACCGACAGCAGGCGAGCCAGCCGTGGATATTTTCTTGCTACGTCCGCCTTGGGGTCCAATGGATGTATGATGAAGGCAAAAGTGTCCATACTTGCGCCTGCAGACGCGCTCACTGTTCAATGAGCTTGCCCCCTCACCGCTCCCGCTGCAAGTCTTCTGCCCCACGACGGGGATAGAACCGCGGATGGGAGTCTGTCGCGTTGGGTATCTTGAGAATGTCGCTCTCTTCGTACGTCACGTTGCGGTCAATGACCCGGCGCTCCGCCGAGGCTACCAGGATGCTGTCCGATTCAATGGTGCGCGCCGGGTAGACGATCATCCCCGAACCAATCCGGCAGTGATGGCCCACGCATCCTCCCAACACTGTCATCTCGGTCGGCTCCAGCTGATGATCGCTGTGCGTCGCTTTGAGGGGCTTGGGGATCAAGTTAAAGTCGGTGAACGTGCTCCCCGCCCCAATAAAGCTGGTCCGGCCAACACAGGACAACTGCAGACACGTATTCTGCGCGACCATCGAGTCCTCCATCAGCAGCGTCTCAAAGAGCGAGGCGCGGAAAGGGAGGAAGCAGCGGTCGCCGACGACGCTGAGCATCAAGTCACAGCTGTCGGATATGGTCACATTGTTGCCGATGAAACAGATGTCGATGACCGAGCCCGGACCAATGTCGACGTTGTCGCCGATGACGGTCGGGCCGCGGATGATGACACTGGGATCAATACGGCAGTTCTGTCCAATTCGCACCACCGGCGACGTCGACAGTACCTGCTTTTGCTCCAGCAGCGCCCGCCAAAAGAGCTTGAGCTGGCTGGCGACTTGGCTCTCCATCTCCTGGTCCAACCGCGCGGCCGCGGCAAAGACGCCAAAGATCACGTTGGAGAGCAGAACGTGGATCCACGATTCGACGGCCATAAACGCTTTCGTCGGCACGTGGTAGACCAGGTCTCCCATCGCATCCGACATGTGGGTCGGAACCCGATAATAGCCCATTTCCCGTGAATCGGTATGCATCTCCAGCGGGCGCACTGTCTCTTCCAGGCCGTAGGGAAAGTACCACATGTCGGCGACATAATAGTTTCCCCGCTTGCGGATCGTCCGTTGCAGCGGCAGGGCATGGGTCACAATGGCCTTGTCGTCCAATGGGAAAGCGACCTGGCAGGCCTTGCCCAGTTTGCGCGCCTTGGATAAAAAGGCTTTGAAAAAGCAGTCGTCAAAAAAGAGATTCTCTCGATAGACCAGCATCTCTTCGCGCTTGAGCTCGATTTTTTCGAAGGAATCGACCTCGCGCTCTTGGGAGACGTAGGGAGCCAAAATGTCTCGCTGCAGCAGCCAAAGCGGCTTGTTCAGGAACCGGAGTTCCCGGGCGGGTTCGTTAAACGGATAAATTGGCCGGCGATCCCGCAAAATGATCTTGAGCATTTCTCAACTCACTGCCGATCCATTTCTGCGCAACTGGCGCCAAGCGCACGGTCAGTGCGGCTTTTTGGCGATCTCGATCGTGCAGGTTGCATCCCCCATTGCAATGCAAAAAGTCTCCGTGACATCAAAGTTCTGTCCTCCGCTGACCCAAAAGAGGGCCTCCTGGAGGATCCCGACCGCCAGGTGACAGGAAGGGTACGACGTGGTGCGCTCCCAGCAAACGCCGCATTGTTCGATCACCCACAGGAAGGAATGGTCATTCTCTTCCAGCCTCACCCGGTGATCACTGAACTTGTTAAAGACTTCGGCAAAAACCTCAAAGCCGATCCGGAGCTTGACCATCATGGGCAAGATGCGAAAAGCCAAGTCAGCGATGCCCAGCATCGGCCCCAGGTCCTTGATGCCCAGGCGGAAACAGGAACGCCCAATCCGCTCCGCCAGCCTTTGCCCCCCACGAACCCCGTACATCTCATCTAATGCCCCGATCAGCCGCGAGGACTCGGCGAAAGAAAAGGCCATGTCAAAGTTGTTCGGCGGATAGTTGGCCTGGAAATGGCGGAGATTGGCCAGGTTGAGCACGGCGTTGACGCCGGTCTGCCCCATCACCTCCTCCATGGAAAGGAGCAGGATCCGCCCCATCTTGTTCGGAAAATGATATGCTACCCCCTCCGTGTTGCTTTCCCCTGGCGCAATCATTCAGCGATCTCTGGCTCTCATCCCCACTGCTAGCGGTCCAAAAAATCTCTCAAGGTACTGTGAAAGTGATCTGGTTCATCCAGCATGGGAAAGTGGCCGGATTCATCGAAATAGGCCACTTGCGAAAGGGCAACGCCATTGGCCAGGAGATCTCCTTGACTCGGCGCAACGATACGGTCGTTGCGGCCATAGATGCCCAGCGCCGGCAGTCGGATCTCTTTCAAGCGCGGCGTCAGGTCTGTTTGGCGCAAGGAGGCGATACTGTAATGAAACGATCCCAACGTCGTCCGAGACAGGTCCTGCTCGAACATGGCATACCACGTTTTCCAGTCGCGTGCCCAGAAAGGAGATATGAGCCGGATGCCAATGGGCAGCACGCCGGGGATATTGTAGGCAAGGGTCGCAAAAAGCCGCTTGGCGGCCAGCCTGAGCAACAGTGTCAGCCCATCCCCCCGGATCGGGGACCCCACCACGGCGACTTTTTGCACCCGTTCCGGGTGATCCAACGTCAGGCTCAACGAGACCGTCCCGCCCATCGAGTGCCCCATCACCGGGGCGCGGGCGATTCCCAGGCGATCCATAAACTGGACCACCATTTCGACATAGTCGGGCACGCGAAAATGGTCGCCGGTCTTGGCTGACTCGCCGAATCCCCAAAAGTCCAGGGCATAGGTCTTGTAGGCGTCACTGAGCGCTTCCATCGTGCTGAGCCAATAGTTCCACGATCCCAGCCAGCAATGAAGGAGAATCACCGGTCGGCCACGCCCATAGGCCTCGTAATGAACAACTCCCCGGTCAGTGACAATAGAGCTCATTTCCTACCTGTCCCAATCGCCTGCGGTATCTTGGCAACATGAGGGTCGTATCACGCCTCTATTTCCAACGCGTCCATCACTTCCAGGATCGAGTACAACAGTTCGAGCAAGACGTTTTTCACGCTCTCCTTATCCACCGCCACACAGGGGAGGAACTTGATCTGCGGATCGACGCGCAGGGCAATCCGCAGGTCGTCTGGAGACCAGGCGTCTTCCTGGTCTTGTTTGTTGGCCGCCACCACGTACGGCGTGGGCGCATAGGAGCGAAAAGTATCGAGGATCGTACGCGCCTCGCGAAAGGTCTCGGGGCGAACGCTGTCCACGAGCACGACAAAACCGAGCATACCTTCGGATAAAATCTCCCACATGAAATCAAAGCGGCGCTGGCCAGGGGTGCCGAAAAGGTAAAGAACGAGCTCCTCATCGATCGTGATCCGGCCAAAATCCATCGCCACCGTGGTTTGATCCTTGATGCGCTCCTCTTCACGGCTGATCTTGCGCTCAGTGGCCACGACGTCAATCTCGCTGATGGCCTGGATGAACTGTGTTTTGCCGGCTGAGAAAGGGCCGGTCACGACAATTTTGACTGTCTGCATTGACTACAACTCCCGAATGCGGTCTATGAGACGCTGGACGACGCTGCGCTTGACAGCGGGGCGCTGCTGAACCAGGGGTTGAGCCGTCGGCGCGGCGGGGACGCCCGCTATCGACGGCTTGGGCTCGAATCCCTCCGGCATGATCATCTCGACCAACCCGGCTTGAAACAACCCGTAGACGATGCGGCGGATTTGAAAGTCACTCATGTTGTTGTACTTGGCAATCTGCCGGACTGTGTTGCGCGGGTTGATAAAGGAAACAACGCGCCATTCCTCGACGGTAAGATTGATGGTGCGCAACCGGGCATCCGGACGATCCGTGAACCGCAGCGCTACGTCCAAATTGGGCAATTCTTCCTGCAGGCGCTCCCATTCCTTGAGGCGCCGGCTGCCCTCCATAATCACGTTTTCCAGGTCGATGGGAACCGTGACCCGGCCGTGAATGGAAAGCAAGGAAGACTCGAAGCGGAATGAACCCTCTGGCCAGGTAAACAGCTTGTAGACCGTCTCGAGGGTAAAGTTCCGCATGCTGTCGATAACGTCCTGCTGGCTGACATACCCGGCATTGGTCAACAGCACACCCAGTTCCCGATCATCTTTGATATCCGAACGGGCACGGATGGTGCGTGCAAGCTCCTCGCTGATCTTGCTCGCCTTGAGCAGAACCGTGACCAGGCGAGCATCCTGACCGTCTTCGGTCGCATAGATGAGCTTGCCTTCCTTAAAGCACATCTGGACCTGGGAGTCGCGGGTCTCGATGGTCAGCGTACCGGTCTTGCGCGCCAGGTTGATCAGGTTCAGCAGCTGGGTGGTACTGAAATCTCGCAAATTTCCTTTTAGTGCCATACTTTCCTGCCTCTATAGCGCGATGGAAGGTCAGGGCCTTGATCCCCAGTGAACTGGTTTGATTATACCCGCTCTTGCGGCTCAAGTCAACCGGGGATTTTTGTTTTTCAGCGCACCGCGCACTTGACATTTCGCCCGCAAACCTTCATAATTTGACAATGGCACATTTCAGTAGATTGCCCTGCCAAGCACGGGGAATGGGGAAAAGGGGGGTTTCGCAGGCGGCGAAGCCGCCTGCGAAACCCCCCTTTTCCCCTTCTCCCACTGCGGTAGAGCATCCAATGTT
>JAFGEI010000214.1 GCA_016931695.1 Anaerolineae bacterium | reverse complement strand
TCGCGGCCATGGGCATCGTCTCCTGACGGCTGTTGAAGATGAAGCGCGGCGCCGCGGCGCCAAGTATGCCCACCTGGACACCTTTAGTTTTCAGGCCCCGGATTTCTATGAACAGCATGGCTACCGTGTGTTCGGCGAACTGGAGGATTTCCCTCCGGGGCATCGACGCTACTATTTCACCAAACGACTCTAAAGATGAGTATCCTCGTCAGCACCCTCGGCAGTTATGGCGACGTCTACCCCAAAGTCGGGCTGGCCGCTCAGCTCAAGCGCCGCGCTCACCTCGTCGCCACAGGTGCGCGAGCAGTGTCAGGCAATTGCCCGCCGATTCGCGGGAACCGCGCCCCTGGTCGAGGCCTGCCAGGCGATCGAGTCGATAGGCCAGATTTGAGCGATGCGGAGGGATCAACATGCGCGACGCACGAACAGAGCGGTTCTACTCGACCATCCCAACGGCACAGAAGGCGTTCGTGGAGCATTTCTACGCCGCCCATGCGCAGAAAAGCCTGGACGTGAACGGCGTGACCTGGGAGTACCTGGATGCAGGGACCGGCCCTAGGGTTTTGCTGTTGCTGCATGGCGGATTCGTCGCGTTCGACATGTGGATCCACCAGATTGTGGCATTCGAGCAGGACTACCGCGTCCTGGCTCCGACATGCCCGGCCCTGCCGCGGGCCACGATGCGGGCATACGCCGATGCGCTGCAGGCCATTCTACGGGAGGAGGGAGTCGAGCGGTTGGATGTGATGGGATACAGCGAAGGCGGCCTCATCGCGCAGTGTTTCCTGCGGGATCATCCTGCCATGATCGACAAAGCCGTCCTGGCGCACACGTTCTACCCTTCTCCCACCAGCCGCTATCACCGCTACAATTTCAACCTGTTTCGCATCCTCCCGGCCTTTTTGACCGAGCTGATCTTCCGGCGCTTCGCCAAGCCCGACAAGGAAGAACTGCAGCACGATTCGACGGAATGGCTCGAATGGTTCCGCTGCTATTTCCAAGAACAAACCCACCGGCTCACCAAGGACAGGATCGTCACCCACATCGACCTGATGACCGACTTTGTGCGGAACTACCACTTCCATCCAGACGATCTGTCCGCCTGGGACGGGCGTCTGCTGATCACCGTTTCTGCGGACGACGTGGTGCTCCCGTACTTTGAGGGGATGAAAAGGCTGTATCCGAATGCCGCCTACCACATGTTTGAAAAAGGGCTCGGTGCGCATTCGATTGCGCTGATCTCTCCCGAGGTATTCAACCGCCGGATTCGCCAGTTCCTGGAGGGCCAATGAGCGACACCGCTGCCTACATCCAGGCCTTGGAGGTGTCCAACCCGCTGCTAGAGCCCGTCATTCGCTCGGCGATCCAGGCCCTCGATCTCCCGCCGGGAAGTCACGGGCTGGACGCCGGCTGCGGCATCGGCCGGCAGGCCCTGCTGCTGGCGGAGGCCGTAGGCCCCGCGGGGCACGTCACGGGCCTCGATATCTCCCCCGCCCTGCTCCAACACGCCAAGGGAATCGTGCAAATGGCCGGCCTGCTCCACCAGATCTCCTTCCAGGCGGGCGACGTGCGCCGGCTGCCCTTTGGCGACGGCACCTTGGACTGGGCCTGGAGCTCGTGCTGCGTGGGGTACTCCGCCGCGCTGCCGCCGGTGCCAACGTTGCAGGAGCTCGCCCGGGTGGTCAGGTCGGGCGGCACCGTGGCCATCCTGGTCTGGTCATCGGAGAACCTCTTGCCCGGGTACCCCTTGCTGGAGGCCCGCCTCAAAGCGACCACGCCGGGGTTGGCCCCCTTTGTTGCGGGGAGCCAACCAGAATCGCACTGCCTGCGCGCGCTGGGTTGGTTCCGCGCAGCCGGCCTGGAGGCGTGCGCGGCCCGAACCTTTGTCGGCGGGGCCCACGCCCCGCTGCGCTCCGAGCTGCGCCAGGCGCTGATCGCGCTTCTGGAGATGCGCTGGCCCAACGCGGAAGCGGAGCTGACGGCGGAAGACCGGTCGGCGTACCGGCGCCTCTGCCGGCCGGCGTCGCCGGACTTTATCCTGGACCAGCGGGATTACTACGCTTTCTTCACCTGTTCGATGTTTTGGGGCCAGGTAGCCGTGGCGCCCCTCGCCATTGCGAACCAGGTTGGATTATGATAGAATGGGAATGTGTTAGCCCCTGATCATTTGGTGCACACTGCGGTACGCAAAAGGAGGCCGGCATCATGCGCGGCGTCTACCGGCGGCCGAATTGCATCCGTGTCCTGGTCCTGCTCATCGCGGTAGCGGTCTCTGCCGCGGGCAGCGGCACGCTGGCGCTAGCGTCTGCGGCGGCAGCTGCGCCCACGACGGGCCTCTCATCCGCCCAGGCCCTTTCCCCCGACCAGGACCCCGCCCCCTCCCCGCCGCTCTGGTCGACGTGGTGGTTCCTCGGCCTCGCCCTGCTGGTCCTGGCCGCGGCGGCCTTGGCTGCCCACCGCGCGCGCGTCCGCGGCTTGATCGCTCGGAACCGCGAGTTGGCGCGGCTGCTGGCAGCCAGGAGCGTCGAAGTCGAGGAGCGCGATCGGGAATTGGCCTCGCTCTACCGGGCTGACGAGGAGCTCTCTCGCTATTTGCGGCTGGACCAGATCCTGCAGTCGCTCGTGGACACGGCGGTGGACATCCTCAACGCGGACAAGGGCGCGCTGATGATGTGG
>JAFGEI010000213.1 GCA_016931695.1 Anaerolineae bacterium | reverse complement strand
TTTATTAGTTGGGGGAGCCCTAGATGATCTCGGAATTTCTGCCACGAATTAACACGAATTTCACGAATTTTCTACCTTTTTTCGTGTGAATTCGTGTAATTCGTGGCTGATTTTTAACGCTCCCCCAAGTTTTGCATACGCCCGTCGATGCCCCCTTCGGGGGCTCAGAACAAGCCCGGAGAGCTGGATTTTTAGCCCGGTGCCGAAGCACCAGGCGCGGGAGCGCAAAACAACACTTCACAGGGAGACCGGGGAGACTATTCATTTGCACAACAAGGAGAAATGTGCTATCATTGCGGCTAGAACAAAAGTTCTACCACCCGGCCGACGTGATGGGCGGGTTGCAACTCGGCCAGCTTGCACCCGGCAGAGTTCGGAGGTTTCGCGGACACATGCGCAAGATGCTCGAATTTCAGGCCGATCGGATCGAGACGGTCCTGGCGCAGCACAAGGCGCCCGGGCGGGTTACCGGGGGCACCGTCACCCCGCGCTGGGTGCGCTTCCAGTTTCTGCCGGCGCTGGGCAGCCGCATTTCCAAGATCCGCGGGCTGGCAGAGGAACTGGCGACCGCCCTCGACGCGCCCAACGTCCGCATCGCCCGGCAAGGCGCGGCGGTGCAGATCGAGGTGCCGCGGGAGAACCCGCAGCCGGTACGGCTGCTGCCGCTGATGGAAGGGCTGCGGGACGTGCCGCCGGTGACGGCGGTGCTGGGCCTGGCCGAAGACGGCGCGCCGCTGCTCATCCGCCTGCCGTCGCCGGACGTGGCGCACATCCTCGTCGCCGGCACGACGGGATCGGGCAAGACGGCGCTGCTGCGGACGATGGTCGTCAGCCTGGCCCTGCGGCACCCACGCCGGGCAGAGATGCTGCTGGTGCTGATCGATCCCAAGGGGCGGGCGTTTGCGGACATGGCGCCGCTGCCGCAGCTGTCGCGGCCGGTGGTGGTGCGGGTGGAGGAGGCAGTGGAGACACTGGCCAGCCTGGTGCGGCTGATGGAACGGCGGGATCGAATGGCCGACAACGCGCCGCCGGTGGTGGTCGGCATCGACGAACTGACGGACCTGATGATGGTCGGCGGAGCGCGGGCGGAGCGCGAGCTGACGCGGCTGCTGCAGCGGGGGCGGGAAGCGGGCATCCACGTCGTCGCCGCGACGCAAAAGCCGACCGCGGCGGTGATCGGCAGCCTGGTCAAGGCGAACTTTCCGGTACGCCTGGTGGGCAAGGTGACCAGCGCCGAGGATGCGCGGGTGGCCAGCGGCTGGCGAGGTAGCGGCGCCGAGCGCCTGCTGGGTCGCGGGGATTTCGTCGCCGTGGCGGAAGGGCAGCTGCTGCGGTTTCAGGCCGCGTACGTCGACCCGGCAGAAGTGGCGCAGGTAGCGACGATGCTGCACCAGGGAGGGGCGATTCTCCCCTTGCTCACGCCGGGCGGGAGAGGTGAAAAATGAACGAGTGGCCAAGAGGAAATACGGACCCGTGGCGCGAGCGGGTCGCCAGGAGGATTGGGGTCTTTGTCGGCGTGATCGTCGTCGCCTTTGTCGTTACCGGCACAGCGGTGATTGCCCAGCGCCTCAGCGACGAGGCGATCGCCGTCGTCGCCGGAGCGGCTTGCGGGGTCGGGGCCAGCATCCCCACCAGCCTGCTGATCGTCTGGGTAGCGCAGCGGCGCCAGGAGCGCGCCGCTCCGCAGCAGCAGGCACAGGGAACGTACCCCCCGGTCGTCGTCGTGCAGCAGCCCCCCCCGCCCAACAGCTACCCGCCGCGCCAGGCGGACTATTTGGGGCCCTACCTGCCGGCTTCGCAGCGCGAGTTCAACGTGGTCGGGGGCGACCTGGAAGGGCCACGGGGCGAGCGATACCAATAACCGGGCACAGGCAGCCTGCACCTGCGGCACATCTCCAGAGACACGCTTCCCGCCGCCGCGCCGGCGACTAGCGGCGCGCCTCACCGCGCGTCACCTGCTGCATCGTGACCGCCGCCAGGAAAAAGAAAATCACGGGCACCAACAAGACCAGGCCATAGTTGCCGGACTGCTCGATGACAAAGCCGTTGAGCACCGGGCCGGCAATTGCCGCCAACTGCGAGGCGAGATAATAAAACCCGGTATACGTGCCGATGTTGGCATCGCTGTCCGCCGTGTCGACGACCATGGGCAGGGAATTGATGTTCACCATCGCCCACGCGCATCCCCCCAGCGCCAACGCCCCGGCGATGACGTAGAGATGGGGCAAAAAGTAACCGACCAACAGCAGCACGGCAAAGACGAGCAACCCGGTGGTGATGGCCCGCCGGCGGCCAATCCGCGCCGCGATGAACCCGCTGGGTATCGCAAACAGAATAAAGGTGACGTAAGAAACGCCGGAAAGCAGGGACGCCTGGTTCTCCAGGATGTGGAGGACGTTGACGCCGTAGGAGGTGAAAAAGGTCTCGATGGCGTTATAGCCCACGAACCACAAAAAGATGGACAGCATCAACATGAGCAGGCTGCGGCGAGCGGCGAGTGGGATATTTCGCAGATTGCGCAACACCTGCAGCTGGCTCTCTTCCTCGCGCTCATCCGCGGCAAAGGTCAGGTGCCGCGGCTCTCGGACGAGAAGGAGCAGCATGAGCACGGCCACGACGATCAGGACGCAGGCCACAATGAACGGCAGCGCGATGCCGATCCCGTACAACTGTGCGCCGACCAGGGTGATGATAACCCCGCCCACCCCGCCCATCAAATTGATGATCCCGTTGGCCTGGCTGCGCAGCGGCGACGGCGTCAGGTCGGGCATCAGCGAGATGACAGGGGTGCGAAAGCCCGCCATCGCCAGCAGGAAAATGCCGATGGCGATCATGAACAAGGCCAGCGAGCGGCCCAACTGGGACGTCTGCCCGCTCAGCTCCGGCGGTATGGCCTGGACGATGAACGGAATAGCGACAAAAGCGGCGACAGCGACGGGCGCCAGGGCGACGATAAACGGCTTGCGCCGCCCGATGCGGGTCCAGACGCGGTCGCTCCACAAGCCAATCAGCGGCAGCAAAAAGAGGCCGGCGATGTTGTCCAGGGTCATGATGAACCCGGTCATCGTGGCTCCCAACCCAAACCCAGCGGCGCGCGTCGCGGTGACAAAATCCGGATTTCCGGCCTGGAGAAAGATGGGCACGTAATCGTTGTACAGCTTCCACATGACGCTGATGCCGAAAAAGCCGAACCCGATCAGAAAGGTCTTGCCATAATCCAACTTGCACTCTGGGGGATGCGGGCCCATTTGTACGTGACTCCTTTATTCACTTTAACTGGCGACCTGCCCCCCTGGATGCTCTTGCGACCAGAGCAGGGGGAGCGGCCTGAGCGGCGATTATTCTCCCACAACCGTCAGATCGTAAGCGCGGTAGGCGCAGCGAAAGCCGCTGACCTGGCTCGTGCGGTCGGGAAAGCCCCAGTTGCGGGCCGCGGCGCGGGTAAAAACAGGGTCGAGGTCCCAGGACCCGCCGCGCAGCACCCGCCGGACTCCGTCGGCGGGACCGGGAGGCTGGGTTTGCGGCCCGGGGGTATATTCGCCGTGCCAGTCGGCGACCCACTCCCAGACGTTGCCGGCCATGTCGAGGGCGTCGCACCAGCTGGCGCCGCCGGGGAGGCTGCCGACCGGCGCGGTGATCGAATAGCCATCGTCGACGGCGCCGTCCGCCCAGCTATAGTTGCAGTTCACGTCGCAATAGTTGAGCCGCTGGCCGTCGAACACGTCGCCCCAGGGATAGACCGCGCCGTCCGGCCCGCGGGCGGCATATTCCCATTCCGCCTCTGTCGGCAGCCGCCCCCCAGCCCACTCGCAATAGTCCGCCGCCTGCTGCCAGGTGACACAGACGACCGGCTGCTCGGGCCCGTTGAAGGCGACGTCGTCCGCGCACGCCGTCTCCGTGCAGGCCCCGGCCTCCACGCAGCGCCGGTACTGGTCATTCGCCACCTCGGTCTGGTCGAGCCAGAAACCGCTCAACGTCACCGGGTGAACGGGCTGCTCATCCGCAAACAAGGCCGGATCGCATTCCGCCCGGTACTGGTTGCACAACTGCAGCGCAGCCGCGAGCTGGGCGTCGTCGCTGCCCATCGCAAAGCTGCCGCCGGGCACATAGACCATGACCATGCCATCCGACGGACGGGTCCAGGTATCGCCCAGGGCGGCCGCGTCTGGCGGGTTATCGGCGCGGCAGGCGCTTGCCAACAGCAAGAACAGGCTGAGAATCAGCAGCGATGCATTAGATCGTTTCACGGGCTACCTCCTCACGGGTAATTGTACCCACATTGCGTCGAAAGACAAACAGCAATTTGACAAAACCCGCGCTCACTGCCATACTACGCCCTGTTGCGTAACGACCCGGGTCGCCCGCCTTATGCGTGCTCCCAGGCAGGAGAAAGGAAGCACCTCCAATCTTGACAGAGGAAACGGATGACGATGGAAGATTTCTTCACTACCCTGTGCTGCGGGAACCACATCCTGATGGGGATTGTCGGCACCCTGCTGACCGGCTTTGCCACCGGCGTCGGCGCGCTGCCGATCCTCTTGACCACCAAGATATCCGAGCGGATGCTGGATGCCCTGCTGGGTTTTGCGGCGGGGGTGATGCTCGCCGCCACCTCCTTCAGCCTCATCATTCCGGCGATCGAACTGGGCGGCATCTGGCCGACTTGCGCCGGGCTGGTGCTGGGAGCGGTTTTTTTGGCGCTGCTCGACCACTTGCTGCCGCACAGCCACTTTATCAAGGGCAAAGAAGGCCCTTCTTCCAACCTGCGCCGGGCCTGGTTGCTGATCATTGCCATCACGCTGCACAATTTTCCCGAGGGGCTGGCGGTGGGGGTGGGATTCGGCGCCGAGAACATTTCCGACGCGCTGGCGCTGATGATCGCCATCGGCTTGCAGAACATGCCGGAAGGTCTCGCCGTGGCGCTGCCGCTGGTGCGGGAAAAGTGGAGCCGGGGCAAGGCGCTGCTCTACGCCTTTGGCTCTGGGGTGGCGGAGCCGATCGCGGGGGTATTTGGCGTCATTGCCGTGACGGTGATGCAGCCGCTACTGCCGTGGGGGCTGGCCTTTGCGGCGGGGGCGATGCTTTACGTCGTCTCGGACGAGATCATCCCCGAAACGCACAGCCGGGGTTTCGAGCAGGAAGGGACGTGGGGGGTGATCGTCGGCTTCCTGGTGATGATGTTCCTGGATAATGCGTTGCAGTGACGCGCGACCCGTTCTTGGCCTCAAAAATCCCGTCCCCCAAGTTGCGCTTTCCGCAACTCCGTTGTACAATACCCCCCGTTCAAAAAGTCCCACACTACCAAGTGGAGGAAGCTGCTTATGCCACCGCGAAAACGGCAATTACCCGAAATCCCCCCCGACTTGGTCGATACCGTCCGCGTCACCCCCATCGACCAAATCTACAACTGGGCCCGCAAGCGCTCCATGTGGCCCATCTTTTTCGGCCTCGCCTGCTGCGCCATCGAGATGGTCGCTGCCGCCGCCGGCCGCTTCGACCTCTCCCGCTTCGGCATGGAAATCATGCGCGCCAGCCCCCGCCAGGCCGACCTGATGATGATCACCGGCACAGTGACCAAAAAAATGGCCCCCCAGGTCGTCCGCATCTATAACCAGATGCCCGAGCCCAAGTACGTCCTGGCCATGGGCGCCTGCGCCATCTCTGGCGGCCCCTTCAAAGAAGGGTACAACGTCGTCTCCGGCGTCGACAAGCTCATCCCCGTCGACGTCTACGTCCCCGGCTGCCCGCCGCGCCCCGAGGCGCTGCTGCACGGCATCCTCAGCATCCACGCCCGCGCCGAACAGGAACACATCGGCGACCTGCGCTGGTACCGCAAGGGCAGCGAGGCCCCCGAAATTCCCGTGCCCGAGCCCGGGCCTGACCTGGTGGACTGGAGGCTCACCGAACAGATCGAGGCCCTCCAGCAACAACCGACGGAGTGAGTAGACCCATGACCACAGAAACGACTTCCGAACCGTCTGCAGGGCTGATCGCTCAGCTCCAAGAACAATTCCCTGGCGCCATCAAAGCAACCCCAGAGTCCTACGAGGGCCTGATTGTGGACCCCGCCCACCTGGTCAGCCTCGCCACCCACCTGCGGGACAAATTGGGGTACACTTACCTGTCCAACGTCACCAGCGTCGATTACCCCGAAGGGGAAAACGGCCTCCCGCCCCGCTTCGAGACCGTCTACCACCTCTACCAGCGGACCGGCGGGCCGCTGACGCTCCACGTCCACGCCGACCGCAACGACCCCGCCGTCCCCTCGCTGGCTCCCATCTTTCCCTCCGCCATCTTTCAGGAACGGGAGGTCTGGGACCTGATGGGCATCCGCTTCGACGGGCATCCTGACCTGCGCCGCATCCTGCTGTGGGAGGGCTATGTCGGCCACCCCCTGCGCAAGGACTGGCACGAGGTTTATTACGAAGAAGAGAAAAAGCCCTTTGAAAGCCGTTTCCCGGAGGGAAAACCCGTGCCGGCAGAGGAGCGGTCGCCGCTCGGTCGCAACCTCCGCTACCCAGACGGCTGGTCCCCCAAAGAATGGCGTTCGCTGGCCGATACCTGGGGCTATCAACCCCACGACGTCGTCGCTGAGAAGGCCAGCCCCGACCACCCGTCGGATCGCGTCGTACTGAACATGGGCCCCCACCACCCCAGCACCCACGGCGTCCTGCGGTTGCTGGTCACGCTGGACGGCGAGACCATCCTCAAGGTGGAGCCGACGGTGGGGTTCCTGCATCGCTGCCACGAAAAGATCGGCGAGCGCAACACCTGGGTCGCCAACATCCCCTACACCGACCGCCTCGACTATGTCTGCTCGATGACCAACAACCTGGCCTACATCGTGGCCGGCGAAAAGCTGATGGGCGTCCAGGCGCCGGAGCGGGCCGAGTACATCCGCGTCATCATGTCCGAGTTCACCCGCTTTATGAACCACGCCATCTCGATTGGCTTTACTGGCAACGACCTGGGCATCTATTTCACCGCCATGCTCTACAGCCTGGAGGAACGAGAGCTGATCCTCGACCTCTTTGAGATGGTCTCGGGCTCGCGGATGATGTGCAACTATATGCGCTTTGGCGGCGTCGCCCACGACATGACCGAGGAGAGCATCAAATGGGCGCGCGGTTTGGCCTTTGAGCGCATGCCCCGCTTCGTCGACAAGCTGGACGCCTTCCTCACCCACAACGAGATCGTCCACGCGCGGATGTACAACGTCGGGGTCCTGCCCCCCGACAAGGCCATTGCTTACGGCTGCACTGGCCCCCTGCTGCGCGCCTCTGGCGTCCCCTACGACATCCGCCGCGCCGAGCCCTACTCGATCTATGACCGCTTCGATTTCGACGTCGTGACCGGCACCAACGGCGACTGCTACGACCGCTACCTGGTGCGCATCGGCGAGATGCGCCAGAGCATCCGCATTCTCCAACAAGCCCTGGACCAACTGCCCGAGGGCCCCATCATGGAAGGCAAGAGCCGCTACAACGTCAAGGCGCCGGCCGGCGAAGCCTACGGCCGCATCGAGGCGCCCAAGGGAGAGCTGGGATTCTACCTCGTCTCGGACGGGAGTGCCAACCCATACCGCTACCATATCCGCTCGCCATCTTTCATCAACCTGGCCACGATGAACGAGATGAGTAAAGGGCATTTGATCGGGGACCTGGTGATCATCTTGGCCAGCGTCGATATTACCCTGGGGGAGGTGGACCGCTAATGTATGCCAGCCTGAACGTCCTCAAAGCATTTGGGGTGACCATCCAACGCTTTCTCGAATCCTACGTCGACGACTTCAAGTGGTTCTTGAAGGGGGGCTTTGGCTACCGCTACAAGAGCGCCGAGGCACTCAAAGAACGGCAAAGCCCCAGGGGGCGCGGCCTCTTTGTCGTCCAATACCCAAAGGAACGGCTGCCCCAGCCAGAACGCTTCCGCGGCTTTCCCTTCCTGATCGAAGAGCGCTGTACTGCCTGCGGCACCTGCGCCCGCGCCTGTCCGCCCCAGTGCATCTGGATCACCCGGGCCACCGACGAGAACGGCAAATCGCTGCGCCGCCCCGAATCTTTTTACATCGACATCGGCATGTGCATGAACTGCGGCTTTTGCGCCGAGTTCTGCCCCTTTGATGCGATCAAGATGGGCCACGAGTACGAAATTGCCAGCTTTGAAGGGGGAAAGGACTTGGTCTGGGGCCTGGAAAAACTGACCCGTCCCGTCTCGTACCACGCCGAGATCCACCCCGCCGCCTACGCCGAGGAAGAGGCTAAAAAGGCCGAGAAAGCATAACGACATAACGACGCGCCTGGCCGCCGCCCGAGTCCGCCGATCTCGAAAAGCCTGTCTTCGAGGAGCACAAGGTTTGACTTCCCGGAACCTCCGGTATCCCAGGCTGTTTCCGGAACGGGCGTTGCTTGTCCCGCCCAATGCCAAAGCCTTTGCAGGCCCGTCGCCTTTCGAGAGCACTATGGCGAACCACAGCAGCCGGCCGTGCCCCGGCGGCAACGATGAAGGGTGAAAGAGTGAGCACAGAACCCAATGAACAGGAACAGGACGACCAAGCAACCCCGCTCGTCGGTGTCCAGTTCCAAGCGGGAGGAAAAATCTATTCCTTTTCCCCGGGAGAGGAAGAGGACCTGCAACCCAACGACTTTGTCATCG
Organism: Anaerolineae bacterium; assembly: GCA_016931695.1. Classification (GTDB taxonomy): domain Bacteria; phylum Chloroflexota; class Anaerolineae; order B4-G1; family DUEL01; genus JAFGEI01. The sequence continues at coordinate 12,075 of JAFGEI010000213.1, read as the reverse complement.
TCGAGACGGCGTGGGGGCAGCAGATCGGCCAGGTCATCTATGTTCAACAAGCGGCAGTAGAGAAACAGCGCAAGGACATCAAGCCGATCATCCGCCGCGCCACCGGCAGCGACCTGGCCCTGCACCAGTACTGGCAGGATAAAGCCGAAAGCGCGCTGGAAAAAGCACGCGAGTTGGCAGAGCAACGCTCGCTGCCGGTCAAATTTGCCGCCGCCGAGTACACCTTTGACGGCAAACGGCTGACAATCTTTTGCGAATCGGAGAGCAAGGAAGGGCTGATGGACATCCAGAGAAAGCTGGGCCGCAGCCTGCGCACCCGCGTCGAACTGCGCCAGGTCGGCCCGCGCGACCGGGCCAAGCTCCTGGGCGGATATGGCGCCTGCGGCGAACCCCGCTGCTGCGTCCGCTTCCTGAGTGACTTTTCCCCCGTCTCGATCCGTATGGCCAAGGCCCAGGGCATCTCTCTCACCCCATCCGAAATCACCGGCATGTGCGGGCGCCTCCGCTGCTGCCTGGTCTATGAGCACAAGATGTACGTCGAGGCTTCCAAGGACCTGCCCAAGCGCAAGACGCAGGTCCGCACCCCGCACGGCACAGGCAAAGTCGTCGACCTGCTGCCACTCAAGGGCACCGTCATCGTCCAGATCGAAGACCGCCGAGTCGAATTAGCGCCCGAAGAAATCCAGGTGCTGCCCAAAAAGTCATGACGACGTCGGCGCCGCAACGAATTTTGGTCATCCTGGCCCATCCGGACGATCCCGAGTTCTTTTGCGGTGGGACCGTCGGCCGTTGGACAATGGAGGGCAAAGAGGTCATCTATCTCCTGGCGACCCGCGGCGAGCGGGGAGCGGACGATCCCCAAACCGCGCCACAGGAATTGGCGCGCATCCGCGAAGCGGAACAGCGCGCCGCCGCCGCCGAGCTGGGCGTGCACCAGGTCGTCTTTCTCGACCACCCCGACGGCTCGCTGGTCGCCAGCCTGGCGCTGCGGCGCGACCTGGCGCGCGAGATCCGGCGCTGGCGCCCCCAAATCGTCGTCACCTGTGACCCCACCGTCCGCTACCGCCCTGGCTCCCTGAACCACCCCGACCACCGCGCGCTGGGCGACGCCGCCCTGGACGCCGTCTTTCCCGATGCGCGCAACCCGCTCCAGTTCCCCGAGCTGCTGCTGCAAGAGGGGCTGGAACCCCACCGCGTCCACGACGTCTATATCGCCGGGGCCGTCGACCCCGACACAGAGGTCGACATCACCCCGTCGTTCGAAGCCAAGCTGGCCGCCCTGCGCCACCACCGCTCCCAGATCGGCGATTTCCCCGCCCTGGAGGAACGGCTGCGGGAGTGGCACCGGGTAGAAAACGCGGACGGCACAGTTCGCTACGTGGAACGGTTTGCGCGCATCAAGATGAGCCGATAAACAGACAGGAGGCATCATGTCCGATTTTCTGGCAATGGCCAAAGAGATGAAACCCCAGCTCGTCGCCTGGCGGCGAGATTTTCACATGCACCCCGAGCTGGCCTACGAAGAAGAACGCACCGCCGGGATCGTCGCCGCACACTTGCAGCGGCTGGGCTACCGCGTCGAGACCGGCGTGGCCAAGACCGGGGTCATTGGTGTGCTGGAGGGCACCCGCCCGGGCCCGGTGGTCATGTTCCGCTTTGACATGGACGCGCTGCCGGTCAGCGAGGAAACCGGCGCCGAGTATGCTTCTCGAACGCCGGGCAAGATGCACGCCTGCGGCCACGATGGACACGTCGCCATGGGCATGGGGCTGGCCGAGTTCCTCGCCGCGCGGCGGCAGCAACTGGCGGGCACGGCCAAGCTGATCTTTCAGCCTGCCGAAGAGGGCGGCAACGGCGCCGAGCTCATGGTCCAGGAGGGGGCGATGGAAAACCCGCACCCCGACGTCTTTGTCGCCACCCACATCTGGCTGCAAAAACCGCTCGGCACGGTCGACGTGACCGTCGGGCCGGTGATGGCAGCGGCAGAAAAATTCTCCTGCACCATCCACGGCCTTGGCGGGCACGGGGCGCTGCCCCAACACGCGGTGGACCCCATCGTCGCCGCGGCCCACGTGGTCACCGCCCTGCAGACGATCGTCAGCCGGAACGTCGGCCCCCTCGACACCGCCGTCCTCTCCGTCGGCTCCATCCACGGCGGGGACGCCTTCAACGTCATCCCGCCCCAGGTCCACATGGAGGGGACCATCCGCACCTTTGATCCCCAGACCCGCCAGGCCATCCTCCGCCGGCTGCAGGAGGTGGTCGAAGGAGTGGCGACCGCCTGCGGAACCCGTGCCGAGATCGAGACCAAATCGCTCACCCCGGCGGTCATCAACGACCCGCAGGTGACAGAGATGATCCGCCGCGCCGCCGAAGCGATCGTCGGGCCAGAACACGTCAGCCTAGGCGAACGGACGATGGGCAGTGAGGACGCCGCCTTTTTCATGCAGCAGGCGCCGGGCTGCTACTTTTTCATCGGCGGCGCCAATGCCGAGCGCGGCCTGACCGCCTCGCACCACAACCCCCGCTTCGACTTCGACGAGGACGTCCTGCCCCTGGGCGTGGCGATCCTGGCTCAGGTGGCATACCTCTATCTCGTAGAACACAAAGCGTATCTTCTCAATAAATAGGGGGTTGGGGGTTCGCGGGCGGCTTCGCCGCCCGCGAACCCCCAACTCTCCTGTTTTTTGAAAAGACTAGAACGTAATATGAACAGACTCCAGGTTTACGTGGTGGGTCCCGGGAAACGGCGCACGGGCTGGCGCCTGCCGCCGGGCCGGCCAGTGAAGACGTTCCTCGACCGCATCGTCGAGCACATGGAGCTCCCCAGCCATCTAAACTGGCGCCTCGTCACCCCGAGCAATCAAACGATCAAGGGACAGCAAACCCTCGCCAGCGCCAACGTGCACAATGGGCAAACGCTGACCTTGCAGACCCTGCGTGACCAAATCCTGCAAGAATTCCTCGACATGCTCTACGACGAGGCGGAGGGCTACGTCCAGGACAAGTTGTGGGACAAGGCGCTGGAGAAACTGGAAGAGCTGCACGAGTACGACCCCCGCTATCCAGACCCCAGGGGGCTGCAAAAACTGGCCGCTGCCGGCCTGGCCCCCAGCGCCGTTCCCGTCGGCGGCATCTCGTGGGGGCTGGTGGGCGGCGCGGTCGCGGTCGCCGGCGCGCTTGCTGCCGGGGCAGTGCTCGTCACCGCCGCCGTGGCCCTGGTGGGGGCGGCGCTCCTCTGGAACGGCGGGGGCGGCGGCGGCACGTCCACCGGAGGCGGAAGCGGCGGCGGGGGGACGATTACGTCGGGAGGGGACGGCGTTGTCCCGCACACGGGCGACGTGCAGGTCACCCTGGAGTGGTACAACACTGCCGACCTCGATCTCTACGTCGTCGACCCCTTTGGGGAAGAGGTCTATCACGGCCACCGCCTGGCGGCGAGCGGCGGTGAACTCGACGTCGACGCCAATTATCCCTGCAGTTCAGCGCGCTCCAACCCGATCGAGAACGTTTACTGGCCGTGGGGCGGCGCGCCCGGCGGCGAATACCAGGTGCACGTCCGCTACTATGGAGAGTGCAACAGCGAAGGGACGTCCGAATTCCTGGTGACGATCCGCGTCGACGGCGAGGTGATCGACAGTTATCCCGGCCAGCTGTTGCCGGGCGAGGAGAGCTTGATCGCGCGCTTTGAACGCTGACTGGCCGCCGTTTTTGTTCAGGGGGAACGGACCTCGACCTGCCCCACCACAACGTAGTCGGCGACGGGATTCCCCGCCCCGTCCAGCACCGGCAGCCGTTCCATCGTCGCCAGCAGGTACCAGCCCACTGCCACCTGGTAGCGGCCCGGCGGCGCGCCGGGGCTGAGCGGCACGAGGTACGGATCGTCGACTTCTTGCCCCGGCGACCACTGCGAGGTCGGCAGGGTCCCCTGGACCGGCCAGCGATCCACCTGCCCGTACAGCCGCCCGTCCGGCCCCAGCAACTGCACCGTGACGGTGTAATCCTCCGCCGCCGCCCGCAGCGCGCGCCAGCGGAGGTGCACCGCCAGCGCCTCGCCGCCGGCCAGCGCCTCGCCCTCCACCTCCGCCGTCAGCAGCGCGAACAGGCCGCCGAAATCCGCCAGCCCGGCCGGGGCCGCCTCCACCTGCACCGTCGCCAGCGTGCAAGCCTCGGCCGCCGCGGCGAGCCAGCGGCAGCGCGCCGCCCCTCCCGCCGCCCCCACGGCCAGCCGGTAGCTGCCGGGCCGGCCCGGGACAGCCAGGGAAACCCGGCTGCGCACGCCGCCCGGCGGCAGGACGAACGCCTGCCGCGCCCCCGCCGGCCCGGCCACCTCCTGCCACTCCAGCCACATCTCCTCCCCGCCGCTCACGCCCGCCCACGCCAGATCGACCGCCAGCGGGGAGCCAGCGGCGACGGTCGCCGGCAGATCGTAGCCCGCCAGCCAGGCCGAGCCGATCCGGGCGCGGCGGGAAAAGGGCAAGGGATCGAGCGGCCCATCCGCGGGACCAAGCTGCAGCGAGGTCAGAGTGCGCCACGCCCCGGCCTCGCCGCCCGCCGGCTGTCCCTGCCCGCCGAAGCGGGGCCGGAGGGCGACCTGCAAGTCATAACTGCCGGGCGCCAGCCAGGGCGGCGACGGCACGGCGTAATAATCCAGCACGACCGCCCCGGCGCTCCAGCCGTTGGTGGGATAGTTGCCCCCCACTGGCCGGGCGCCCTCGGAAGTCCAGGCCACCCGCCCCGCCGCGTCGACCAGCCGCAGCCGCACCTCCAGGTCCTGCTGGGGAACCGCGGCGGCCCGCCAGTAGAGGGTCAGGTGGTGCAGCGGGCGGCCCTGGGGGTCGTCCTGCAGCTCGTAGGAGAGCAGTTCGATCGCTGCACCGTCGCCATCTGCCGCCCGCGTCGCCCCCGGCGGCACCTCGGCTAACGGCGACCGACCCACCTCGACCAGCGGCCCCAGCGAGCGGAGGAAAAAGCCCTCCAGGCGGGGCAGGTAGCGGGCCAGGTAGACCGTCTGCCCTCCCTCCAACCGCGCGGCGAGGTCGGCGCGGTAGGATTCCTCGGCAAAATGGACCACCAGGTCAAGGTCGGGGCGCAGCCCTTCAACTTGCTGCAAATAGTAGAGCGGAGCAAATTTCTCCCCGTCGGCCAGGATCGCCGCGCCCTCGTCCAACGGCAAGCTGAGCACGTACCGTCCCCACTGCTCCGCGGCCACCCGCTCGCTTTGATCGACCAGCGGCAGGTGGGTCCAGACCAGGCTGCAGGGCAGCAAGGCCAGCAGCGGCAGCAGGAGGCAGGGAGAAAGCGGAACCCGGCGCAGACACTGCCGCAGCAGGGCGGCCGCGCCGATTCCCATCCACAAAGCAAGGAAGAAATGGGCCGGAAGCAGGAAAACGCCCAGGTCGGGCACCTGGTAGACCAGGCCGTAGAGGCAGTAGGGCAAAAAAGCGACCAGGCTCACCAGCGCCAGCCGGCGCTGGCGCGCGACCAGCCAGGCCACCCCCACTGCTGCCAGGAGCAGGCCGGCCCAGCCAAAGGGCTGCCCCAGCAGGCGCCCCACGATCGCGTAGCGGGTGGGATCGCCCAGGAGTCGCCACTGGAGCGCGCCGCCGAACTGGCGCCCGGTCGCGTAATCGACCAGCTCGCCCCAGCTCATCCATTGCCCATCGTGCAGGGCGGGCCAGCGCAGGGGGACGTAGGCATAGACCGCCAGCCCCAGAAAAAAGCAGGCCGCCGCTCCCAGCCAGGTGCGCCAGCCGACGCGGGGCCGCGCAATCAACAGCGCCAGCCCGGCTGCCGGAAAGAACAGCACCATCGTCAGGTGGTGGGTCAGGCCAAGCCCGAGCAGCAGGGCCAGGGCCAGCACGTGGCCCCGCCCACCTTCGTCTTGCAAGAGCAGCCCGATCAGGCCCATCGCCCCGGCGACAAAGGCCAGATTCAGCGCATAGACCTCGGCCACCACCGCCTGGGACCAGAAAAGCGGCGAAAAGGCCAGCGCCAGGGCGGCGAGCAAGGCCACCGCCTGGCAGCGAATGGTGCGCTGCAAGAGGGCGTGGAACAGCAGGACCGCGGCGACGGCCGCGAGCGCCGAGGTGAGGTTGATCCGCCAGGCCATCGACCCCAGCGGCAGCCAGGAGAACAGCTTGCCCAGCAAGACGTAGAGCGGGTAGCCGGTCGGATGGGCGATGCCCAGCACCGGGGCAACGACCTGGAATTCAAACGTGTCCGCCTGCCCCACTGCCCGTCCCAGGGTGAGCAGGTAAAAGCCGAGCACCACGACGCCCAGCGCTGCCGTGTACAGGACTTGCGGCCGCTGGCCGGCCGGGCCCAGCAGCGCCACCCCGATCCCCCCCGCCAACAGCACCAGGCCGGCCAGCGGTTCGGGATGCGGGGAGAGTACATAGCCCAGCGGCAGCAACAGCGCCGGGGCCGCGCAGGCCAGCGCGGCCTGCCGGGTGGGAAAGACACGCCAGGCAAGCAGAGCGGCGCCCACCCCGGCCGCCGCGGCCCCGCCCACGGCCCACGGCGACGAAAACAGCGCCGCCACGCAGAACGTCTCGGCCAGGTAACGGGCCAGGCCCAACGCCCAGGCCCCGCCCGCGGCCGCCCAAAGCGCCATCATTCCCCAAGAGGCGACAAAGGCGCTACTCTGAAAGCGGCAGGGTAAAGTAAAAGGTGCTCCCCTGGCCAACCTCGCTCTCCACCCAGATCGTCCCGCCGTGCGCCTCGACGATCTGGCGGCAGATCGCCAGCCCCAGCCCGCTGCCCACCGCCTCGCCCTCCGACGCCGGGACGCGGTAGAATTTTTGGAACAACCGCTCCTGCGCCTCCGGCGGGATGCCCGGCCCGGTGTCGACCACGCCAACCGTGACCGCACGCCCGTCGGCCCGGCCCGTCACCGTCACCCGGTCTCCTGGCCAGGAATACTTGAGTGCGTTGGCGGTCAGGTTGATCAGCGCCTGCTTGAGCCGGGCTGCGTCCGCCGAGAGCGGCGGCAAGGGCGCAGGGATGTCGGCCTGCAGGGCGATCTGTTTCTCCTCCGCCTGCAGCCGCAGCACTTCCAGCACCTCGGCGACGATCTGCTCCACCCTGACCTGTTCGCGGTTCAGAAAGGTGCGCCCCGATTCCAGCCGGGCCAGCTCGAGAAAATCGTTCACCATGCGCCCCAGGCGCATCGCCTCCTGCCGGATTGTCAGCAGGAACGCGCCCCGCATTTCCTCGGCGAGCCCCGGCCGCCGCAGCATCTCGGCGTAGCCGACGATCGATGTCAGCGGGGTGCGGATTTCGTGCACGATCTCGGCCACAAGGTCCGACTGTTCAAAGAGAATCGCGTTCTCGATCGCGACCGCGGCCTGGTCGGCCAGGATGGAGAGGATTTTCACGTCATCCTCAGAAAACAGCCCCCCTTCGGCCTTGTTCAGCGCCTCCAGCACGCCGATCACCTTGCCCTTCACCGCCAGGGGCACGGCGATGAGCGACTGGGTATAGTAATCGACCGTCTCGTCTACCTGGCGATAGAGGCGGGAGTCCTGTTGGGCGTCGAGGATAATCACCGGCTGGTTGTTCTGCACCACCCACCCGGCGATGCTGCCCTCCATCGGCACGACGACCGAGCGGACCTCGACGCGGCGGGTGCCGGTAGCGGCCTCGAAATGCAGCTCACCCGTCTTGCGGTCGACCAGCATGATCGAACTTGCCGCACTGTCGGTCAATTCCCGCCCTGCCTCGATGATCTGCTCCAGCAGCGGCGGCAGCTGCAGGGTCGAATTGAGCGAGCGGCTGATCTCGATGATTCGCTCCAGGCGCTCCACGCGCTCTTCCAGGCCTGACTGGCTCATCGTTCTCCCTCCAGGCAAGCGTCCGCGACCAGCGGCAGCGTCTCTGCCAGGTCGCCGCGGAAAACAGCGGCCGCAAATTCGTCAGCATACGTGGGTTGTTCGTTAAAGATGACCACCACCCCGCCATTGGCGTGTACCAACGCCGGCAGATTCGCCGCCGGCATCACCATCAGCGAGGAGCCGACCACCAGGATCAGGTCCGCCTGGTATGCGTGTTCGAGCGCGGCGTTCAGGACGGCGGCCGGCAACTGCTCCCCAAAGAGAATCGCGTCCGGCTTGACGACGCCGCCGCAGGCCGGACAGCGCGGCACGCCCCCCTGCTCCATCACGGCGAGGAACTGATCGGCCGGCCAGCCGCTGAAACAGTCCATACAGGTCCCCGTCCGCAGGTGGCCGTGCAGTTCCAGCACCTCCAGCGAACCGGCCCGGCGGTGAAGATCGTCGATATTCTGGGTGATGACTGCCCGCAGCCTTCCCGCGGCCTCCAGGCGCGCCAGCGCCAGGTGAGCAGCGTTAGGCTGGGCGCCATGGACGCGGAAAAAGGCGTCGCGCATCCAGCGGTAAAAAGCAGCCGGATCGCGGCGAAAGGCCTGGATGGAAGCGACCCGCATTGGGTCCGCCTTCTCCCACAACCCCTTGCCGGGGGTGCGAAAGTCGGGGATGCCCGAGGGGGTGCTGATCCCTGCCCCGGTCAGCGCGATGGGGTGCCGGGAACGGCAAAGCAGCTCGACCGCCCGTTCCAACACTATCGTCCCCCCAGCCAGGACGACGGCAGCGGTTCACCGCCCGCCACACGGTGCGCCCAACGGGTCGGCTCCGGCAGGCGGCAGCCGTGACAACAGGCCAGGGTCACCCGCACCGCCGTCTCCAGGTCCGCCCGGTGTCCCACCGAGACGTACAAGGGCCGGACGCCGGTCCGGGTGCGCACGCACGCGCCAATCACCTCGCCATCCTCCGTCAACTCGACCCAGCTCCCGCGTTCGGATGACAGCTCGGGATGCTCGCCGCAGAGGCGCGACTTGGCGCAGCCGACGCTGGGCCGGTCCAGCAAGACGCCAATGTGGGCCGCCAATCCCATCCGCCGCGGATGGGCCAGCCCATGGGCGTCAAAGAGCAGCACGTCCGCCTGCCGCTTTAGCTTTGCCAGCGCCGCCAGGACAGCCGGCCCCTCGCGGAAGGCGAGCAGCCCCGGCAGGTAGGGAAAGCGCAGCGGCGCCTCCGCCGTGACCGCTTCCAGCGGTTCCAGGTCGGGGAACGAGAACAGCACCGCCGCCGCCCGCGCCATCCCTGCTGCGAAACTGGCGTCGACGCCGCCGACCACGCAGATGGAGGCGGGCAGCGGTTCGATCCGCACCCGGGCCCGCAGCCGCTGCTGGAGCCCCCGCGCCTCCAGCAGCGACACGTCCCACGAGTGGACAGGGAAAACCAACGCCACAGCCATGCCGCGTACTGTAGCACAAAAGTCGGTGGATGGCAAACCTCCCGGCCCCACTATGGAGTCCTGCTATCGGACTTTTGCCCGGAACGCGGCAGAGTTGTACTCTGCCGCATCGGTGGCAACCCGCCCTGCAGGCAACCTCCTGCCGCGAGTGACCCACTTCCCAGGGAGCGAACATCGTACTATAATCGTAACTGCTCAGCCGGTCGCCCCTGGACGCCCTCCCGAGCCCGGAAAGGGGAAGGATGTGGGTGCCGGCACCCGCATTTTCCCTCCTTCTCCAGCGCGGCAGGGCATCCGGACGGGCGGCCTGAGCAGTTACCTATAATCCAAGCCCCGCGCAACAGCGAGGAGCGCAGGCAGAGTATAGGAGGCGCTGTACATGACCGATGCCCACGAGTTGAAGCAAAACCTGCTCCACCGCCGGGAAGAACTGCGCCAGGGCGGCGGCCCCGGCGCCATCGACCGCCAGCACGCCAAGGGGAAACAGACCGCCCGCGAGCGCATCGACGGCCTGCTCGATCCCGGCAGCTTCCAGGAGGTCGATCCCTACCTCACCCACCGGCACAGCGCCTTTGGGTTGGACGAGAAGCGGTTCCCGGGCGACAGCGTGGTGACCGGGTTTGGCCGCGTCGACGGGCGCAAGGTCGCCGTTGCCGCGCAGGATTTCACCGTCATCGGCGGCTCCTTCTCCGAAGCCCAGTCGCAAAAGGTCTGCCAGGTGCTGGACCTGGCCGTCGGCTCCGGCACGCCCTTTATCGCGCTCAACGATTCGGTCGGGGCGCGCATCCAGGAGGGAGTGTGGAGCCTGGCCGGCTACAGCGAGCTCTTTTGGCGCAACACCCAGGCCAGCGGCGTCATCCCCCAGATCAGCGTGATGCTCGGCCCGTGCGCCGGAGGCTCGGTTTATTCTCCCGGCCTGACTGATTTCGTCATCATGACCGAGGGCATCAGTCACATGTTTATCACCGGGCCGGAGGTGATCCGCACGGTGACCGGGGAGGAGGTCGATTTCGACACGCTGGGCGGGGCCTGGACCCACGCCACGACCAGCGGGGTGGCCCACTTTGTCGCCGCCGACGAGGGCGAGGCGTTCGCCATCACCCGCCGCCTGCTCAGCTACCTGCCCTCCAACAACGTCGAATCGGCGCCCCGCCTGCCCCCCGGCGACGATCCGCAGCGGGCCGACCCCGCGCTGGACAGCCTCGTGCCGCCGGACGGCAGCCGCTCCTACGACATGCGCGATGCCATCCAGCGCATTTTCGACCGGGACAGCTTTTTCGAGGTCCACGCCCGTTTCGCCCCCAACGCCGTGGTGGGCCTGGCCCGGCTCCACGGCGAGGTGGTGGGAATCGTGGCCAACCAGCCGGCCCACCTGGCCGGCGTGCTCGACATCGACGCCTCGGACAAGATCGCGCGCTTTGTCCGCTTCTGCGACGCCTTCAACATCCCCCTGGTCACCTTTGTCGACTGCCCCGGCTTTATGCCCGGCACGATGCAGGAACACGGGGGCATCATTCGCCACGGGGCCAAGATCGTCTACGCCTACTCGGAGGCCACGACGCCCAAGGTCTGCGTGGTCACCCGCAAGGCCTATGGCGGCGCCTACATCGTCATGAGCAGCAAGCACGTGCGCACCGACCTGGTCTATGCCTGGCCGACAGCCGAGATCGCCGTGATGGGGGCCGAGGGGGCAGTCAACGTGCTCTACCAGCGGCAGTTGGACGCGGCGGCCGACACCGCCGCTGCGCGGCAGCAGTTCCTGGCCGAGTTCCAGGAGCAATTCGGCGGCCCCTACGCCGCGGCGCGCAGCGGGCACGTCGACGACGTGATCCTGCCCAGCGAGACGCGGGGAAAGCTCGTCGCCGCTTTGGACTTTTTGCGCGACAAGCAGGCCGCCGCGCTGCCCAAGAAACACGGCAACATGCCGTTGTAACGAGATGGACAAAGCACTGGCCGCCGCGCTGGCCATATCCGCCGTGGGACTCGCCATGCTCTTTGCGGCGCTGCTGCTGCTGTGCGGGCTGATGTACCTGGTCACCGCCCTGTTCAGAGAGCGGGCCCGCCCCACCCCGCCGCCCGCCGCGCGGACGAGCGCGGCGGGCCAGGCCGCTGCGGTCGCCGTCGCCCTGGCCCGCGCCGAGATCGAGCACCAGGCCGCCCCGCCCGCACCCGCCGACCGCCCCAGCTCCTGGCAGCAGTACCACCGCCAGCGGATGCTGAACCGCACCGGCCCGAGAGGAGAGCGATGAAACGGTACCGCATCACTCTGAAAGACCAGACCTTTGACGTCGAGGTGCTGGACGACCCCCTCAGCTCTCCCGTCCGGGTGCGGGTGAACGGGGAGATTTTTGCCGTGACGGTCGAGACCCCCGCCGGCCCGCCGTCCACCGCCGCGCCGCTCCCACAGCAACAACAGGGGCCGGGGCCGGCGACCGTCACCGCCCCTCTGCCCGGCGCGATCAAGTCGGTCGCCGTCCGGCCCGGCCAGCGCGTCACCGTCGACGATGAACTGCTGGTCATCGAAGCGATGAAGATGGACAATGTCATCCGCGCTCAACGGGACGGGGTGTTGGGCGCCGTCCACGTCGCCGCAGGGCAGCAGGTTGCCTACGGCGACCCGCTGGTAGAATACGTAGAAAATTCGTAGGGTGGCTTTCTACAGCCGCCGACAGCGGGTAGGGCCTGATTCTCGGCTGCAAAATCTGGCTGCACAGACACATCTGGTTGTCGAAATTGCATAGATGTCATTCTGAGCAGCCTGCCCCGGGCGTAGCCGAGGGGAGCGTAGCGAGCAAAGAA
>JAFGEI010000212.1 GCA_016931695.1 Anaerolineae bacterium | reverse complement strand
ATTCGTCCCTCCACCGCGGTTTCGAATGACCTTACTCCTGTTTCCCTCTTTTGTCCAATTATCCGCAACGTGATGGGACACTACCGCAGGGAAGTGGTCAGCAGCACCGAAAGATTCCTGGGCATTTTTCTGTCCTCCTGCAACTTGTTTTTACCTTGCCTGAGCACAGATCAATTTGAACAAATCTCCATTTTCCAAGCACCTCCTCGGATACGGGTTTGAGTATCCAAGTCCGGATTGCCTTGCCCGGCCACTGGGGGCCATCCCAGCCGTCATACTTGAGGTTATCATAATTTTGCCTGCCGAAACTCGCTTGCCTGGTGCAAAAAGGCCTCCAGGCGGGTTTGCAAATTCGTCTCTCCCTGGCCGTCGAAAATCGCGTCCAGCCACGGGATGCCGCCGCAGTCGGTGCGCACGCGCTGGGCCAGCCCGGCGACGACGGTGCCCGGCATGCAGGTAAAGGGCATCACGTTCAGGATGCCGTCCGCGCCGCGCCGGGCAAAGTCGATCGCCTTGCCGATGCTGAGCGGAGCCTCCGTACGCAGCACGGGGTGGTAGTAAGGGCGAATGGCTTCCCGAATCCAGCCAATCGTCGGTTCGTGGGCGTTGGGCAGGTGGGCCGCGACCGCCACCAGCAGGCGCCGCTCCTCCCAGCGCTGTACCGGGTAGGCCAGGAGAACCCTGGTCAGGTCGCCGTAGCGGCAGGCGGCCCGGGCCGAAAAACGGGCAAAGGAATTGGCATAGTAGAGCCACTCCATCATCGGCGCCAGCCATATCTCCCCACCCAATGCCTCCACGCGGCGGATGATCTGCCGGTTGGTGAAAGGGTTGAGCCGCAGGTACATTTCTCCCACCAGGCCGATGAGCGGGCGGGGTGTGGAGCGATCCACCGCCAGCCCGGCAAAACGCTGCGCCGCCTCTTCCAGCGCCGCCGTCACGCGCCGCCCGCCGCCCGCTTCGACCGCCTGCACGACTTTTACCAGCAGCGCCTCGTACAGGCTGTCCGTACTCCCCGTCACCCGCTCGTAGGGGCGGTGGCGATGGAGGAACTTTTCCAGCAGGTTGACGGCGACCAGCCCCTGCCAGGCCAACCGTCCTACGAACAGCGGCGGCACGCCCAGCCCGCCGTACTGGTAGCCGTTCTCGGCGCTGGGCGCGACGATCTGCAGCGCCTGCAGCCCCTCTCGCTTCAAGACCTGGCGCAGCAGGTCGTGGAACTGGCCCAGGCGGCAGGGACCGGCGCTGGTGGGGATGAGACAGATTGACTCTGCCGGGTCAAAATCCGGTTGTCGGGCGCGCTGCACGACGTCGCCGACGATGGTATAGCACGGCAGGCACTCGCGGCCCAGGCAGAGGTCGCGACCCAGCGCCAGCGTTGCCTCGTCCGACGGCGGCAGCACCTCGGCCTGCAATCCATAGTGACGCATCGCCGCCGCCAGCACGTGTACTGGGTCGCAGAAATGGGGGATCAGGACCTGGAGTTCTGGCGAGTACTTGCGGCGCGAAACACGTGGTGCGTTGTGCGCTGCGCGTTCTCCCTTTCCCTTTACCGCCTTGTCCCCTTGCCGTTTCCTGGCAAAGAACGCCTCCAGCCGCGTCTCCAGGCCGACGTCGGCGCTGTGATCGTCCAGCTCGAGCTCGAGGAAGGGCTTGTCCCCCATCGCCTCGCGGAAGAAACTGCGCAGGAACGAGTCCGGGCCGCAGGCAAAGTTGGTCATATAGACCGCTTGCAGGCGCGGGTCACTCTGGATCAGCCGCGCGGCGGCCAGGATGCGCTGGCCCGAGTGCCAGAACATGTTGCTCACCAGGTCGCTGATGTCGACCTCCTCCAGGGGCAGCAAGTCGATCGGCACGGGCAGGACGCCCAGGCGGCGCAGCTTCTGCGGGATGCCGCCGTTGATACCCGGATCGGCGGTGTTATAGGCCCGCCCGACGAGCACCGCCGCCGGCTGCCCCTCCTCCAGACCAGCCAACACCTCCTCCCCCCGCTGGCGGCAGGCCGCCTCGAACCTTTGCTGCTCCTCCTCGGCGGCGCGCTGGGCCGCGTCCGCTTGCCTGGGCGACGCGTCCAGCTCGCGCGCCAGGGCGCGCACGTCCCGCCGGTAGACGCCGGGCCACAAAAAGTGCAGCGGGGGGCACAGCAGCGGGGCCGGGCATCCCTGCATCTTGAGTGCCGCCTCGACCAGGTGTGGGATTGCCTGGACGTAGGGGCAAAAATAGCTCTGCGCGTGGCCGGGCAGTGGGTCGGGCCGGTTGACCAGGGCCGGCACAAAAACCCGCTCCACGCCTTCAGAGAGCAGCGCCCGCACGTGACCATAGACCAGCTTGGCTGGGAGGCAAGTCTCGGCGCTGGCCTCCATTGCCGTGCAGGCGACAATCTCGGGCGTGGTTGCGGGTGATAGGATCGCCGTCCAACCAAGCTCCTGAAAGAAGCGCGTCCAGAAAGGAAGCAGGTCGTAGAAAGCCAGCACGCGGGGGATGCCAACACGCGGCCGGCCCGCGGCAGCAGGTTGTTCGCGCAGGCAGCGCAGCAGCAGCGCCTCGCGCTCGGCAAAGAGATCGGGATGCAGCGTTCCTCTCTCTGCCAGGAGGGAGGGCGTGGGCTCTCTCTCCGCCGGGGAGGGGGCGGAGGGAAACTCCCCGACCCCGCGGAAGCGGGTGCCGGCATACTCGTCCCGCGCCTCTATTGCCAGCAGCGCTGCGCCAATTGCGCCGCTCAGCGCGTGGTGGGGTGGGACGCGGATCGGTTGCCCCAGCAGGTTTTCAAAGGCGGCGACGACGGCCGGGTTGGAAGCCACGCCGCCCTGAAACAACACGCGCTTGCCCACCGGCCGCCTCTGGACCACGCGGTGAAGATAGTTGCGGGCCACGGCGTAGGCCAGCCCGGCTACCAGGTCTTTTTGCCTTGCCCCTTGCTGCTGGTGGTGAATCAGGTCGGATTCGACAAAGACAGCGCAGCGTTCGCCCAGGTCGGCTGGCGACGATGCTGTCAGTGCCAGGGGCCCCATCTCCTCGACGGGCAGGTGCATGCGCCCACTCTGTTCTTCGAGAAACGACCCCGTGCCAGCGGCACAGGCCTTGTTCATCGCAAAATCCACCACCACCCCGTCACGCAGACTGATGTACTTGCTGTCCTGCCCGCCGATTTCAAAGACCGTATCCACGTTGGCGTCGCAGGCCAGCGCGGCCCGCGCCTGGGCGGTGATCTCGTCGCGCACGATATCCGCCCCAATGGCTTCCCCGACCAGGCGGCGGCCCGAGCCGGTCACGCCAACGCCCACCACGCGTGCCTGCCCCACTTGGCGCAGTCCGCGCGCGACCACCGCCAGCGGCCGACCGGTAGTGGGCAGGTAGACGCCCTTCACGAACCGGCCCTGGGGGTCCAGCAGCACGACCTTGGTGCTGCTGGACCCGACGTCTACGCCCAGGTAAAGCGGGCCATTGGCGTCGTCATTGCAAACCACGTTGCCTGTCGGTGCGGCTCTGTTCGCTTGCAGGGGAGGCAAGGACGAGGGCAGGGGGCGCGGGCTGGTCACAAAGCGGGCCAGGGGCTCCAGCCCGCAGAAGGGGGACGCTTCTGCGGGCCGCTGCTGCGCGACGCGGGCTGCGCCCAGCGCCGCCATCAGCGTGCAGTGAGGCGGCACGCGCAGCGCACCGCGTTCAAGGCCCAGCACCTGTTCAAAGGCCCACACCATTCCCGCGTTGCGCGCCACGCCGCCCTGAAAGACCACCGGGGCGTGGAACGGCCGCCCATGCCCGATGACGCTGCAAAAGTTGCGCGCCAGCGCCAGGCACAGCCCGGCGACGATGTCGGGCAGGGGGGCGCCGCGCTGCTGGAGGTGCATCATGTCCGATTTGGCAAAGACGGTGCAGCGCCCGGCGATCCGCGCCGGCTTTGCCGCCCGCAAAGCCAGCGCGGCAAAATCCGTGATGGAGAGGCCCAGCCGCTCGGCCTGTTGGTCGAGGAACGAACCGCTGCCGGCCGCGCAGAGCGTGTTCATGGCAAAGTCGGCCAGGCGCAGCCGCCCATCCTCATGGGCCAGGACGAGCAGCTTGCTGTCCTGGCCGCCAATCTCGATCACGGTGCGGGCGTGCGGCGCCCAGGTCTCTAGCGCGCGGGTCTGTGCGACCAGTTCGTTGACGCGCAGGCCGCCCAGCAGCGGGGCCAGCAAATTCCCGCCCGAGCCGGTGACGCCGATGCCCCTGACGTGCAGCAGGTCGTAGCGCTGCGCCAGTTCTTCCAGCGCCTCCAGCAGCACGCGCCCCGGCTGCCCGTGCGCGCGGCGATAGGCGTGATCGAGCAGCGAGCCAGCACCGTCGGTCACGACCACTTTGACGGTGGTCGAGCCGACGTCGATGCCCAGGTAGAGCGGAGTCATGACTGACGCATTAATCGCCAGGCGCATCCAGCCGGAATCGCAGAACGCGCAGCACACACAACCCCCGCTCTGTTCCCTGGCCTATGGATAACTCCTTTGCACCAGCGGCAGGTAGATAAAGTGCCCTGGCTGCGGGAGCGATTCTTCCGGCGTATAGCCCGGCGCCAGCGCCACGCTGACCGAGCGGGCCTCTACTTCTGGACTGACCGTCGACGTGGCAGTGATCGAGAACGTCTCGCGCAGTGTGTCGGTGACGGCGATGGTCGGCGTGTACACGGCCAGGATGCCCAGGCATCCGGGAGAATAGTCGCCATGTGGATTGACGGTGACGGTAAAGGGCAGGTCGCCCAGCGGGATGAGCGGCGCGCCGAAAAACACCTTGCGCGCGTAATAGGCATAGTCCCATCCCTGCGACGAAGCTGTCTCGACGGTAAACGTGCGCGTCACGCCATCCCAGTTTTCCAGGCAGTGGATGTGGGTGAAGGGCACGGTGGGAGTGATGTATTGGCCGATTGTGCCGACCAGGGCCTCGCTCTCGTAGCCGCAGTGTGGGCCGAACGCCACCAGGGGATCGCGCAGCGCCGGGTCTCCGTAGCGCAGTTCGAAGGGGAAAGGCCCGATGAACACGTAGCCGTTGTAAACCAGCACCTCGACCGGGCAGCCGGC
This sequence comes from Anaerolineae bacterium, assembly GCA_016931695.1. Classification (GTDB taxonomy): domain Bacteria; phylum Chloroflexota; class Anaerolineae; order B4-G1; family DUEL01; genus JAFGEI01. The sequence goes on along the minus strand of JAFGEI010000212.1, from coordinate 5,812 downwards.
GCAGTCGGCGGCCTCTGCCCCGGCGCCAAAGTCGATCTGGAACGCCATTGCCAGCGGCGGCGGCCAGTCGTCGGCCTGCAGGCGGAACGGCTGGTCGGGGAGGGGAAATTCTTCCCCGGCTGGCAGCCACCACACCTCCCAGTGCGAGTCGCTGTCGCTGGGATAGAGGTTCTCTACAATCGCCTCCAGGTCGGAACGTCGTTCGACGGTGATTGCAACCGTGGTCCGTATCGCGGATGTGGGCGGCGAGTAATAGCTAAAGCGTACGGCGTCCGGCTCGTACGGGTTGCCGGGCAGGAGCTGGCTTTCCGGGCCCGAGGGCACGTGGGGCATGCGGATGGCGACATAGCCCTGTGTCGCCAGGGTGTCCAGAAAATTGACGACATAGCCGTCGCCGGTCTCGACCACCGTCTCCCCCCCGGGGCCCGTCGTCGGGGTAAAGACGCCCGTGTCGCCGATCTCGAGCCACATATCAGCATATTGGCCATCTATTGTCGCCTGTAATGTGCCCGGCGGCAGGTCGGGCTTGGACGATGCCCGATAGAGTTCTGATATAGGGCTGCAGCCGCGGGTCTGGCACTGGAAGGCCGACAGGGCCAGGCAGGCCAGCAGCAGGAAACCGACAGCGACAATCGACTCCGTCCAGGTCATTGGTCTTTTTCTCGCCGGAGTGGGGGGTTCGCAAGCATTTTCTTGACTCATGTTGCCTCCTTCTTCATGCGATAAAAATTGATTCCGATCAGAACAGCGGCGATCGCCAACCCGGCCAGCGCCTCCAGGTGCAGCAAGCTGAGCGGCCCCAGGATGGGGACGATGCCCCCTTCGCGCAGGAAGGCGATGCTGAAACGTTTGAGGCTGTAGAGGGCGATGCCCAGCAGGGCGATAAAGCCGTCAAAGGGCCAGCCATTCTCTTTCGCGCCTGTCTCGCAGGCCCGGCGGCGCATCCCGTACCGCTCGACGGCCACGAGCAGACCAAAGATCGCCAGGTTGGCCGCGGCGCTCATCAGCTGGGTGGGGTAGCGCCGTTCCCACAACCCGGCGAGATTGGGCAGGAACATTCCCAACCACGAATCGGTGGGCTGGCCGTAGCAGCAGCCGTTGGCAAAGCAGCCTATGCGTGCAATGGCCAGGCCCAGGAGCACGGGCGGCGCGGCCAGGTCGAGCGCCCGCCCCAACGAGACGCGATACTTCCAGCACAGAGCGGCGGCCACGGCGATGCCACACATCACCGCCCGGCTCATGCTGAGCTGCTCTTGCGCGGCCAGGGAGCCACCGCTGGCGACGTGCAGCGCATTGATCAACGCCGTCGTCAGAGCCGATCCGGCAAAGCCACCGATAAACGTCAGGAACATGGCCATGGCGGCCGTGATCGGGGGCCGGTTCAACTTGCGCAGGCGGTAAAAGATCCACGGCGCGCCCGCGAGCAGGGCTGCGATAGCGACGAGGTAGTAAGTGCTGATCCGCCAGGGGCCCAATGTGAGAAACGGGAACATTTACGATTCCTTGTCACTCAACCCGCGTACGAGCAGCCAGCCTGCCAGGCCGATGCCCGCAGCGCACAAGAACTGCTGCAAGGTCAATGTGCCAAGACGCGGCGTGTCGACGCGCCAGAACTCGATCAAGAAGCGCTGCCCCAGGTGCAGCACCGCGAACGACAGGTAGAGAAAGCCGTAGAACGGCCAGCCATCTGCTTTGACTCGCTGTGTGCATTGCTCGAAAACAAGCAGCACGACAAAGATGAGCAGGTTGGCCAGGATGCCCGCTGGCTGCGTCGGGTAACGGCTGGCCCACACGCCGTATACGTCAGGCAGGACGATGGCCGGCCAGGCGGTCGTCTCTTGCCCGTAGCAGCAGCCGTTCAGCAGGCAAGCCGTTCGCCCCACTGCCGCCACTAGCGGCAGCGGCACGGCAAATAGATCGAACGTCCGCCCCACCGGCAGCCCGCGCTGGCGGCAGTAGAGATAGCCAGCCAGCGAAGCGCCGCCAAATGCGCCCAGCCAACGGCTTTCCAGCCACCAGCCGGGCGGGAAAGGAACGCCCTGCGTGGCTTGGGTCGCCAGGTGGGTCAGCACGTTTTCCGCTATCGAGCCAGCGACCAGCCCCACGGTGAGCAGAGGCACGCCCCTGAGAAAAAGGTCGGCCGCCGTGATGGGCCACTGCCTTCCACGTAAGCGCAGTAGCACGGCGATGATCATGATTGCCAGGGCCGCCATGCGCACCAGGGTGTAGACGCTGATCGAAAACGGGCCAACGGCGATTGTGGGGTACAAACTGCCCTCCCTGGCAAGGATTGGCTTATTCTATCACAAGCACACTTGAGGCGCAAATTCTCAGTACTTTGACAATGGCACATTTCAGTAGATTGCTCTGCCAAGCACGGGGAAGGGGGAAAAGGTGGTTTTGCAGGCGGCTTCGCCGCCTGCAAAACCACCTTTTCCCCCTTCCCCCACTGCGGTAGAGCATCCAATGTTGAAATATGCCATTGTCGAGGTACTTTACGAAAAGCTCGTGGCGGATTCCCGCCTTTGCGGGACAAGTTGCCAAATCCGGCATATTCCGCTGGATCTGGCAGCCTGTCCCGCATCGGGAATCCAGCGGGAGCTTTTCGTGATCTACTGATTCTGTCATTCAGCAATACGCAATAGACAAAGATCGCTGGCTGTGGTACACTGACCGCGTGTTCATTCGCAGCATCTTGAACTGGCTCGAACCGCGACAATGGCTGGCGCTGGCGCGCCGTTTTCGGCCCGACGACGAATTCCTCGTCGCCGGCGAGCAGCGGCTGACCCGGCGGCAGGTTCTGGCCCACGTCGAAGCGCTGGCGGCCGGGCTGCAAGGCCTGGGTGTGCAAAAGGGCGACCGCGTGGCGACACTGCTGCCGGCTAGCCCGGCGGCAGTCTATGCCCTTCTTGCGCCGTGGCTGCTGGGCACGTTCGAAGTGCCACTCAATCCCCTGCTGCGCAGGCACGAACTGCGTCACATCCTGGCTGGCAGCAGAGTCAATGCTGTTCTCACCACGCGGCGTTGGTACGGTCACGATCATCCCGCTACCCTGGCCCGCCTGCTGCCCGAGCTGCCCGACCTGCGGGCCGTCGTCGTTCAGGGCGCCGAAAGCGGCAGTGCTCGGCCCTTTTTTTCGCTAGACGAGGTGTTGAACACGGAACGGTCTCTCCGCCCGGCGCGGCTGACGTTCCGCGATTGCGGGCGCATCACCTACACCTCCGGTACGACTGGCCTGCCCAAGGGTGCTGTCCACACCTGGGAGCGCTACTGGGGCCTGGCTCACCCCCGCGCGCTCCTGCGGCTCGCCCCCCGCGTGTTCGACTGTGTGCTGTTCCCGTTCCCCCTGTGCTACTATCACGGCGCGCTGGCCGTGGTCGCAACGTGGCTGGCCGGTGGGCGGCTGATCCTCGTCGACCGCTTCGATCCGCGCCAGATGCTGGAGACAATCGAACGCGAGCGGGTGACGCTGCTGGCCGTCTCGCCGACCATGGCCCGCCTGCTGCTGCGCGTGCCGGGGCAGGAGCGCCGCGACCTGGCCTCGGTACGCCGCATCTTTTTGGGCACCGAGGTCTGCCCGCCCGACCTGGCCCAGGCGCTTGCCGGGCGTTTCCACTGCCCGCTGGAGAACATGTACGCCACCAACGAGGCGGGCAATATCACCTGGACCGGCCAGCGTGACCCGTGGCAGCGGGTGGCGACGACGGTGGGTAAAGCGGCACCCGGTGTCCGGCTGCGCATCGTCGACGGCGCCCGGCAATCACTGCCGGCGGGCGGGATTGGACAGGTCGCGGTACGCACGGCGCAGATGATGAACGGCTATTATGGCGATCCGGAGCTGACCGCCCAGGTGCTCGACGCCGACGGCTGGTTCTACACCGGCGACCTGGGTTGTCTGGGCGACGACGGGTACCTGAGGCTGATGGGGCGCAAAAGAGACGTCATCGTCCGCGGCGGCTTTAAAATTTATCCCGAGGAGGTGGAGCGTTACCTGGAACAGCACCCGCTTATCCGGCGCGCCGGCGTGATCGGTGTCGCCCAAGATGGCGTTGAGGCAGTATGGGCCTTTGTCGAACAGGCTCCTGGCGCGGCGTTGAGCGAGCAGGAGTTGCGCGCCTTTTGCCTGGGTCAGATCGCGCCGTTCAAAGTTCCCGAACGGGTGTGCTTTGTACAGCAACTACCGCTCACTGTCACCGGCAAAGTGCAAAGATTCCGGCTGCGAGAAATGGCGGGTTGTAGTACGCAAAATACAACATCTGAGTCTCCCGGTTGAGCCTGGCACTAATTTACGCGATTAAAGGCAAAATTCGTGTTAATTCGTGGCTAAAAATTGCATCACCACTCATCGGGCAGACTACCCAATATCTCACCTATAGCCCAATCGATCCGCGACGGGGGCGATAATTTTCCGAACGCGCGGCCGCAGGTGACGCTCCTCCGGCCTTAGCCCGGGAGGGGGTGGGGGGGTCAGACGCGGGACGTAGGCGTGGGTGATTGCTGCAGCGTGATCGTCAGCTAACTCGACAAAGACCCACATCCGCTCCAGGACGGCGGCCGGTTGGGCCACCAGTTCCTCGTAGCGCAAGAGCAGCGCCTGGTCGGCCAGGCCCGGCAGCATGTCCAGGACGGCGGCGTTCATGTCCCGCCACTGGTTGGCGATGCCCAATAGAGGGTGTTCCCGGTCGAGGGCCAGGGTCTGGGCGTAGGTGGGCGTCTTGATGCGCGCCGCCAGGGTGGGCATGTGCAGTCCTTCGCCGGCGAGTCGCTCCACCCCGGCGCCGCGGACGATCGACTCGACGCGCTCGGCCATGCGCTGGTGCGACCAGATCGTGTCCAGTGGGTCGCGCACAATGTACACGAAAAGCGCGGTGGGGAATAGGCGGCGCAAATAACCCAGGCGCAGGCAGTTGATGGGGTTCTTGTTGACAAAGCGCGCCGCGCGCTGCACCAGCAAGTGCCGCCGGATGAGGCTGGACAAGGTGCGCTCAAAGCGTGGATCGGAATGCGCGGCTCCGACCGTCAAGTTGGTGCAGTGCTTGTCCCACAGGCTCCTGCTCGAGCGCGACCAGATCCATTCGCACTCGAAGGGCGAAAACATCGCTGTCGGGATGTGGGGGTTGTGGGCGATGGGCACGCTGCCCCGGTCGAGCACGCCGAGCCGCTGCAGCAGCCGCGCCAGTACGCAGCCGGTTGCCGGAGAGTGGCTGTAGACGTTGGTCAGGAACCAAAAGTGGCCGACGGCGGGGTGAGCGGCCACGATCCGCTCCAGGATGGTGGTGCCGGAGCGGAAGGCGCCGACGATGAAAATCGGCCGGTCAATTTCGATGCGGCGCGTCCAGGGCCACAGCAGCAACCGCTCCGGCCCTTCGGCCAGCCGGTCGAGCCAGCGGATGGGCGGCCAGGTGGACAGGGAATAGCCGTGGACAAAGCCCTCGACCGGTTTTTCCGGCAGCCGGAAAGGATTCCGTCTCGTCACGTTGCCAGTATAGCACGGTGAGAAATATGTCACAAGACCAGAACCTGTCGTTTGCGGCTTTTCAGGCCATATTGGCCGATCTGCTGTGCCTGGATGCGTCACTGCTCGAACCAGAGGCTTACTTTATCACCGACCTGGGCGTCGATTCGCTGCGCCTGGTCGAGATTCTGCTGCGCCTGGAGGAGCTCGGCCTGGAGATTTCGCCCGACCTGGCCTGGCAGCTCCAGACCGTAGGCGACGCCTACAAATACTATCGGGAACACGTGGCTCACCCATGATCCCGACGCTGCTCTGGCGCTGCCCATTGTGCGCGGCAAACGATGCTCTGGTTCACGT
>JAFGEI010000036.1 GCA_016931695.1 Anaerolineae bacterium | reverse complement strand
TCCCACCCCCTGACCGAAGCCCACTTGGCGCAACTGGAACGCCTCGTTGGGCAAGCGCCGATCGTGTGGGACGTGCCGGTCCAGATCAACCACCGCCTTTCGCTGGCAGGTCAAATCGTGGACATCGTCGACAGCGTTGGCCTCTCCCCCCACGCCTGGCAGACGACGGCGCTGCTGATCAACCCGCCGGGCTACGCCCCGGTCGCAGCGGCCCTGATGGCCGAGCTGCACGGGCGGATAGGCCATTTCCCGACCATCGTCCGCGTGCGCCCCGTCCCCGACAGCACCCCGCCCCAGTTCGAGATAGCGGAACTCATCAACTTGCAGGCCCTGCGCGACGAGGCGCGGCTACGGAGGTCCCCCAATGAATGAAATGAGAAGATTCTTCCGTGAACGGTGGATCGAACTATTGATCGCCGGCATATGGTTGCAGAGCGTCATCAGCGCAGCCTTCAGCGGGAGTTGGGCCTTGTTGGCCACAACGACTCTGGGCGGCCTGGTTCTTTTGCTCGCTGTCTTTTGGATAGTAGGTCGGTTGGCACGGCGACGCCGCCCGTCCTATGGAGAGGGTGAAGCCTTTGCCACGCCACGTCAGGCTATGGTATTCACTGTGGGGCGACAGTTTCAGACCATATTATTCGTGTTGGAAAACCAACAGCCGCGCCCAGATTGGCTGGGCATTGTCTGCAGCCGCGAAACGATCGCTGTGGCAGATGAAATCAAGACTCGTCTTGGCATGAGCGACGACCAAGTGCAGCCCGAAATCGTTGATCCCTGGAGTGTGGTCGAGGTGCGCACAAAGACAGCTTCCATCTTGGATTGGCTGGCAAGCAAAGGAATTGCCCCTACCGAAGTCGCGGTCGATATCACGGGAGGCACGGCCATCATGTCCGCTGGCGCATTCTCAATGGCTGCCGAGCGACACATCGACTGTCAATACGTGCGCTCAGATTACGACGAGAATAACAAGCCGATTCCGAATACACAACGGGCTGTCTTTGTGGCTCGTTATCCAATATAGCCGCCAAATGAGAACCTTAAAAACAGAACCGCCCCGGGCCAGAGTCCACCCGGGGCGGCGAGGGAGATGGTGCCTACTCCCACTCCTCCTCGTCCTCTGCCATCGCAGCCTGCATGCGGCGGGCGCGCTCCTGGCGATCCGGCAGCGGCGTGGCCAGTTGGAAGACGGCCATATTCTCTTGCTTCGCCGGTGGCGCTGCCGCCTTCCCTCCTGTGCCGGCCGCCGTCTCCTCCGCGGGACGACGCGGCGGCGGGAGCTGTACCCGCGAGGCACGCCGGTAGTCGGGCAACGGCTCCAGATCGCCCAGGCCCAGCACGCCGTGTTCCGCACTGCACACCGGGCAGTTCTCGCTCGGCGTCACTTGCAGTGGGACGAGCTTGGTCTGCAAGGCGTCGTAGACCAGGTAGCGTTGCTGCGGCCTGAAGGCGTGAACGAGATTGTGAATCTCGGCCGCCGCCAGCGCAGCCACCACGCCGTCCAGGTGGTGAACGGCCGGGGCCGGCGTGTCGTCGACGTAGCCGCGCTGGCGCAGCAGAGCGCGCTGGTCGGGCGAGGCCAGCTCCCAGCCGGCCTGCTGCAAGTTGACGATCCCGGCGCATTGCAGGCACCAGCGGCCCAAGTCGGGAATGGCCACCTCGCCGCTGACATCTGCCACTTCCCGCCCCTTCGGCTCCACGGTGACGTTGAACCCCAGGTGGACCAGTGGGATGAGGTACTGCACGGCCAGCCGGTTCAGAGCGACGCGGCTGCTGTGGTTGTCGGTGGCGGCGATCAGCAGGTCGCAGCTCTTGAGCGCGCGCTGGGCCTCGGGATCGAAGACGTCGGCCTGCAGGGCGCGCACATAGGCCTTGGGCGTGACCTGGCGAACAGTGCTGCGGGCCACGTTGACCTTGGGCCGGGCCTTTTGGGCATCGGTGGTGGTGGCGTTGACCAGCCGGTTGAGGTTGGAGAGGGTCACCACGTCCGGGTCGACCAGCACCCACTCGCGCACGCCCAACCGCGCCAGGTGCTCGACCATGGCCCCACCCATCGCCCCGAGGCCAACAACGCCCACGCGGAGCGCATTCATCTTGCGCTGGAAGGCCTGCCCGAAGGCACGCACCTGGCGGTCGAAGATGGGGGAGATGAACGAGGCGCCAGCGCGCTGCAGCCGCTGCGTCGACACGGGGATGCGCCGCTGCAAGTCACCGCTCAGGATGGCCTGCAAGGGATGGGCCTGGGGGCGGTAGGTGATCGGGGCCGGCTGCGCCTGCTTCCTGCGCCGGGCCGATTTGCTGACTCGGGTGATCCACAGGCGGGCATCCATCGCCCCCTCGTTGACCACAACCGAGCCATAGGGCACGCCGTTCATCTTGTGGGCTAGATAGGCAGCCTGGGCGGCCTCGTAGCGGTCATCGGTGGGGGAGAAGGCCACATAGGAGCCGCCGCCGGGGTGGCTGTGCCAGTCCACCTGAACCAGGCCGTGCTCGTCGGCGCGCCGGTGGATGAAGGCTTGCACCTCGGGCTTGAGCTCCAGTTGGGCGATGCTCTGGCGGCGGAAGGCATCCGGCGGCAGCAGGATGACGTCGCGCACCAGCAGCCGCACCTCGTGCGGCATGCGGCTCACGCCGCAGAGGGTGACCGCCATCTGCTCGGTGCGGCGGTCGCCCAACAGGTGGGTCTCCATCGTTGCGGCGGCGTGCCGCGTCAGAGCCAGGGTATAGTCCATCGCATTCCTCCTCTCGGTCTCGATGCCAGGCGACGTCCCTAGAAGTCGTTGGTGAGGACCTCGCGAACCATGGTCAGGTACGTCCACAGGTTGTCCGGTTGGCGGTGGTCGGCCTTGGGCGACCACGCGCCGGGGGAGTTGGCAGTCATGGTGACGCAGTACCAGTGCCAGCCCTGGTCGATGAGATCGGGGGCGCCGTGGTAACTGCGGCTGGTCAGGTGCGCGTCCACTCTGCCGTCGCGGAGGGCGAATTTGCGGTTCAGGTAGAAGCCGATCGGTGGGGCTTCGGGGTACATCTCGGGGAAGACGATCAGCAGGTCGCAGCGGCGCTGGGCAAAGCGGTCCGGCAGGGGGTAGTTGGGGATGATCAGCCAGTCGCGGTTGACATCGTCGTAGAGGATGCCCTGGTAGGGCGGACGGCTGAACCGCTCGGCGATCATCATAACCTCGGCGTCGATGCGGCCGTTGCGGCGCTGGTTGACCGGCGGGCGAGTCTGTTCGTTTCCAATTTTGAGCTGCGTCTTGAGCCAGTCGAGCATTTTTGAGCCTCCTTTTGGGGAGTGGTTCGGGGTCGGGGAGCCGACCCCGAACCAGGAAGCAGGGCCTTAGCCCTTGATGCGGGGGGGCGCGTCGACGAAGACGTCGCCGTCGCCGACGGCGACCTCCTCATCCGGCCGCACGACAAAGTTGCCTTCGCGCGTGCGGCGGAGGATGGATCGCCCCTTATCGATGCCACCGGCCTTGCGAATGTCCTCGACTGTAGCGACCGGGGGTACCTGGACTCGGCGTCCGTTGATGATTGCTGTGGCCATCGTGAACCTCCTTTCGTGTGAGATTGGGCCTGTCTGATTCCGGTAACGAAACGGGGGAACCGGCAGGCGGGAGTCACCCCGCCTGCCGGCGCACCCTAGGCGGGCAGCGGCACAGCGGCGTCCGGCTCTGGGAGCAGGTCGTCGTAGGCCATTGCTTCGTCCATGTCGTCCGTTTCGTCGTTCTGTGGCGGGGCGATGGGCATCAGGAGGTTTTCAACCTCCTGGCCGATCCGGGTCAGGTCGACGAAGCCGTTGGCCATGGCTCGCAGTGAGGCGGCGATGCTGCCGGAGACCGAGGCGACCTCGACACGGATGCCCTGACGGCGCAGCCGCTCCACCAGTGGGGTGAAGTCTCCGTCGCCAGTGACCAGGACGACGATGTGGGTGTGAACGCGGCTGGTGAACTCCTGGACGTCGAGGGCCATCTCCAGGTCAAAGTCGCACTTGAGGCGACCGTTGGGGAGCAGTTGGCCCATCTTGCTGCGGATGAGGAAGCCATGGCGCTGCAGGTGGTTGAGCGTTTCCCGGTCAGCCATCTGCCGCTCAGGCAGGGGATGGGTGGCGATGTAGAGGAAGGTCTCGATCAGGTGGCGGCCTTCAGCCAGGTAGTCGCGCAGCGCGACCAGGTCGATCTGCTGCCCGACGCGGCGCAGGGCGTGCAGGGTGTTGTGGTAGTCGATGAAGACGACGACTCGCTCATTGGTCAGGGTGTCAGGGATGCTTTGCATGGATTTCACCTCCTTTCGGTTGTGGGATGGCGCCGAAGCGCTCTGTATCCGGTAACGAAATCAAGGAGTAGCCGAAATGGCGCTGGAAGCCTTGCCGTTTGCCCGTCTGTGCTTCGATCTTGAAACGCTAGAAGAAGCCGATGTTCCACCCTACAAGGGCGACCTGCTGCGCATGGCGCTCTTGTGGTGGTTGAGCGAACTGTGGTGCCCCATGCCCACTCGCTGCCGGCATGGCTGCCGCCGTCCCGACGTATGCATGTTCGGGCGGCTCTGCTCACCTCCCGTCGATCCGGCATGGTCACCCCAGATCAAACGTCTCGTCGGCGACACGCCGCCGCCGGCTTATGCTCTCTGGGACGGCCAAGACCGCCGGCGGCGCATCGCCGCGGGGACGCCGTGGCAGTTCGAGCTGGCCCTGTTTGGCGAAATGGCGCTGCGGCAGGTGCCATCCATTGTCGCCGCAGTGCAGGAGGGAGCGGAGCAAGGCATGGGTCGCGTGCGCTGGCGCAGTCGCCTGCGCCGGGCAAGCGCGCTGCGGCCTGAAGCAGACGAGAACGGAGGCGCTATCTACCTGGCAGAGGAGGAACCGCACGACGGCGCGCCCGTCCTGACCTGGCGCAGCTACACCCTGGACGAGATCGCCTTCCGCTACGGCCAGATGGTCGACCGGGTGGCAGCGTATCCGGACCCTGTGTCGTCCATATCACTTCGCTTCTTAAGCCCGGTCAAGATCAAGGAACGAGGGCAGTGGGTGGACGAGCCCAGGTTCAGCGCCATCATGCGCGCCTTGGTGCGTCGCCTGCGGCTGCTCAGCCAAGTCCACGGCGATGGGGAGTGGCCGCAAGCAGAGTACGGCCCGCTGCTCGATCTGGCCGAGACCGTGCGCCTGGAGCACAGTGAGGTCTACACGGATGGGTACCAGCGTCGCTCGAAGCAGTCCGGTACCTACGAGATTGAGGGATTGCTGGGCGAAGCGTGGTATGCTGGCAACGATTTTCGCCCACTGTTGCCGGCCTTGTGGCTGGGCCAGTGGGCGCACATTGGCAAGAATTACGTGATCGGGAACGGGCGGTATCGGGTGCTTGTAAATGGCTAAGTGGGGAAGATAGTGGTTAAAACCCCACCGACACCTGCCGAGGATGCCATCCGCCGCTGGGTCGGCGAGCGGTCCTTCGACCGTAGTCGCGTTCAGTGGAAGTGAGGAGCACGGAAGGAGGACGCGCTTGAGGCCCCAAGACCTGCTCCCGCTCAGGAGCGCCGTGCGGTAGAGGTTGTTGATCTTGCAGGTGACACCCCCAGGCCCCTTCGGCCTGCACCCTCCGAGGCCCGGCCTTTGCCGGGGCCGAAAGGAGGGGCAGGCTGGTGGGCCTTGCCCCTCGTAGGCCCCTAGGCCGAGGAATACTGGTGTTCCTGCACGCTCACCCTCGCAAAGACCGACGCCCGCCGGGAGCGGCTGCTTTCTGGAACGCCCTCCTGCACCGGTCGCGGCAAACCTGGGATTGACTTGTACATCAGGTTGCCTATACTTGACGAGCGAAGGAATGGGTCAGTGGTGGAATCGGACGAGCAAGCGACTACTCACCATCTACAGGCTTATCCCGTCGGTAACCCACTGCCAAGCGTACCTAATAGGATGTGTTTTTCGGTCAGGACAAGTGTAGAAATGCCCGAGATATTGTGGTGGATACTTGCTGTTGTTGGTACTTTGATCCTGTTGCCCGTTCTCTGGATCGGTTATCGTCTGGTTAGATTCAGGCGCCTCCAACCGATTGTCTTTGAATATCTGGCGCTCCAAGATGTGCAGACGGCCTTGAGGTATATCGACAACCATCCCCAGTTGTGCACTGCCTATGGTGAGGAGTTTACCAGGTTTTTGCTCAATCGTACCTGGGCACGGGGGCATGCCAGGCGATTCGCTACTGGTACGGTACACCTCGAGTTGTTGAGAGAATGTCGGGAGCATGGTGTAGAGGGCGCCCGGCGACGGGCAGTCAGTGATCTGCAAGCTCGTCTGGATGTTATTCATAGCCCAAGTTGGCATTATGTCCTCTATGTCCTGGGACGGATGGTGGTCAAGGGGGAGTCGAGTATCCCTCTGGAAAGGCTGGACGAGGACTTGGTAGAGACAATGAGCAAAATCATGGCCATGCTGCGACCTTTTGCTGCCAATGAAATGTCCATCGCTAATATGGACGATATATTGCGCGGGTTGGACAAGGTCTTGCAGCAAAAGAATGAGGGCACCCCTTTCATTTCCTGAGGACTGACAAAGTGCGACGATGAACAAGCAGCAACCCCGCACCCATCCCACCCCATCGCTGGCATAGCAAAGTGTGCTCACCCCTGCCCCCACGGCCACCAGGCTGGCATCGCGCGGGGTTGCGCCTCTCCGCCCCTGTCCCCGTATACACGGGGATCCGGCCTGCCG
>JAFGEI010000211.1 GCA_016931695.1 Anaerolineae bacterium | reverse complement strand
GCTGGACGACACCCCGCAGCAGTGGCTCAAGTAGGGGCGCGGCACCCTCGCCCCTACACCAGTGGATCGGCCGGCCCGAAGGACCCGGCCCCACACCCCCAAGGAGGAATATCATGGTTCGCCAGAAAGCTTTTCCGATCATCCTGGTAGTGGTCCTCATCGTCTTGGTCCTCGGCAGCAGCGTTGCCCAGGCCGTCCCGATGGCCCAAAAGGGCCCGGACGGAATCACGATTCCCTATGCCGGCCGGCTGACCGACGAAGCCGGCCAACCGGTCGCCGATGGCGCCTACGACCTGACCCTGTCCCTCTACGACGCCGCGTTCGGCGGCACGCTGCTCTGGTCCGAGGTCCAGGCGGGGGTCGCCGTCGGCGGCGGTAGCTTTACCGCCTTCCTGGGCCGCGTCACCCCGCTTCCCGAAAGCATACTGGCCGATGGGTCGTGCTGGCTGGAGGTGGCGGTGCGCGGGCCGGGGGCGGATGCCTTCACGCCCCTGTCCCCGCGCCAGGCGCTGCGCCCCGCCCTGCCGTCCACCCAGGCCGGCGTGAACGCCGGCGCGCCCTGCCCCCATGACCACTGGGGCGAATCGTGGGGGGACAGCAGTATGGGCGTGAACTTCCCGGGACCGTTCGTGGCCCTCCACGGCCACAGCCAAACCTGGGCCGGCGTCCTGGGCCAGAGCACCACCAATATCGGCGTGCTGGGTCTGAGCACCGATGCCACGGGGGTGCATGGCCAGAGCACCAACAACGACGCCGGCTTCTTCGACTCGGACAGCGCCAACTACCTGGACGGCGACGTGGCCCTGGGCGGCGCCGTGGGCAAGCTGGTGGCCCACGATGGGGGAGGCGCGGAGTTGTACCTCTCGGCCCTCGGTGACGTGGCCGTCAAGTTGGACGCCGACAAAAACGGCACGCACTCCTTCCAGGTCAAGAACGGCCTCGACTTCTCGGTCTGCTGGATCGAGGAGAACGGCAACCTGACCTGCTCGGGCACCAAGAGCGCGGTCGTGGATACCCGGGAGACCGGCTGGCGCCAGGTCTATGCGGTGGAGAGCCCCGAGGTCTGGCACGAGGACCTCGGCACGGCCTCCCTCATGGACGGGGAAGTCACCGTCCTCTTTGAGCCGATCTATGCCCGGACGGTCAACCTGGCGGATGACTATCACGTCTTTGTGACGCCGCTGAGCGCCGAACCGGTCTGGCTCTATGTGACGGCCAAGACGACGAGCGGATTTACCGTTCGCGGGGTGACCCTGGACGGCCGGCCGGCGGCGTGCGCCCTGGACTATCGCGTCATGGCCAAGCGCCTGGGCTACGAGGACGTTCGGCTGGCGCCGTTCGCCCCGGTGGAGGTGGGACGATGACGGCCAAGCACGCGCTGCACCTGATTCTGGCCATCCTGCTCTGTCTCTGGCTGGGGACGGCGGTGTTGGCCCAGCACGCCGCGCCGGCCGCGCCGGCGGTCTACCTGGTCGAGGCCGGGACGGCGCTCGGGCCAGGCTATCGTCTGGCCGGCGGCACCTGGCAGGTGGAGGGAAACGCCGGCGGGGCGGGCTATCTTCTGCAGGCGGCGGGGAGTGGCATCCTGCAAGGGGCGGGCTGCTGCTGTACCTATCTGCCCTGTATGTTACGGGCAGCACCCTGATCTGCCGGTCCGCCGCAGGGGTGGGGCTTGCTCCCACCTCTGCGCACAGACCGGGGCAGGGGCAAGCCCCGCCCAGACCAAGATCAAGGCCTGGGCGGGGCTTGCTCCATCCTTACGATGGGCAGCTGCTTCGAGTTTATCGCGCCATCCGTTCTTTCAATCGCCGCTGCCGCTGCAAGAGACGGCGTGCGGCCCGGCGCTGCTTCTCGCGCCGCTGCTCACCCTTGGAGACAAAGAAGCGCGCCCGCCGATAGGCGCGGAGGCTTCCGCTCTCCTGCAGTTTGCGACGAAAACGCCGGAGCAACCGCTCCAGGTTCTCGTCGGGTTCACGTCGCACATGGGTCATCCGTTTTCACCTCACAATCGCTCGCATCGTTCCAAATTGCACACAAACACGACAGCCCTGCTGACATGCACATCGCCCGCCCAGTCCGACATCTGGGGCAGAACCCGCGCTTCGGTGTTGGCGCGAACGATCTCGAACAGGGGCTCTACCCGGTCGTCCTCTACCCCGCAGAGCAGCAGCGAGTTCCCGACACGCAGAAATCCCCCCGTGCTCGCCAGCCGCGTGATGTGATACTCCTCGTTAAGCAGGGCGTCCGCGACGTTGTTGACATCGTCATCGTGTACGACCAGCAGGACCAGTTTCACGGTCCACCTCCTCGAGTCGCAACTCCTCGATCCGTTCCGCCTCGGTCAGCGGCCGGCCCGTCGCCGGCTCGACCGCCACGCAGGCACCGCGGGCGTCGATGCGCGTGACTATGTGCCCGCGGGCAAACGGGTTGTTGCGCAGGTGCGGGGCATCGAGCACACCGACCGCCACTGCACGTGCCAGGGTAGGGGGGTCACTGAGCGGGTCGGCGACCCCGGGTGCGGCCAGGTTGCGGATCGCGTCCAACGTGACCTGCACCTCGCCAATCAACTCCTCCTTCCGCTGCCGGACCGCGGGGTCCGCCGTCATGTCCGCCTGCCCCTGGAGGGCGTTCTCGATGGCCCGGTGGGCGATCTTGCTGGCCACCACGATGTCTTCGGCCGTGGCCGCGTGATGCGCCTCGGTGTGGCCGACCACATGGACGATGTGGGGCCGCAGGGCCATCTGCGCGTAGATGCTGGTCGCCAGGTGGGCGCGCGCGGCCTCGGGGTCCAGCGGGTAGCTCAGCAGGCCGGTGCGCGTCTGGCGCCAGAGGCGAAAGGTCCCCTTCTGGACGAGCGGTTCGCAGAGCTCGAGCGCCGCCAGCATCCGGGCCAGGTCCATCGCGTCGGAGAGGCCGACCGGACTGTTGAACATCATCTGGGCGATATAGTCGCGTACCCCCATGGCCCGGGCGTTGTAGGCCGATAGATAGGCCGCCGTCACAAAGACGCTGTCCGGCGCGTCGCGCATGCCCCAATGGTGCGGTTCGTTCAGCTCCACCGGGATGTCCCGTTCGCCGTACCAGGCCATCAGCCGCTGATGTTCGCGGATCGAGCCCTCCAGGTCCCACGGTCCGCGCCCGTCCATCTGGTTGAACCAAAAGATGGGCACGGCGCACCAGGCGTTGTGG
>JAFGEI010000210.1 GCA_016931695.1 Anaerolineae bacterium | reverse complement strand
CCGATGACGGCCCCGGCCAGGATGATGCCCCAGCGCGAGGCAAAGAAACGGGTAAGCTTTTCGGACACAGTCCACCTCCTGAAGATATGATCTCCAAACGTGTCCTTCGACTACGGACGTTCTGTCCGTGCTCAGAACGCGCCTTGGGCAACAAAAAGCCGCCGCTGCACATACCAGCGGCGGCGTGTCACCCAACGGAGGGAGACTACGTCCGAACTCAGGGTGCGGTCACGACGCCGCCCCCTGGCATGTGCAGGCTGGCCTGCGGGCGCCAACCGGCGCCCAAGGCCGCGCCTCAGGTGCGGCGATGGTACAGCATGATCGTCACTCCTCCGGTTTTCATACGACGGGGGCAGTTTACTACAGATTGGCAAAATGTGCAACTGGTCCCTGCTTTTCCTCTCTGCTAAAATGTGCTACAATGACGGCATCTTGGGTCGCTTCTCTTTCCGGCTGTTCCACTCGTGTCCAAGTCGAACAGCGGTTGGCTGCCTGGGATGTAACTGAGACTCGAGTCGTTTGGAGGTATGCCGTGGACGACAAAAAGCTCGAAGAGTACATGAACATTCTCCGCCGCACCGACGTTTTCTACGACCTGACCGATGTACAGTTACAGATGGTCGCTTCTGCATGTTCGGAGGTCAAGCTTCGGAAGAATGACATTGTCTTTGAAGAAAACAGCGCCGGCGACGAGATGTATGTCATCGCACAGGGAGAGATCGAAATCCTCGTCGATCCCTCGCTGGTCCAGGTGCAGCAGGACCAACAGCCCGAAGCATCCGCAATCGCCGTTCTCCGTCCAGGGCAGACGTTTGGCGAGGTTGCCTTGGTCGACCAGGGATTGCGGACGGCGTCGGCCCGCTGCGCGTCGCGCAAGGCACTGCTGCTTCTTGTTCCCCGCGAGGGATTGATCACCCTGTGCGACAATTATCCCGACCTGGGCTACCGGGTGATGCGCAACCTGGCGGCGGACCTGGCGTTCAAGATCCGGGGGACGGACCTGTTGGTGCGGGAGCAACTGCTCTGGCGTCCGCGGGGGGAATGACCGCGCGCTGCGGTGATTTGACTTTTGGCGGCGGCCGCTTATAATAGCCGCTGCAGGCGGGTGTAGTTCAGTGGTAGAACGTCAGCTTCCCAAGCTGAATGTCAAGGGTTCGAATCCCTTCACCCGCTCCTGGGCAGCTCTGAACAATCGGGTTATCTGACTGTAAAGGTGCAATCGCTACAGGGCTGTCGGAAACCGCCGGTGCTGCTACCACCGGCGGTTTTGCTTGCCAGGCGTCGCGTCGCCTACCGCACTGGCTATGGCCCTCGCACCACGACCGGCAGGAATAGCTGGTAGGTGGTGGTGGCAGTAGTAAACTCCCAGGCGTACGGCGCGCCGAGCAGCGGGTTGCCTGCCAGGTCGTCGGCGGTCGCCACCATGCCGGTGTAGAGTGCTCCCTCCGCAAAGTCGTCGTGGGTCAGGGTGACGACGGTGCCCAGGACGTTCCACGCCGCCGACCAGCCGCCCGGGTCCGGCCCTATCACGCCGAACTCGAAGCCGTCGGTCTGGATCGACTCGCTGAAGGTGATGACCACCAGCGCGTCGAGCGGCACGTGCACCGCCCCGTGGGGCGGCAATGTCGCTACGACCTCCGGTTGCGTGGCATCGACGGTGAAGGACCAGGTGTCGGTGTAGGCGCTGGTGTTGTCCGCGCCGTCGTAGGCGGCGACGGTCCAGGTATAGACCCCGTCCGCCAGCGGCGGCGGCGTGTACGCGGTCACGTCCCCCACGTCCGTCACCACGCCGTTCAGGTCGAGCAGGTAGCCCATTGTGTCGGTGCTGGGGCTGGACAGCCAGGTCATGGTTGGCGTTGTATCGCTGATCAGCGCCCCGTCGGCCGGGCTGAGCAGGGTGGGCGGATCCGGCGGTGTCGTGTCGATGGTGAAATACCAGGTGTCGGTATACGGGCCGGTGTTGCCCACGCCGTCGTAGGCAGCGACGGTCCAGGCGTGGAGCAGGTCCGGCAGAACGCCGGTGTTGTACGCGGTCACATTCCCGACATCATAGATACCCCAACCCAGTTGCAGCCAGTAACCCGCCACGTCGGGGCTGGGGCTGGGGGCCCAGGTGAGGGTGAGCGGGTTGGTGGAGGTCAAGGTGTTATCAGGCGGGCTGATCAGGGTCGGCGGCTCGGGCGCCTGGGCGTCGATGGTGTGTTGGACCAGGGCGTCGTTGTTGTCCGGGTTGCCGTCCGCCGCCGTCGTGGCAATGGACGCTTGGTTGGTCAGGCTGAACAGGCCGGTGACATCGGGGCTGACGATGCCGGTGATAGTGATCACGCCGTCCTCGCCCGCGCCCAGGTGACCCACCTCCCAGGTATAGAGGAAGGGGCCGGTCGGCGTGACCGGGCGGCTGCTCCAGTAGCTGAGGTTGGTCAGCGTCAGCGGCACCGCGTCGACGATGGTCACGCCGGGGGCGGCCAGCGACCCCGCGTTGGAAAAGACCAGGGTGTAGGTGACCATCTGGTCGGGGCCGGCGATGGGCGGGTAGACCGTCTTGTCGATGGCCACGTCGGGCGGGGTGCCCACCCGCAGGTCGGCCTCCAGCCCTTGTCCAAAGAGGCGGCGCCACGGCCCATGGGGGTAGAAGGGCGAATCGTGCACCACCCGCGCCCGCCAGCGGTAGACTGTGTCACTTGCCAGCCCGGGGAGGGTCTCGTTGAGGACGATGCCCTCGGTAGCAGTCGTCACGTCGGTCCACGCCAGGGCGGTGTAGGTCGTGCATCCCGGGTCGCCGAAGGGGGTGCCGGGCGGACAGGCCTCCGCCTGCAGCCTGACATCGCCTCTTCCCAGGGGGGCGATGGCGGTTGTCTGCAGCAGGAAGCCGTCGGCGGCGTGGGAGAGCCCCCACGGTTGCACCGGCGTCCCGCTGCCGTCGCCGCGGAGCTGGCGGGGCAGGACTTGACGGCCTATGCTGTTGGTGTAGAGATAGACCTTGCCCTGTCCCGCGTCGCCGGGATAGCTGTGGGCGCTGACGAGCAGGTCGGGGAAGCCATCGCCGTCGACGTCCCCAGCCGTGCCAACACTATATCCAAAGTTATCGTCGTCGTTCTCGCCATCGACGATCAAGTCGGCGCTGGTGTCCGGCCCCCCTGGGCCGCCCAGGTAGAGATAGATCCGGCCCCTCTCGGCGTTCGCGGGATAGTCAGGAGCGCTGATGACGACGTCGGCGTAGCCGTCGCCGTTCACGTCCCCGGCCGTACCCACCGCGCGCCCGTAGTGATCGATACCGAACACACCGGTGGCGACGAAAACAGGGGCGGGATCGAGGCCGTCAGGACCGCCGAGGTAGACGTAGGCGCGGCCCTCCTGCCAGGCGATGGTGAAATAGTCGGCCCCGACGACGACGTCGGCGTAGCCGTCGCCGTTGACGTCCCCGGCGGTGCTCACCGCGCCGCCGAAGCGGTCGTCGCTGCCCTCGCCGGTGACGGTCAAGGCGGGGGTAGCGGATAGGCCAGCAGCGCTGCCGTGGTAGATATAGATCGCGCCGCGCCCGTTATCATAATACTTGGCGCCGACCACGACATCGGCGTAGCCGTCGCCGTTCACATCCCCCGCCGTTCCCAGGGCGCAGCCGAGCCGTTCGATCCCCGTGCCGGTGAGGGTCAAGGCGGGCGTGGCATCCAGACCGCCTGCCGAGCCGAGATAGAGATAAACCCGGCCGTCCACCCCGCCACCCGGATAGTTTTGCGCGCTGATGATGACGTCGGCGTAGCCATCGCCGTTGACATCACCGGCGGGGGCGACATGGCCAAAGTAGTCGCCCTCATTCTCGCCGGTGAGGGTGAGAGCGGGGGTGGGGTTCAGGCCGGTGGCGGAGCCGAGGTAGAGGTAGGCCTGCCCGGTGTTGGTCATGGCATTCCCCGCACCGATGACGACGTCGGCGTAGCCGTCGCCGTCCACGTCCCCCGCCGTGGCTACGTAGCGGGCGAAACGGTCCCCCACGGTATGCCCGGTGAGGGTGAGGGCCGGGGTGATGCTCAGGCCGGTGGAAGTGCCGTGGTAGACATAAGCCCGGCCCCAGCCATCGTTGTTCGGATAGCCATTGGCGCCAACGATGGCGTCCGAATAGCCATCGCCGTTGATATCCCCCGCCGCCGCGGTCGAGATGCCATAGTAATCGGTGCTGTTCTCCCCGGTGGTGGTCCAAACAGGGGTGAGATTGGGGATATCACCACCACCATGGTAGAGATAAGCTTTACCCTGCCACGCATTGCTGGGATAATGGGAAGCGCCGGAGAGCAGGTCGGAGAAGCCATCGCCGTTTACATCGCCCGCCGTGCCCACCGACGCGCCAAAGCGGTCGTTGTTGTTCTCACCATCGCGGATCCAGTCGGGATCTCCATCCACCCCCGTAGCGGAGCCGAGATAGACCAGGATCCGGCCCCGCCGTATGGAAAAGCCGGAATAGGTGCTGGTGCCAACGACGATATCAGCATAGCCGTCGCCGTTGATGTCCCCGGCGGTGCCCACCGCCCGTCCAAAGTGCGGGGAGGCGTCGCTCTCGGCAAAGATCGGCGTCGGGTCGAGGCCATCCGGGCCGCCCTGGAAGACGTAGGCAATCCCGGCCTGACCTCCGTAATAGTCACCCCCGGCGACGACATCGGCATAACCATCGCCGTTAACGTCGCCGGCAGTGCTCACCGCCGTGCCCAGGCGCTCGTTGTAGCTAGTCCCAGTTACGCTCATCATATCTGTCGTGCTCAGTCCGGTGGAACTGCCATAATAGAGGTAGATCCGACCATAGTAGTTGGCGCCCCCGTAAAGGGACGCACCGAGAACGACATCGGCGTAGCCGTCGCCGTTGACGTCCCCTGCCGTCGCTGCGGAGATGCCGAGATGCTCGGCCCCCGTGCCGGTGGCGGTGAAGGCGGGCGTCGCGCCCAGTCCCGCCGCCGAGCCGTGGTAGAGATAGACCCTGCCATCTCCCGCCCCGCCCGGGTAGTTTACTGCGGAGACGACGACATCGGCATAGCCGTCGCCGTTCACGTCGCCGGCGGTCGCCACGCTCCCATACCCAAAGTTGTCCCCCTCGTTCTCGCCGGTGAGGGTGAGGGCAGGGGTGGGGTTCAGGCCGCTGGCAGAGCCGAGGTAGAGGTAGGCCCGCCCGGTGCCGGTCAGATAGCTGGTCGCGCCGACGATCACGTCGGCGTAGCCATCGCCGTTCACGTCCCCCGCCGTTGCCACCGATAGGCCAAAGTTGGTGCCGCTGGTCTCGCCGGTGAGGGTGACGGAGGGTGTGGTGCTGAGGCCGGTCGGGCCACCGTGGTAGATATAGGCCCGGCCCCAGCGGGTGTTACTGGGATATCCATAGGCACCGACGATGACATCCGAATAGCCATCGCCGTTGACGTCCCCCGCCGCTGCCGTGGCGCGGGCGAAGAAATCGCCATTGTTTTCGCCGGTAGCAGTCCAGGCTGGGTTGGGGTCTAATCCATCGATGCCGGGTTGATCCGGCGCCGCGGTCCATCCCCCTGTGGTCGTGCCCAGGGGCGGGATCCTACCGGTAGAAGTGGGATCCGTGGGCGCTGCCGGTGCTGCGGCGTGGACCGGGGCCGGGTTATGGCCCAGCCCCGTCAGCAGGGCCAGCGCGGTGCCGATCCCCAGCGTGACTGCCAGGCAGGGCAGTGCGGCCCTCTTTAGAGCGGAAACTTTTGCGTTCATTTTTGTCTCCTTGTGAGGTCTGGGTTTGCAGCAGTGTGGGCTTTGTCGAGGCCCCCGTTTGGGGGAAGATTGAATCTGTCGTGCGGATGACTGGTGCGCCCGCGTGCATAAAGTCCACGCCGGGCACACCGCTGGCCCGTCCGGCCAGGGCTCGGGAGGTGGCGATTGACTATAATGATTTAATGATTTTACCATAAATCGAAGCGAAATGCAAGCAAAAAGGCCAGGACGGGTGCGCTTGAGTTTGGGGGCGAGTTTTCACCACTCTGCCTAGTGATTTGTCATCCCTCCGGCCACCTCAGGCCAATCTGCGCAAACCACCATTTTTGCTCCTGCCGGATCGCCAGATCCGGCAGATCAAAGGTTGAAATGTACTTGGAATCAGTATCTTGGGGCCTGGATCTGGCAGCCTGTCCCGCATAGGCGGGAATCCAGGCCGAGCAGAGGGCACAATTCTGCAACTTTGAGCAAAGGGGTTTAGCTGCAGAATTCGCCCCGAAAGTGAATCACACCCGGCCAGGACTTTTGGGCCGACTCTCAAAGCTGGGCGCCAAAAGCGCCGCTCCACTGAGCGGCGCTTGGACTTGACAAACGTGCCGGGTTTTCGCAAGGGAATCATTCAACCTGCGGGCTAGGGCTTCCAAACCTCCCATACCTTGCCCACCAATGCCGGGCCGGGTTTGAGTGTCGTGTCGCCTGGCTGCCACCCGGATGGTGTCACTTCTCCGGTCTCTTTCACGTGCTGGAAAGCCTTGATCTGGCGGAGCAGCTCGGCCGGGTTCCGCCCCACCTCTGGCGTCAATACCTCCATGGCGCGAATGACAAAGTCGGGGTCGATGATAAAGCGCCCGCGAATATCCACCCCTGCCGCCTCGTCGTATACGCCATAGACCGCGCCGATCTTGCCGCCGCCATCCGAAAGCATCGGAAACGGCACGCCCCCTTCCACCATCTTGGACAGCTCTTGTTCCTGCCAGATCTTGTGTACAAACCGGCTGTCGGTACTCATGGCCAGCACCTCTACGCCCAGGGCCTTGAACTGGTCGTACATGGCAGCGACCGCTGCCAGCTCCGTCGGTCAGACAAAGGTAAAGTCGCCTGGGTAGAAGCAGACCACGATCCACTGGCCCTTGTAATTCGACAACCTGACTGGCTTAAAGCCCTCGCCGGCCACAAAGGCCGTCGCCTCAAAGTCGGGGGCTGGTTTTCCTACGCGTGCGAGCATTTTCGGTTCCTCCTGGGATGGCGCCTCCCTACCTGGGGGAGGAGCAAATTCGGGTGCGGGCATAATCGGTCCCCGCGCCGGCTGAACACAAGCGTCTTTCATTTCTGGCATTCTGCACTCTCCTTAATTGGGGTTTATCTGTCACAGCAGTCCAACAGCCTGGGATGTCCTCCCCGCTGCAGAGCGGGGAAAGGCTCTGCAGCGATTATACACTTGACCATGATAATTGGCAAGCTTTTCCGCCTTGGGGATTTTGGTTTGTCTTCCCCTTGGGCGTTGATGTCGCTTTCCTACCCCGCCGGGCTAAACTGCCCGGCTCAGCCAGGCTGATTGTAACCCGCAGGACTTGGCTGACCGAGTCCGGGCGAGATTGGACAGGACGATACGCTACGGGGAGACTCGGTAGATCCAAATTTGTCGCCCTGAGCGACGCCCAGAGGGCGGAGCGAAGGGCCTCGTTCCTTGCAGAACGAGATTCCGCTTCTCCGGAATGGGATTCTTTGCTCGCTACGCTCCCCTCGGCTACGCCCGGGGCAGGCTGCTCAGAATGACATCTATGCAATTTCGACAACCAGATGT
>JAFGEI010000209.1 GCA_016931695.1 Anaerolineae bacterium | reverse complement strand
GAGGCGTTTGCGCGGTGGGACGTGTGGCGGCTGTATGCCGATCCGCCTTATTGGGAGAGCCTGGTGGCAGAATGGGCCGGACGGTACGGGGAGACGCGGGTTATCGAGTGGTGGACGAACCGGCACAAGGCGATGGCCTTTGCGATTCGCGGATTCGAGACGGCGATTAAGAGCGGGGAGCTGAGCCACGACGGGAGCCAGCACCTGGCCAGGCACGTGGGCAATGCCTGCCGGCGGCGGATCCCGCTGCACGACGACCAGGGCGTGCCGATGTGGACGATCTACAAGGAGCAGCCGGAGAGCCCGCACAAGATCGACGCGGCGATGGCGGCGATCTTAGCTTGGGAGGCGCGGTGCGACGCGATCACGGCGGGGATCGGGCAGGCGCGGCCGAGTGTGTACGAGACGCGGGGGCTGATGCGTGTTTGAGCGGTATCCGGAGCTGCGGACGGTGATTGTGAACACCAGAACGGACCGAGCGTTCCGGGGGGTGCTGTGGCGCCGGCGGCGCGGCTACCTGGTGCTGCGCAACGCGGAGCTGCTGCGGGCCAAGGGGGAGGTTACGCCGATGGACGGCGAGGTGCTCATAGAGGCAGGAAACGTCGATTTTATCCAGGTGGTCCCGGCCTCCGGGACGGGACAGGTGAGCTGATGGGCGCGGTGCAGAGCATTGGCCAGATCCAGGACCTGGTCCCGGCCTGGATCCCCGCGTACACGTTCGGGTCGATGCGGATGTACAACGGCTATGCGCGGACCTACGCGGCGCTGTACCGGGAGCAGCCCAACGTCCGGGTGTGCGTCGATTTCCTGGCCCGCAACATCGCCCAGCTCGGGCTGCACGTGTTCCGCCGAGTGAGCGACACGGACCGGAAGCGGCTGAACGACCACCCCCTGGCCAGGGTGCTGGCCAGGCCGCTGCCGGCAGGGTTCAAGGTGAGCTACTATCGGCTGATCGAGAGCCTGATGGCCGACCTGGGGATCTATTTCAACGCCTACTGGCTGAAGCTGAAGGTCGAGGGCGCGCCGCTGGGGCTGCTGCGGATCCCGCCCGAGTACGTGACCCCGAAAGGGGGCCTGGTGATCACCGGCTACGAGGTGACCGTGGGCTATGAGACGCGGACGATCCCGCCGGGCGAGATCGTCCACTTCCGGGGCCACAACGCGGAGAGCGCGATCACCGGGCTGTCACCGCTGGAGACGCTGCGGCGGATCCTGGCCGAGGAGCACGCGGCCGGTGACTACCGGGAGTATTTCTGGAAGAACGCTGCGCGGCAGGCGGGGATTATCGAGCGGCCGGCGGGGGCGCCGGAATGGAGCGACGCGGCGCGGGAACGGTTCAAGGCGGAGTTCGAGGCGCTATACAGCGGGTCGGAGCAGAGCGGCAAGACGGCCATCCTGGAGGAAGGGATGACATGGCGGGCAGGGACGTTCAGCCCGCAGGAGGGCGAGTATATCTCGGGCCGGAAATTAACGCGGGAGGAGTGCGCACGGGCGTACCACATTCCGCTGCCGATGGTGGGGATCCTGGATCACGCGACGTTCTCGAACATCAAGGAGCAGCACAAAAACCTGTACCAGGATAGCTTGGGGCCGTGGCTGGCCATGATCGAGGACGACGTGGAGCTGCAGCTCCTGCCGGAGTTTGGCGACGTGGGCGGGGTGTACGTCGAGTTCAACATCGCCGAGAAATTGCAGGGGTCGTTTGAGGAGCAGGTGACCAGCCTGCAGGGCGCGGTGGGCCGGCCGTGGATGACGGCCGACGAGGCCCGGGCGCGGTTCAACCTGCCGGCGATGGGCGGGGACGCGGAGCGGCTGGTGACCCCGCTTAACGTGATGGTGGGGGGGATGGCCAGCCCGCGCGACACGGGGCCGAAGGGCATGATGGACCTGAAGGCGACGATGGAGGGGATCGACAGCCACCGGCCCGAGCTGCGGGCGAATTACGAGGAAAAGTGGGCGGCGGCGCTGGCCAGGCACTACCGGCGGCAGGAGGCGGCGGTGCTGAGCCGGCTGCCCAAGGGGGCCAAGGTGGACCTGGGCGGGGTGTGGTGGGACGAGGAGCGCTGGGACGAGGAGCTGGCGGCGGACTTGCTGAAGCTGAACACGGCGACGGCGGAGGCGTGGGCCAACGAGGTCGCGGCGCAGCTGGGGGCGGACATCGACCCGGACAGGATGACGGCCTGGCTGGCGGAGCACAGCCGGATCCAGGCGGAGCAGATCAACGACTATACCCAGGCAGAGCTGGAGGCGGCGCTCAACGGGCCGGATCCGGGCGACGCGATCAAGGCGCTGTTCCTGGCGGCGGTGACGGTGTGGGCCAGGCGGCAGGCGCAGGAAGGAGTCAATACAGCGTCGCACTTT
Source organism: Anaerolineae bacterium (assembly GCA_016931695.1). GTDB lineage: Bacteria > Chloroflexota > Anaerolineae > B4-G1 > DUEL01 > JAFGEI01. Next base: position 7,008 of record JAFGEI010000209.1, on the reverse strand, counting down.
GGGGCATACGAGGGGGCGCGGGCCGGGGGGCTGCGGAGCAAGACCTGGAAAACAAATAGCAAGAACCCGCGGCCGACGCACGCGGCGATGGCCGGGGTGACGGTGCCGATCGGCAGCCTGTTCCCCAATGGGATGCGCTGGCCGGGGGACCCGGCCGGGGGAGCCGAGGAGGTGGCGAATTGCCAGTGCTCGGTGGTGTTCAACAAGTAGGAGGGTGAGGTGAGCGAGAAAAAGACGTTTCGCGGCCGGATTGAGCTGAAGGCCGATTCCGATACAACGGGGGAGTTCACGGCCGAGTTTGCGACGCTGGGGGTGATCGACCACGACGACGACGTGACCGAGGCGGGGGCGTTCCGGGACGGGCAGGAGACGCTGGTAGAGGCGTGGAACCACAACTACAGCGAGCTGCCCGTGGGCAAGGGCACGATCCGCGAGGTAGAGAACAAGGCGATCATCGAGGGGCGGTTTTTCCTGGACACGCAGAGCGGGCTGGAGCACTACCGGGTGGTCAAGGCGCTGGGGCCGTTGCAGGAGTGGTCGTACACGTTCGAGATCACCAAGTGGGCCGTGGGCCAGTTCGACGGCCAAGAGGTGCGCTTCCTGCAGGGCCTGGATGTGTGGGGAGTGGCGCCGGTGGAGCGCGGGGCGGGGATCGACACGCGGACGACGTCGATCAAGGGCGCGAAGGGGGCCATCGGCCGGCACTCGACGGCGACGACCGACGCGGCGTGGGACGGGCCGGCCAACGAGGCGCGGGCCCGCAGTGGGGAGGGTGCGGCTTATTACGCGCGTATTTACGCCTGGAAGGACCCGGACGGCGATCCGTCGGTCAAATCGACCTACAAGTTCCCTCATCACGTGGTGGCCAGCGACGGCACGCCGGGCGCGGCGAACGTGCGGGCGTGCCAGACGGGGATCGGGGTGCTGAACGGCGGCAGGGGGGGGACGACGATCCCGGACGGGGACCGGCGGGGGGTGTGGAATCACCTGGCCGGCCACCTGCGGGACGCGGACGTGGAGCCGCCAGAGCTGAAGGCCATTTCTGCCAGAAACAGCGGCAGTAATGATACTCCGGAGGAGGACGAAGGCCAGACCCGGGAGGGTGAGCCGAGCGGGCCGACGCCGGGTGTGGTGTCAACTCAAATCGACATAGACCTTTTGGAGGTGTGAGATGGATCTCAAGGAGCGATTGAAGAAGGCTTTGCTGGACGCGCGGGCTATCTGCGTCAAGGCAGAGGAGGAAAAGCGGGACTTTACCGCGGAGGAACGCGAGCAGGTGCAGAAGCTGCTGGCCGAGGCTCGCGGCCTGAAGGAGAAGATCGAAGCGGCCGAGGGCGACGCCAAGCTGCTCCAGGCGGTGCTCGACCTGGGGGCCGGGATCGAGATGACCCAGGGCAAGGGCGACGGCGGGCCGGCGGGCCGGCCGGGCCGGGGCAAGAGCATCGGCGAGCAGTTCGTGAGCTCGCCGGAGTTCCAGGCCTGGATGAAGCAGGTCGCGCCAGGGGGCAATTTGCCCAGCTCGGCGCGGGGGCTGATCTCGCCGCCGGTGGAGTTCAAGGGGCTGTTCGGCCGCAAGGAGGTGATCACCGGCGAGGCGGACACGAGCGCGGGCGCGTTCGTGCAGACCGACTATACCGGGATCTACGAGCCGATCGGGCGCTACCCGCTGGTGCTGCGCGACCTGATCACGGTCCGCACGACTACCAGCGACCTGGTGCACTTTGTGCGGCAGACCTGCCAAGTGACCCAGGCGGCGGTGGTGCACGAGGCGAACGTGACGACGCCGAGCGGGGCTACCGGGGAGGAGAGCGGCGAGAAGCCGGAAGGGACGACCCGCTGGGAGCCGGTGACCGAGCCGGTGAAGACGGTCGCGGTGTGGATCCCGTCGACCAAGCGTGCCCTCAACGACGTGGCCCAGCTTCGCAGTCTGATCGACAGCGAGCTGAACGACGACGTCAACGAGGAGCTGGAGAGCCAGATGCTGACCGGCAACGGGGTGGGCGAGAACTTTACCGGGGTGCTGAACACGGCCGGGATCCTGATCCAGGCCTGGGACACCGACCTGCTGACGACCATCCGCCGGGCGCGGACCGCGCTGCGGGTGACCGGGCGGGCGCGGGCCACGGCGCTGGTGTGCCACCCGAACGACGCCGAGACGCTGGACCTGCTCCAGGACACCAACGGGCAGTATTACTTTGGCGGGCCGATCGACGGCGGGGCGCAGCGGGTGTGGCGCGTGCCGGTGGTGGAGAGTGACCTGATGACCGAGGGGACGGGGATCATGGGCGACTGGCGCAAGGCGGTGCTGTGGGACCGCGAGCGGGCCACGATCCAGATCTCGGACTCGCACGAGGATTTCTTCATCCGCAACATGGTGGCCATCCTGTGCGAGCTGCGGGCGGCGTTCGCGCTGACCCGGCCGTCGTCGTTCATCGAGGTGCCGTTCGAGAGCGGGAGCTAGCTAGATTCTTCGCTTCGCTGCGGCACACTATGCCGCACTGTAAGCGGTCAGAATGACAGGGGGTAGAGGCATGGGGCTGCGCGTCAACGTCGTGTGCCGGAACTGGAGCCAGGACCGGGTGCTGCCGCGGTTTGGGCGGTACTTGCGCGATCACCCGGGCTGGACGCTGACGCCGGCCCCTCATGGCCCTGCGGACGTGGTGTACCTGCTGGCCTATTTCGAGAGCCAGATGTGTAAGGTGTGGCCGGAGGTCCCGGTGGCGGCGTACTTTACGCACCGCGAGGAGGAGCCGCCGGGCAACAGGAAGGCGAAGCTGTTCGACGCCATCGCGGGGCGGGTGCAGCTTCGAGTGGCGATGTGCCGGCTGTACGCGGGGATGCTGGAGCGGTGCGGGCCGACGGCGACGCCGCCGCTGCCGGTGGAGAGGGACAGATTCACGATCCCGAAGCGGCAGCGCGGGGTGAGGCTGGTGGCCGGGTTCAGCGGCTATACCTACAGCAACAGGCGGAAGGGGGAGGACCTGGCCAGGGCGGCGCTGGCCAGCAAGGCGGGCGCCGGCTTGGAGTGGCGGGCCAGCGGCCGCGGCTGGCCGGTGAAGACGAGGCGGTTCACCTGGGCGGAGATGCCCGGGTTCTACCAGGGACTGGATATCCTGGTGTGCACCTCCAGGGTGGAGGGCGGGCCGATGCCGGTGCTGGAGGCGCTGAGCTGCGGCGCCTCGGTGGTGATTCCCCGGGGGGTGGGGATACTGGATGAGCTGCCCCACCTGCCGGGGATCCACCGCTACGCAAGGGGCGACGCGGCCGACCTGGTGCGGGCGCTGGGCCAGGCGGTGGAGATGCACGGCCGGGCCGACCGGGAGGCGCTGCGGGCGGTGACGGAGCCGTACACGGTGAAGGCGTTCTGCCGGTCGCACGCGGAGGCGTTCGAGGCGATGCTGAGCGCCGGGGCGGCGGACGGCCTGGCCGGGTTGGCTGAGGAGTTCGCGCCGGCCGAGGCGCCGGTGGAGGTGGTGGAGGAGGGTCCGGAGCCGGTGAAACGAGGGACGAATAGCACGCGGGGGATCTATGTGGTGGCGTTTGGGGACCCGGCGCGCACTTGCGCGCTGCGGCTGATGACGAGCGCCAAGAAATTTCTGCCAGAAATCCCGATCTGCCTGTGCGCGGCGAAAAAGATCGGGCCGGAGGATGTGCTGGTGGTGCAGCCGGACAGCGACGTTGGGGGACGGCGGGCGAAGCTGAAGGCGTACGAGCTGAGCCCGGCGGAGTGGCAGAGCGTGCTATACCTGGATGCGGACACGAAGGTGGTGGGGGACATCCGGTTCTACTTCCAGCTCATCGAGGACGGCTGGGAGTTTGTGATCTGCAAGGATCCGCATTTGATGGACACGATGCACGCGTTCCGGCGGAGCAACAACCTGGCAGAGCTGCACGAGACGGCGGGGACGCTGTACACGCTGCACACGCTGCAGTACAACGGCGGGGTGTGGGCGTTTGGGCGGAACGAGCGGGTGAGGCGGTTTTTCGCCCGGTGGCTGGCGGAATGGGAGCGGCATGCGCAGCGGGACCAGGGGGCGCTGATCCGGGCGATGTACACCGAGCCGCTGCGGGTGTACCTGCTGGGGAACGAGTGGAACACGTTCGAGAAGTACACCAAGGGGATCGTGACGGCGGGGCTGATGCACTATCCGGGGGATGCCAGGCGGTGGAGCGGGATGATTCCGGGGCGGATCGACAGCGAGGCGGCGTGGCGGATGGTGCGCAAGCACGAGGGAAAGGGCCGATGACGATACCACGGGCGCGGCCGGCGGTGATTATCACCGGGTGGCGGACGGGGGGGACGTGGCTGACCCACTGCCTGAGCAATCACCCGGACATTTTCTGCGCGCGGGCGGAGGCGCTGCACAGTGAGAGCCTGTATCGGAGGTGGGCGACGCCGGCGCAGGTGCTGGATTTCGTGTACGGGCAGTGGCATTACACGGTGAACATGTGCAAATTGACCTACGCGCAGGCGTTCCGGGACCGGCCGGTGTGGGAGTATATGACCCGGCTGAAGCCGGCGGTGATCCACCTGGTGCGCGAGGACGTGGTGCGGCAGGCGGTGAGCATGATCCTGCTGAAGATGCACAACAGCGGACGGACGGCGCAACCGGCGCACAGCCTGGCGGAGACGACTCCGGCGCGGGCCAGGCTCGACCCGGCGATGGTGGTGCGGTATGCGCGGAACCTGACGGCGGCGGACCGGTCGGCGCGGGAGCGGCTGGCGGGGTGGCGGGTGCTGGAGCTGACCTACGCGGAGATGGTCGGCGGCGAGGGCAAGAGCCCGGAGTATATGCAAAAGCGGGCGGCGGAGCGGGTGTGCGCGTTCCTGGGGGTGCCGTATGTCCGGATGGGGAGCCGGCTGAAGGCGGTGAACCCGTTTGCGCTGGGCGAGACGGTGGCCAATTGGGCGGAGGTGCGGGCGGCGTTGCTGGCCAGCGAGTTCAGGGAGCTGGCCGGTGGGTAACACGTTTGCTTTCGACGGCCAGGAGCTGGGCTATTTCCGGCATCCATACAACCGGGCCGGGCTGAATATGCGGACGGTGGAGGTGCCGATTGCCCTGGAGTTTTTGCGGGGGCACGAGGGGGACCGGATCCTGGAGTTTGGGAATGTGCTGGTTCACTATTGCGAGCAGGTGTGGTGGCCGGTGCTGGACATCCGCGAGCGGGGGGCGATCAACGAGGATGTGATGCGCTGGGAGCCGGGCGAGCTGTTTGACCGGATCGTGAGCATCAGCACGCTGGAGCACGTGGGGCACGGGCGATTTGCGCACCTGACGACGCCCGGAACGACGCCGGCGCGGGTGATCGAGCGGATGAGGGGCTGGCTGGCGCCCGGCGGGGAGGCGCTGTACACGGTGCCGCTGCGGTATAACGCGGCGTTGGACCAGGAGCTGGCCGCGGGCGAGCTGCCGGTGGAACGGGCGTTGTTTATGCGGCTGGTGGACGCGCGGAACCGGTGGGAGCAGTGCGACATGGCGGAGGCGTTGGCGGCGACCAAGCCGGCCGGCTATCGCTGGCCGGCCGGGATGGCGGCGCTGTACTGCCAGAATGGAGGGGCATTGGACACGTTGAACCTGGGGGCCGGGAAGCGCCCGCTGAAGGGAGCGGTGAACCACGATCGGCGGCTGGACCCGGCGCGGCCGTGGATCACGGTGGCGCACGATCTGAACGAGAGACCGTGGCCATGGCAGGCGGAGAGTTTCGACCGGATCGTAGCCAGGGCGGTGCTGGAGCACCTGAATATCGACCTGGTGCAGAGCCTGGACGAGTGCTGGCGGCTGCTCAGGCCCCAGGGGACGCTGTATATAAAGCTGCCGTTCTGGATGAGCGAGCTGGCGCACAGCGACCCGACACACCGCTGGTTTTTTACGCTGCGGTCGTTCGATCAGTTCGACCCGGCGCGGCGGCGGGGGCGGGAATACGATTTCTACACGGACAGGCATTGGAAGATCATCAAGGGGCCAAAGTTGAATGCGGCCAAGAGCTCGATCCACGTGCTGATGGAGGTGCGGAAGTGACGAAGGGGATCGTGCTGCTGGGGCCGGACAAGGCGAACGAGGCGAAGGCGCGGAGCCTGGGGGTCGAGGTGGCGGTGGATCCGCAGATGATGCTGGCCTGGGACAAGGTGTTGATTTTGACACCGGGAACGCGGGTGCCGTGGGACCTGCTGCCGGCCGCCTGGCATTTCCTGGAGCGGTGGGACGCGGCGGCGCCGCTGTGGCGGTACGGGGTGACGGCGGCCGACGTGGGCACGAAGGAGGAGCGGAAGGGGACGGCGGCGGTGGTGCGCGACCTGCGGGTGCTGCTGCACTCGGTGGAGCTGCTGTTCGTGCGGGACAACGAGGACGGCCGGGCGCTGATGGAAGCGTACCGGGAGGAACTGAAGGCCGGCAGCGAGCGGCGGTTGGCGTTTTTACGCGCGTATTACCGGGTGAAGCCGCGGCTGTGCGTGCTGCCGACGACGTGGCTGGCGGAGGTGGACCAGCGGTCGAAACAGGACGCGCGGGCGCACGTGTTGGGTCCGCCGAAGCGGGACGGCCGGCTGGTGCGGCTCGAGGTCGAGCCGGGGCGGTGGGTGAAATGTTTCGAGGAGGACGCCGAGAAGGTGCGGGCGCAGTTCGAGCAGAGGAGGGGGCGGCGAAAATGAAACTGAAGCGGCCAGATGCGAACAAGGTGCGGCAGCCGGCGGCCAACAAAGGGCAGGAGGCCGGCGGGGCGGAGCTGCGCCGGATGTCGGAGCAGGTGCAGGAGGCGCTGAAGCTGCTGGACAGCGAAGCCGCGGACCAGATCATCGGCGAGCAGGGCGCGGAGTACCGGAAGTGATCCAGGCGGCGAACGCGATCATGGGCATGAACTGGGCGATGGCCAAGTCACACGGCATGCGGCAGAGCCCGGAGTCGCTGCGCTACGGGGCGCAGGCGCTGTCGGTGGTGCTGACGCTGGTGCATTACGCGCACGCGTTGGGGATCAGGCGGGGGCGGGCTGAGGGGCAATAATGTCGATTGT
>JAFGEI010000035.1 GCA_016931695.1 Anaerolineae bacterium | reverse complement strand
GCGCCCCAGCACCGCCGCCGTCTGCACCACGTCGCGCACCTCGCGCGACAGGGCGTCCAGGCGGCTGGTAAAGATCAGGCGCACGTCTGCGGGTAGGCAGACCGCGCCGGCTCCCACACCCTCCGCGAGGCGCCACGCATCCCCGTCCGCCACCAGCCCACCTTTCTCTTGCAGGAAGCGCAGAATCTGCTCGGCGAAAAAGGGGTTGCCCTCGGCCCGTGCCTCCAGCAGCGTCGATACCTCCACGTCGACCGGCCCGCCCAGTACCTCCCCGGCCAGCTCCGCCAGCTCAGCGCTGCTCAGGGCACCCAGCGCCAGCCGCTCATAGGCCAGGTTGCCGAACAGCGGCCGGTCGCCCACCACCGGGCGGGCGGTGGCCAGCATGGCCCAGGGCTCGTGCGCCGCGACCCGCGTCAGGCGGGTGACCACCGCCAGCGAGTCCTCGTCCAGCCAGTGGGCGTCCTCCACGTTGAGCACCAGTGGGCAGCGCCGGCTCTCGGCGCGTACCAGGGCCGCCAACGCGGTCAGGGTTAGCTCGTAGCGTCCCTCCGGCGGCATCTCGGCGTAGGGCGAGGCGTCCCAATACAGGTCGAGCAACGCACCCAGGAAGGGGCGCCCTCGGTTCAGCTCGGTCTGAAGCTCCGTATCCTCGGTGGCGGCGATCAGGCGGTCGAGGACGCGGCCAAAGGCACGCTTGTTGCGCGCCGCCGACGCACCCGGCGACTGCTGAAAGTAGCTGCGCAGCCAGTAGCACCACGGGTTAAAGGGAGCGCGCACGGCCGCGTCGGTCTGGCACAACGCCCACTGGGCGTGGGCCTCGCCACTTTCCGTGGGCGCCGTCAGGCGCAGCAGAAACTCGGCTACGAGCCGGCTCTTGCCCAGCCCGGCCTCGCCCTCCACGGACAGGATGCCCGCCGAGCGCCGCTCCCCAGGGGGCGCCAGCAGTGGGCCGATGAACGCCTCCAGCCGGTCCATGTCGGCGGCGTGGCCCACCATCTGGTCCCGGAAAAAGCCGACTACTTCTGGGCGCTGCCGTTCCGCCAGGGTATACACCAGCAGGGGCGCGTCAAAGCCCTTGAAGGTACGCCGGCCCACCTCCTCGGCGATGAACTGCCCACCCACACGGCGGGCCAGGCACTCGTCGAGCCACAGGCCGCCCCACGGGGCGGCGGTCATCAGCCGCGCGGCCAGGTTGATGCCGTCGCCGTAGCAGGTCCATTCGCCGCGCCGTACCGACCCGGCCGGCCCGGCGTACATCGTCGCGTAGGTCAGTCCCGCCTTGTAGGAGCCGGGGGTGTGCTCGCCCAGGGCCAGGGCAAAGTCCAGCGCGCGGTCGACGTCTGACTCGCTGCCGGCCGGCACACCCCAGAAGAGGAGCAGCGTGCACCCCTTGTCGCCAAAATCGACGCGGGCCAGGGTGCCGCCCAGCTCGCGCCGCAGGCGAAAGACAGCCTGCACAAAGGGCGCCAGATCGGCGTGCGCCTGCACACCCATCAGGTTTATAAACACCGTGACCACCTGGCGAAACTCGCCGCCGCCGATGTGGGCCAGGATCTCGGGCGAGACAAAGCGCTCCTGCCCGGGCAAAGCCTCGACGGGCGGCAGGGCGGCGGGTGCGGGCAGGGTGTGGCCGGGCGCCAGGCCCAATACGCGGGCATGGCCCTCGTCGCCGGCAGGCAGGGTCTGTACCAGTTCCGCCAGGGCCGACAACACTTCTGGTGCGAGGATGAGGGTGCCGGGCTGGGACAGGTGTTCGGCCTCCGCCGCGCCGTCGATGGCAAAGCCGCCAAAATAGTAGGCCGCCGGGGCGTACTCGTCCGCCTCCGCGGGATAGAGGATGCCCCAGTGCACCGGCCCGTGCGCCAGACCCAGTTTGACGGCAAAGGGAAAGCGCCCGTAGGTCGTGTCGTGCACTGGGTTGGCGGCGATGTGCGCCTGGATGGCGCGGCCCGCGGCCAACGCCCGGAGCAAGTGCTGTGAGCCATCGGCGGGAAAGAGAGCGGTAAAGCCATCTCCGGCAAAGCCATTGATGAATCCCCCGTGGGCATACACAGCATCGACCAGCGGGTCAAAGATACAGCCCATGATGTCGGCCATGACCTCGGCTGCTTCGCTGCCGTGCTGGCTTAGGGCGTGCGTGGCGGTGCTAAAGCCAGAGACGTCGACGAACAGAGCGGCGGCGTCAAACTGTCCGTGGGTTTCGCCACCGCCTTGAATGTTGCCGTGTTTTTCCAAGATGAAATGGGGAACAATGTTCTGCATGGTCGCCGCCTCTTGGCACACGATATGGATATAGCCTGGTCAGTCTCGGGCAGTCATCGCTGCCTCTGCGATTAGCTTCTGGATCTCCAACGGCTCCCCCTTGGCCGCATCGCGCTCCAGCTCTATAGCCTCTTGCGGGCAGTGCGCCACGCACACCCCACAACCCATGCAGGCGGCAGCATCGATGCGGGCGAATCCGTCATCCACCGAAATCGCTGCAAACTGGCACACATCTGCACACTCACCGCAGCCAGCGCACAG
>JAFGEI010000034.1 GCA_016931695.1 Anaerolineae bacterium | reverse complement strand
GGGGGGGGGGGGGGGGGGGGGGGGGGGGGGGGGGGGGGGGGGGGGGGGGGGGGCGGGGGGGGGGGGGGGGGGGGGGGGGAGAGGTGGCCGTGGGCTGGACGCTCGCCCCCTGCTCCGTCGGGGTCGGGCTTGGCAGCGCTCCCATCTCCCGGTTGTCGACGACGTGGGTGAAATACCGGTTGCTTCCCGCGCCGGGAAATGAGCCGATGCCGATAAAGGGCCGCCAGCCTTGCGGCAGCCCGGTCTCGAGCACCGAGTACGCGGTCCCCGGCTGCACCCACAGCCCATCGTCGTCGAGGGCGGGGGAGCGGTTCGCGTAGCTGCAGACGAGTTCCGGCGAGCCGGGGGGATAGGTGCATTCGGCGCTGCCGAGGCGGCTCTGGGCGGTGATGAGGTAGCTGGGGGGCAGGTTTTCCGGCGGGCCGCTCAACTCGCCGGCGGCGTTGTACCATTTCTTGTCGAAATAGATGTGGTAGGAGCAAATCGGCGCCTCCGCCGAAGCGCTGGCTGTGTTTCCCATCAAGTGCCAGGTGAGCTGCTCGCCGTCGAAATCGACGCTGTAAGCTGCGCCTGGCCAGGGCGATGTCCGCCCAGGTTGGAACAGCGTCGGTTGGCCGCGGTCCTCCGCCCCGGGGGAAAACTGGTTGTCGGGGCCGATGGAAACGGTCACCGCTGCCGCGTTCTCGCTGCGGTAGCCAAAAAAGGCGCGATAACTGCCATCCGAATAGCGGGCCACGCACTCCAGGATCGGCTGCAGCGGCTGCAGCGGGGTCGGCGTGGCGGTAGCTGGTGGCAGCGGCGTGGGCCGCGGCGGGAACGAAACGGGGGTGGCGGTCGTTGTTTCCCTGGGCGGCACTGTGGCCCGGGCCAGTGTGGGGGTGGCGGTTGCTGCCGGCTGCAAGGTCGGAGTGGGCGAGAGCGCTGGATCGAACACGGTACCAGGGGGCGTATCGGTGTCGACACGCACGGCTGTTCCCGACAGCCCACCACCCGTGCCGGGCAAAAGGACGATGGCCAGCACTCCCACGGTCAGCAGGATGACGGCCGTTACGATAATGATCCGGCTGCGCCTCTTTTTCATCTAACTGGAGTTTGGCATTTTTGGGCGAGCATCATTCTAGCCACTCATTTACGCGAATTAACACGAATTTATTATTTTTTATGACCGAAACTGGATTCCCGCGCCTGTCCCCGCGGATTTGCGGGAATCCGGGCCCCAGGCCTCGGTAAGCGGCCAGGCCGGCGTTTCCGACGGGGATCTGACGATCCCCTCCAAGCAAGAACTGGCTGTTCATTTCGGCCGCGATGCACTAGTGGGCCCAGCTCGCGGCCAGGACGGGTAGAAATTGGCGGTGGACCGGGCCGACGTACAAGGTGACCGCAATTGTCGCTGGGCTTCCTTCCACGGGGCCGCCGCCGGCCGAGACCTCGACCGTGCCGATGGGATGTGTGCCTGGCGGGTAGCCGCCTGTCGAGAGCGTAAAGGACACCTTCTGATATTCCTGCCCGCCGACCACGCCGCTGTACGGGTCGAACTGCATCTCGGCTGGCCAGACAGCAATCTGCCAGGAGAGGTCCTGCTCTCCCTGGTTGGCAACGTGCAGCACCCCTTGCGCTGGCGGGGCGGCGCCATATTCATGGATCAGAAACAGGTCGGCTGGCCTGACGGCGAGAACCGGTGGCAGGGGATAACGGGCGTGGTTCAAGTGATCGCGGCGGAATTGCGGCCACGGGGCGGGGCTGCCCGCAGAAGCGACGTCAAAATCCCACACGTAGAGCGCACCGGAGTAACCGCCCGAGCGCGAGCCGGGCGCAACCAGCTCGAGCAATCCATCGCCATCTACGTCAGCGGCGGCCGGCGTGCCATCCACCGTATATTCGGTTTCCAGGCTCCACAAACCGGGGGGCACGGGATACTGGCGGCGGGTGAGCTGGTTGCCCTGGCGATCCCACACCACGATCTCCCAATTGGAGGGAAGGGCCAATTCGACGTTGCCGTCGCCGGTCAAATCGACCAGCAATGGCGAAGCCGGGGTCTCGTAGTGAAGGCAGCCTTCGGGCCACGCGGGCGTCGTCACCAGGGTGGGCCAGCCGTCGACGGCAGCGCCGTCGTGGTGGAAGGCGTGCACGTAGCCGTCCCCCGTGTTGACGACGACCTCGAGGTCCCCGTCGTTGTCCAGATCGCCCACGGCGGGCGAGGAAAGGGTAAATTCCGACAGGAGGATCGGCCACCCTGGCAGCGGGTTCCCCAGGTGATCCCAGGCATAGAGTGCATCCGTCACCGGATGTACCCGCCCACCGGGGGCGCATTCGACGTGCGAGTAGCAGTCCCCCGTTCCGACGATGATCTCTAGCCAGCCATCGCCGTCAATGTCCGCCAGGGCCGGGGAGGACCAGATGACTTCGTCGGTCTGCTGGAAAAAGCCGGGCAGGATGGAACCGTCCTCGCCGTTGAAAGCGTAAATTTTGCCGCCATCCTCCGTGCCGTAGGCCGGTTCCCAATGCGCGTCGGACCCGATGACGATCTCGGGCCTGCCGTCGTGGTCCAGGTCCCCGATGGCGGGCGAGGACCAAATCGTATCGCGGATGAATACTTCCCAGAGCGGTGAGCCGTCGTGGTTCAGGGCGTGGACGTGGGCATCCCAGGCGCCATAGACGATCTCGGCATTGCCGTCTCCGTCCACGTCGGCCAGTGCTGGGGCGGCGTGCACGCCGTCGGGTACGCCGTCGCCGTTGAAATCCCCGGAGGGGTAGAACCAGATCGGGGTGCCGTCGTGCTCAAAGGCCCACACCCCGCCTGGCGCCTGGGGCGTAAACGTGCTGCCGACGCCGATGACGACCTCGTTGCGGCCGTCGCCGTCGATGTCGCCGATTGCCGCCTTGCCCTCGATCGCCGCGTTGCCCGTGTCGTAGGACCACAACGGGCTCCCCTCCGCCACGTCGTAGGCGTGGACCACGCCGTCCATCCCGCCGACGACGACATCGGCGACCCCGTCGCCGCTCAGGTCACCCAGGGCGACGGACGTGCGCGCCCACTGGCCGCTCAAATCGAAAATCCGCGCCTCACCTGGCCCGTCCATTGGCACGAGGGCGCCTGCTGCGGTCCAGCTTGCTGCCGGCGCGGATAGCCAGGCGGTGCAGGAAATCACGGTCAAGCAGAGGAACGCGCGGAAAACCACCGCAGTTGTGGCTGCAGCTTGCCGGGCTGGGATTTGTCGCTTGTCCCATATCGCGCCGTCCATTTCACACTCCCTTTCCATACCTCATTATACCGATTCTTGGAGATTTTTTCCATAGTACTTGACTCCCAGGGTGTGCTCGAGTTGTAGAGAAATTCGTGTCAATTCGTGCAGATTCGTGGCTAAAAAGACGCAGCGAACGAGCTTGACAAGAGCGCGAAAGCAGATATACTTGGCGATTGTCAGGCGTCTGAGCATCCGTGGAATCAAGGTGGCTTTTCGACCCCCATTTTCTCTTGTCCCTTTGTCCCCCAGTTAGATTTTTTGTTCTTGCAGCAAACATGTTTCAGGAGGAAAACGATGAAAACGGAATCTTTTCGCGGACGGGACTTTATCACCTTGTTGGATTGGAGCAAGGAAGAGGTCGAGACGATCCTCGACGTCGCCCTGGACCTGAAGCGGCGTTTTGCCGTCGGCGAACTCCACGACCACATTCTGCGCGCCAAAACCCTCTTTCTCATTTTCTACAACCAGTCGCTGCGCACGCGCAATTCGTTCGAGGCCGGCATGACCCAGCTCGGCGGGCACGCGCACTTTCTCGATCCTTCCAAGATCTATACCCCCGCCCTGCCCGGCAAGGAGGTCGCCTATTCCACCGAGCGCGTCTCTGACGTGGCGCGGGTGCTGGCCCGCATGGGGCACGCCATTGCCATCCGCTGCTACGGCGACCCGGTCGATTGGGTGTACGGGGCGGCCAACGAGCTGATGCGCAACTTTGCCTATTGGGCCGACATCCCGCTGCTGAACATGGAATGTGACAAGTACCATCCCTTCCAGGCCCTGGCCGACGTCCTGACGGTCAAGGAAAAGTTTGGCACGTTCAAGGGTACCAAGTTCGTCATGTCCTGGGCTTACTCGCCGAGCGTCCACAAGCCGCGGGCGGTGCCCCAGAGCGCGATCATTGCCGCGGCGATGATGGGCTGCGACACGGTGCTGGCCCATCCGCCCGAGATGGCCCTCGATCCCGAGGTCATCCAGGCCTGCGAGCGCTATGCCGGGATGAACGGCGCATCCTTCGCGATCAGCCACGACTTTGAGGCCGCGGCAAAGGGCGCCCACGTCCTCTACCCCAAGGCCTGGGCCCCCACCCAGATATTCAAGCCGCCGGTCGGTGAGGATAACCCGGCGCTGGCGCAAGAGATCTTTGACCGCTACAAGGACTGGAAGGCCACGCCCGAGTACATGGCCCTGGGCGATCCCAACGCCATCTACATGCACTGCCTGCCCTGCGACCGCGGCTGGGAAGTGACCGACGAGGTGGTGGACAACACCGATCCCGAGCGCGGCTGGCGGTCGGTGGTCTATGACCAGGCGGAGAACCGGCTGCATGTGCAAAAGGCCGTGATGAGCCTGCTGATGCGATAATCGGTGGAGGTGGACGATGGATCTGTACGGACGCGACTTGATCTGCACCCAAGACTGGAGTTTTTCCGAGCTGGTGGCCGCCCTCGACCTGGCGGCCAGGATGAAGCGGGACCGCTTTTCTGCGCGTTGGGCCAGCATCCTCCAGTACAAGACCTTTATCATGTTCTTTTACAACCCCTCGGTGCGCACCCGGCTCTCGTTCGAGGCGGCGGCGACCGAGCTGGGGGGCCACGCCCAGTTCATGACCCCGTCGGCGGGCCGCTTCAAGACCCAGCAGCAGGCCGGGGAGACGATCGAGGATGCGGCGACGGTGATGGCCCGCTACGCGGCCGGCATCGGCATCCGCATCCTGGAGGACAAGGTGCCCTACTATGGCGCCGGCGACGAGATGCTGCTGGAGTATGCCCGCTGGGCCGACGTGCCGCTGATCAACATGGCCGACGACCGCTTCCACCCCTGCCAGGCGCTGGCCGACGTGATGGGTTGGGCCGAGTGGTACGGCGAGGGGCCGGGCCGTCCCGATTACGAGGCGCTGCGCGGCAAAAAGTTCCTCCTCGCCTGGGGCTCGGGCGCCCTGGCGCGCTCGTGGTGCTCGGTGCAGGCCGCGCTGCTCATCGCCTCCCGCTTTGGCATGCACGTCGCCATGGCCCATCCCGAGGGCTACGAACTGGATCCCGAGGTCATCGGTTGGACGCAGGCGAATTGCGCGGCTCACGGGACTGGCTTTGACGTCGTCCACGACCCGGACAGCGGCTACGAGGGCGCCCACGTCGTCTACTGCCGCAACTGGGTCACCCCGGCGGCCTACCAGGACGGCGTGCTGCAGAAACAGGCCGAGATCGAAAAGGCAATGGCCTACCAGGGCTGGACGACGACGGCGGAGCGGATGAAGCGGACCGACAACGCCATCTTTACCCATCCCATGCCGGTCGACCGCGGCAGCGAGGTCACCGACGCGGTCGCCTCCGGGCCCCGCTCGGCGATCTATGACATCGCCGAGAACCGGCTGCACGTGCAGAAAGCGGTGATGGCGCTGACGATGGGGAATTTGTGACAAGGGGACAGGGGGACAAGGAGAAAATCTTGTTCTCTCAAAAAGGATGTAAAGAATGACAGGCAAAAAAATTGCGGTTGTGGCAATCGGCGGCAACTCGCTGATCAAGGACAAGAATCACGTCGCGGTGCAGGACCAGTACCAGGCGGCCAAAGAAACCTGCGTCCACATCGCCGACATGGTCGAGCAAGGGTGGGACGTCGCCATCGGGCACGGCAACGGCCCCCAGGTCGGTTTCATCCTGCGCCGCTCGGAAATCGCCGCCAAGACGAGCGGCATGCACGAGGTGCCGCTCGACTCTTGCGGCGCGGATACCCAGGGCGCCATCGGCTATCACCTGCAGCAGAATCTGTACAACGAGTTCAAGCGGCGGGGGATCGAAAAAAGCGCCGCGACCGTGGTTACCCAGGTGCTGGTCGACCAGGACGATCCCGCCTTTCGGCGCCCGACCAAGCCCATCGGCGGTTTTATGGACGAAGGGGAAGCCAGGGAGCGAGCTGCCAGGGAGGGCTGGACCGTGGTCGAGGATGCCGGGCGGGGCTGGCGGCGCGTCGTGCCCTCCCCCCTGCCGCAAGAGATCGTCGAGCTGGAAGCGGTGCGCCGCCTGCTGGAAGCCGGCGTCGTGACGATTACCGTCGGCGGCGGGGGGATTCCCGTCGTCCGCGCCAAGAATGGCGACCTGCAGGGCACGGCGGCGGTCATTGACAAGGATTATGCCTCGGCGCTGCTGGCCAGCTCGATTGGCGCCGACCTGTTTCTCATTTCGACCGCTGTGGAGCAGGTCTATTTGAACTGGGGCCAGCCCGACCAGCGGCCCATTGCCAGCATGACCGTGGCCGATGCCCGGCGTTACATCGAAGAAGGCCACTTTGCGGCCGGGAGCATGCTGCCCAAGATCCAGGCCATCACCTGGTTCCTGGAAAAAGGTGGCCAGGAGGCCATCATCACCGATCCGGAGAACATTGCCCTCGCCCTGCGCGGCGAGACCGGCACGCGGATCGTGCCCTGACGCCGATGGAGCACGTCCTCGGGCTCAGATGCACCATTTGCGGCGCCGAATATGGCGTCGACGACGTCGCCTACGTCTGTCCCCGGCACGGCAACGACGGCATCCTCGACGTCGTCTACGACTATGACCTCGTCCGCCGCCGGTTTGCCGCGCAGCCGCCCGCCGTCCCGTCCATGTGGCGCTACCTGCCGCTCCTGCCTGTCTCCCGGCAGGCCGCGCAGCCGCTCGTCCAGGCGACGGTCCTGGAAACCGTCGGCTGGACGCCGCTCTACCCGGCGCCGCGGATCGCGGCCCAATTGGGCCTGCAGGCGCTGTGGGTGAAGGACGACAGCCGCCAGCCCACGGCCTCGCTCAAGGACCGCGCCTCGGCCGTCGCCGTCGTCAAGGCCCGCGAGCAGGGGGCGGCGGTGGTCACCACGGCCAGCACCGGCAACGCCGGCGCGGCCCTCGCCGGCCTCTGCGCCGCCGTGGAACAGCGGAACGTCATCCTGGTGCCGCGCACCGCGCCGCCGGCCAAGGTGGCGCAGCTGGTGGCTTTTGGCTCCACGGTTCTGTTGGTCGACGGCAGCTATGACCAGGCTTTCGATCTCTGCCTGCAGGTCGCCCAGTCTTGGGGCTGGTACAACCGCAACACGGCTTACAACCCCTACATGGCGGAGGGCAAAAAGACCGCGGCCTATGAAATCTGCGAGCAGCTCGGCGGCGCGGGCCGGTTTCGCGCCCCCGACGTGATCGTCGTCCCGGTGGGGGACGGCTGCATCATCGGCGGCGTGCACAAGGGGCTGCGCGACCTGGCCGCGCTGGGCCAGATCGACCGCATCCCGCGCCTCGTCGGCGTGCAGGCGGCTGGCTCGGCCTCGCTGGTCGACGCCTGGGAGCGGGGCATCGCGGGCTGGGAGATGGAAGCGATCGATGCCCACACTGTTGCCGATTCCATCTGCGCCGGGCTGCCGCGGGATCGCAACAAGGCGCTGCGAGCGGTGCGCGAGACGGGTGGGGCCATGCTCCGCGTCGACGACGCGGAAATCCTCGCCGCCATCCCGGCGCTGGCGCGGGGCTGCGGCGTCTTTGCCGAGCCCGCCGCCGCCGCCGTCTACGCCGGACTGGTTCACGCCGTGGAAAAGGGAATCGTTTCCGCGCACGACGAGGCTGTCCTGCTCATTACCGGCTCCGGCCTGAAGGACGTTGCCAGCGTGATGAAAGGGCAGTCGCGGACACCGGCGGTCGTCGAGCCGACGTTGGCGGCAGTGGAAAAGGCGCTGGATGGCTCTGTGGCGCGCTGAAACGTCTCCGATGCGACTTTTGTCGTAGACGGGCAATGCCTGGTGCGGTATAATCAGTTCACGACCGTAGAGGAAATTGTTGTGATGCTTGATTGGGTGTTGCCCGAGATCGACAAGGCGCTTTGTGACCGCTGCGGCGCGTGCGTCGCGTTGTGCCCGGCAGGAGCCGTCGACATGACCCCCCAGGGCCCCGTCGTCGCCCGCCCGGCCGACTGCACGTACTGCACCCAGTGCGAAGCAATCTGTCCCCAGGGCGCGATCCGCTGCGCCTTTGAGATCGTCTGGGCGCCAGAAGGAGGTTAACATGAAAGCAAGACAGATTCGAGAGCGCGTTCATTGGCTGGGGGCTGTCGATTGGGACCGGCGGCTGTTCGACTCGCTGATCCCGCTTCCCGATGGGACGAGCTACAACGCCTACCTGGTTCGGGGCAGCGAAAAGACGGTGCTGCTGGACAGCGTCGATCCCCCGATGGCCGACGTCCTGATGTTCCAACTGGAGAGCGTGCCCCACATCGATTACGTCGTCGCGCACCACGCCGAGCAGGACCACTCGGGCGCCATCCCGCAGGTGCTGCAAAAGTACCCCGGCGCGCAGGTCGTCACGACGCCCAAGGGCAAAGAGATGCTGGCCGATCTCTTGCCCATCCCGGCGGAGCGCTTTGTCACCGTCGACGACGGGGAGACGCTGTCGCTGGGTGACAGGACGCTCGAGTTCATCCACACCCCGTGGGTCCACTGGCCAGAGACCATGGTCACCTACCTGCCGCAGGAGCGCATCCTCTTTTCGTGCGACTTTTTCGGCTCACACGTGGCGACGACCGACCTCTACGTCACCGACGAGGCGCGGGTTTACGAGGCGGCCAAGCGCTACTATGCCGAGATCATGATGCCCTTCCGCAAGATCATCCGCAAGAACCTGGACAAGCTGGAGGGGCGCGCAATCGACCTCATCGCCCCCAGCCACGGCCCCATCTACGACCGACCGGCGTTCATCGTCGACGCCTACCGGGAGTGGGTGGCGGACGCGCCGCAGAACGTGGTGGTGCTGCCCTACATCTCGATGCACGGCAGCACGCGGCGCATGGTCGAGTACCTGGTCAGCGCGCTGGCCGAACGCGGCGTCACCGTGCACCAGTTCGACCTGGCGGTGACCGACATCGGCAAGCTGGCCATCACGCTGGTCGACGCGGCGACGATCGTCATCGGCACGCCGACGGTGCACCGCGGCCCGCACCCCAGCGTGTTCTATGCCGCCCACCTGGCCAACGCTCTGCGGCCCAAGGCCCGCTTCGCCTCGATCGTCGGCTCCTACGGCTGGAGCAGCCAGGCGGTGGAGCAGATCGCGGGGCTGATTCCCAACCTCGATGTCGAGGTCCTGGCCCCCGTGCTGGTCAAGGGGTTCCCCCGTGCAGCCGATTTCCAGGCCTTGGAAGAGCTGGCGGCCGCCATTGCACAGAAACACGCGGAGCTGGGCCTCGCTTGACGGCAGGACCGGCCATGGCAGGTCAACATCCGCGGCTGGCGCGGGAATACGAGACCGTTGCAGCAATGATCCGCATCTACTGCCGCGGCTGTCACGGGACGCGGGGCGGTCTCTGCGACGCGTGCCGGGTGCTGCTGGCGTACGCTGGGGAGCGGCTTGCAGCGTGTCCGTTTCAGAGCGGCAAGCCGACGTGTGCCGGCTGTCCCGTGCATTGCTACCGCCCGGCGATGCGGGAGCGGATCCGCGCCGTGATGCGCTATGCCGGCCCGCGAATGTTATGGCGGCACCCTGTTCTGGCCCTGCTGCACCTCGTCGACGGCCTGCGGGATGCGGCCGTGCGGCGCGGGATTGCTGATTTGTCCTGACGGGGAAAAATGCCGGGTTCCGGATACGGCAAGCGCCGGGCCTTCAAGGGCCCGGCGCTTTTGTCAGTTGTCGCTGGCGGCCCGGCTAGTCGCTCTTGATGATGATCGGCAGGTAGAGGTAAAAGGTGGGCGGCGCTGCCCCCTCGACGCAGACCTGGTCGCTCCAGATGTCCGCGCTGCAATCGTTGGCAATGTCCAGGGTCGCCGTGTAGCAGCCGGCTGCGGTGTAGGTGTGGGTGGGGTGGGGGATGGTGTAGGTGCTGCCGTCGCCCAGATCCCACAGGTAATCGATCGGCTCACTGCCGGTGACCGCGGAGGTAAAGGCGACGGTCAGTTCGGTGATGACGGTGGTGACGGTGACGATCTCGGCCGGCTGGCGCACGGTCAGGGTGACGGGGACGGTGATTTGCGGCGTGTCGGGGTCGTTGCTGGTGACGTGCAGGTCGGCGAAATAGTCGCCCGGCGCCATCCCGCTGCTGTCCAGGCTCACGTCCGCGATCTCGCACTCGGCGGGGAGCAGCGTGCCGCTGATGGGGTCCGTGCTGAGCCAGGGGGTCGGCGGCAGCTCGTCGAGCGCCCACGTCAGATCGCAGTCGCCGACGTTGCAGATCTCGAGCGGCAGCACCGCGCCCAGGTCGGGGCACAGCTCCGCTTCCAGGGCCAGCGGGTCGACGGTGATGTCCGGCGCGCCCACCTCGAAGGCAATTTCGGTCTCGCCAACCCATGCGCCGACGTGGTCGATGATCCAATCATAGACATAGATCATGTCGCCGGGCAGGACGGTGTCGGTGATATTCACCGTGACCGTGATGTGGCCTTCAGCGTCCATCGGCAGGTCGCCCACCCACCATTCGGCCCACGTGCCGGCCGGATCCCAATCGTCGGGCGGCGGGTCGGAGCCGGCAAAGGGCGCCTGGGGCGGGAACTCGTTGTACACTGTCACGGCGTTTTCATAGCCGCCCAGGTTCCCATATTCCAGTACGAACTGGGCCGGCATGCCGGGGCAGACGATGGAATTGTAGCTGCTGCCGATCCACAAATCGGGCGGCAACTTGTTGATGGTGACAGGCCGCTCCTCCAACAGCTCGGCGTCCAGCCACAGCTCCTCCTGGAGCAGGGTCTGGGTCCAGGTGCAGGGCTCAACCTGGAACCACTTGGTCAGGGTGATGGTCATCGGCTCGGCGATCTCGCCGGTCCAGATCGCGGAGAGGTCGGCCTGGCTGATGGCAATGGCCCCCAAGCCGTTCACTGACTGCCCGATGCTGGTGACGACGCCCGTGGTCAGGTCGACGGTGGCCAGGTAGTTGGGACCGGACCCTCCATATCCGTCAACGAGTGCTCCGTACATGGTCGCTGAGCTTGGGTCATAGTCCAGGGCGCTGAGGCGCGGAAACTCGCCCGGCGGGTAGATCAGATTGGCAAGCGGGGTGGCGTAGCCGGTTACCTGGTCCAGCTCATTCAGCGACCAATCATTGGCGTGGTAGAGGATGTCGTCAGGCGTAAAGCCAATCCCGTTGCCGCAGCACTCTATGCCGGTCGGCCCGAGGACAGTCAGTTCGCAGGTTCCTGTGTCGATGGTGCCCAGGCCGTCGCCTCCCTCCAGGTAGGCGAACAGGGTGCCGTCGCTGCGGAATGAGATGTCCGAGATCGCGTCGCCGAAGGGATGCGGCCAGGGCGTGATGGCGCAGACCTCGCTGCCGTTGCCGGTGGCGGGGTCGATGGTGAGCAGGATCCAGGTGCCGTCGCCGGGCCGGTTGCCCACGCCGTACAGCACGCCGCTGACCGGGTGGAAGTCCATCCCTGTGACGTGGTCGATGCCGACCGGCCCGACCTCCATCGCCGTCCCGTACAGCGGGTTCAGGATGTACAAGGTGGAGGGCCCCCAAGCCTCGTTGGCGGCGCCGTAGATGACGGTGTCGGTGACGATGACATCGCCGTAGCTTGCTTCCCAGTCCAGCAGGGCCAGGTGGTCCGAGTCCCAGCGCTCGACCTGGGCAAAGACCGGCCCCGGCGCGCTGACGGCATAGGCCACGCTGGAGTGCCAGGTGGAGGTACCGTAGCCGGTGAGCGG
>JAFGEI010000208.1 GCA_016931695.1 Anaerolineae bacterium | reverse complement strand
GGTGCATTGCTGGGTAGCCAACGTCTGGCAACGATAACCGCTGAAAGCATCTAAGTGGGAAACGTGCCCCAAGACTAGGTCCCCCACCGGGTAAACCGGGTAAGACCGCTGGGAGACTACCAGTTTGATAGGCGGGAGGTGTAAGCGCAGTAATGCGTTCAGCCGACCCGAGACTAAAGGTCGAGGGCTTGCCATGGTGCGGAGAAATTGGAGTTTTCGCCTGATTCAGCTTTAATAATTGATGTCCGTTCCTTGAGGTCTCTTGGTGACTTTAGCGGCGGGGAAACACCCGGTCCCATCCCGAACCCGGCAGTCAAGTCCGCCAGCGCCGATGGTACCTGGGGGGCAGCCCCCTGGGAGAGTAGGTCGTTGCCAAGAGGCCTCTTTTTTTGCCTGGTGACCGCGACGTCATCCGCTACTTGCCGCCCAGTTCGACCGTCCCCAGGTTGCCGTCCACGATGATTTGCACGCCATTCTCGATCCGCTCGATGGGAATTTGATCGACGCAGGGAATCTCGGCGATGATGCAGCCGACGGCGGTGATCGTCTCGCAGGCGGCGTTGACGATCGCCAGCGGCGCCAGGCCGTTCCGCTTCAACCGGTAGAGGGTGTAGGAGCCCACCGTCGAGCCCTTGCCGGAGGCAAAGACCAGCACCTTGCCGCTGATCGACTGCCCTTGCAGCTCGTGCCCCTTTTCGACGACGACGCCGGTTTCGGGGTCGACGCCGCCGAAGAAAGAGATGCCCATCGCGGTGACCAACGCTTGTCCTGCGGCGTAGCCGGGGTAGATGCGGCGTCCCTGGAGTTTCATCGCAGTGCCTCCGCTACGACTTGATCAAAGGGCCGGAAGCGGGTCTTGAGGCCGTTCTTGGCGTAGGCATAGTAGCATGCCTTGGCGCTGTCGGTCGCCATGGCCCGGAAGCGGCCGCGGATGGGAGCGACGACGCAACAGGTATCGGCGGCGATTTTTGCCCCGCTGGCCTCGATCACCTGCGCATATCCCATGCGCTCGGCGATCTGCCGCGTGGGGCGGGCGGTGGTGAGCCAGAACTCTTTCGTGACCCGTTTCCCCTCCAGCAGCCCGGCGAGGCGGGCGAGCTCGTGGATCGAGAGATGGGGGCAGCCCAGGCTGACGAAATCGACCTCGGCGGCGGATGCATCGTTGAGCGATGCCTGCGCCGCAGCGAGGTCATCCGGGGTGATGATGAGCATTTCCCGCGGCGGCTTGTGACAGGCGGCCTCAGGGGTGATCCCCGGGGCGTGAAAGAGGGCGCTGCCGCCATACGTGGCGAGGCTGGCGCAGAAGGACTTGAGCTGTTCGAGCGAGGCCCGTTCGATGCCGGTGATGTAGGGAACCGGGTTTTCGCCGCGACCTTGCAGCGCGTCGCCGATAGCCTTGCCCAGCGCACCCCAATCGCTGGTCTCGCCCAATGGCCCGCGCACCTGCACCGTCAGGGTGGGGCGGCGGTTTTCTTCCAGGTGGTAGCCGTAGGCCGGCGTGCGCCCGGTCAGCGCAGCGGCGAGGGCGCTGGGGCCGCCCTCGCGGTTGGTGCGCGCCCCCAGCACCGAGTTGGCGTAACAGACGGCGCTGCTTTCCGCCCACGCGACGTGCTGGCCGTAATGGGGCAGGTTGCCCACCAGGTAGGGCGTGCACGAGCAGGTGGTGACGACGTTCATGCGTGCGAACGCCCCCAGCACCTGCGCCTGGTTGTGGACAAAAGCGGCGTCGATGCCCAGGGCCTGCCAGTTCTCGACGTCCATTCCAGCCGGGTTGAGCGTGGCGAGCACGCAGGCTCGCCCGCCGCCGTCGGCCATCTCGGCCAGGAACTCGAGCCCGGCCTGGCCCAGGTTGTCATAGCTCACCCCGGCGATCTGCACTGACGCCACGGGGACCGTCCGTTCGGCGCCATAGATGTCGCCCAGGGCGGCGAGGATTTCCATCGCCTTTTGCGCCGCCCGGCCACGCTGGCCGGCCAGCAGTGCTTGTTCGTGCCTGCTCAGTTCCATCACGTTCTAGAATCGCAAAAGCGGCGCGTATCGACCTCGGGATAGGGTTCTTTGTCGTATCCCTCGCCCGCCAGCGGCTTGGTCAGGTCGAAACCGGCCTTGGTCGTCCGGCTGGTTCCCGGCTCGGCGCTGGGATCGAGGCTGGAACCGCGTTCTTTTTCCTTGACGACCAGGTCGGTGTCGGCCTGGAAGCGGGTCGCCATCGCCCATTCGACCGCCAGGGGATTGTAGATGTCGATGTCGGCGTCGACCACAAAGACGTGCTTGCAGGAGCGGTGCCCGGCAAAGGCGGCGTGAATTGCCTTGATGCCATCGTCCTCCGCCCGCTTGTCGATCTGGACCACCGCGTGGAGCCACGAGCAGCCGCCGGGGTTGACGTGGACGTCGCGGCAGCGCACGACCTCGTTGACGCGGGCAAAGATGGTCGGCTCGCGGGGCATGCCCATCAGCAGCTTGTGCTCCAGCCCGCCGGGGAGCAGGGCGTGCCAGATGGCGTTGCGGCGGTGGGTGATTGCCTTGACGACCAGCACCGGCTCGTGGCGAATCGCGTCCCGGGTCTCGGTCAGGTCGACGAACGGGCCCTCGGCGTGGCGCCGGTCGCGGTAGACGGTGCCCTCGAGCACGAACTCGGCCTCGGCGGGGATCAGCACGTCGACGGTGCGGGCGCGGACGACGGACAGCGGCTGGAGGGCGTTGGCGATCTCGAGTTCGTCGACCCCCGTCTCGATCGACGTCGCCGCCGCCGCCAGCACGTGGGGGGCGTTGCCGACGCAGATGGCGACGTCGACCTGGCCCAGCTCTTGCAGAAAGGTGTCGAAATCGCGGCCGCGGACGACCCGGACCGCCATCTCGGTGCGGGAAAATTGCATGGCGCGGTGAAAATCGACGTTCTGCCCGTAGCGGGGATGCGCAGCGACAAAGACGCCGGCGGTGACATAGTTGCCCCCGTCGCTGGCAAAGTGGCGCAGGATCGGCAGCGCGTCCAGGTTGGGCGGTTCCAGCACGACTTGCTGGCAGGGAGCCGTGCCGACCTCCAGGCCGGGCCGCCGCTCGTCGATGGCCCGCGCCAGGGTGGGGATGATGGCCGACGGCTCGATGCCCAGGTAGTCGGCAAAAGCGGCCTTGGTGCAGCAGAGATTGCCCAGCACCGCAAAGCCAGACTCGCGGACGCTCTCGAATATCACCGGCGTCGGTTCCAGCTTTTTCAGCACCGCCGCGATCTCGTAGGTTTTGGAGATGGGCGCCGTGATGCGGACCAGCCGGCCCTGGCGCTCGAGTCGTTCGACGTATGCGCGCAACGACATGGTCGTCCCCCTTTGTTGGCGTGAATTTGGCCCCCAGGTGGCGCCCCTCATTTTACATGGAGAGCGCCCAATTTACAACTGGAGCTTGGGAAGTCTCTCGCCTGGGTGCCGATGTTGCTTGCCCGCCCCGCCGGGCGTTCACGTCCGGATGTATTGGTAGTCGAAAGGGAGACTCAGTAGATCCAAAATCTGGCCGCAGAGACACATCTGGTTGTCGAAATTGTATAGATGTCATTTCGCTCCGCCCTCTGGGCGGCGCTCAGGGTGACAGATTTGGATCTACTGAGACTGGGGGGACTTGACGGATTGGGCAACCTGGGGTACTATGCTAGGCGCTCAAATCCTCTCGCCAACTGGTGAGAGAAGAATACAAGTGAATCCGAGGTACATCATGGCCGACAACAATGCAGCAGCGTACCAGCCGACGATCAAAGAGATGCCGCTCCCGGAACGACCGCGGGAGCGGCTGGCGCGTTTGGGCCCGGCGGCGCTTTCCACCGCCGAGTTGATTGCCATCGTGCTGCGCACCGGGGTGGGGGGGGAGAACGTGCTGTCCATCGCCAACCGGCTCCTGGCCCGGCACGATGGCATCGCCGGCCTGGCCCGGGCCAGCCTCCCCGAACTGGTGACAGAGCGTGGGGTCGGACCGGCCAAGGCGGCCCAGCTCCAGGCGGCGCTGGAACTGGGGCGGCGCATGGTCGCGGCGGCGCCCGGCGAACGGCCGCAGATCCGCACCCCGGCCGACGTGGCCGCGATGCTGGTGGCGGAGATGGGCTGCCTGGAGCAGGAGCATTTCCGGGTCCTGCTCTTGGACACCCGGAACCGGGTGCTGGCGAGCCAGTTGATCTACAAGGGAAGCCTGAACCAATCCCAGGTCCGGGTGGGAGAAGTCTTTCGGGCAGCAATCCGGCGCAACGCCGCCGCCCTCATCGTCGCCCACAACCATCCCTCGGGTGACCCTGCGCCTTCGCCAGAGGACGTGGCGGTGACCCGTGAACTGGTGACGGCGGGGAAACTGCTGGGCATCGAGGTTTTGGATCACCTGGTGATTGGGCACCAGCGGTGGGTCAGCTTGCGGGAGCGAGGATTGGGCTTTGAAGGAGCGTGAAAACTGCCACAAAACTGCCACAATAAACCCGTGAAATCTGGGCGGATAATTGGTATAATATCCCTAGAAAATAGGGTGGGAAAGCAGGGAATCACAGCCCTGCAAAATGCAGCGTGCATCGAAGGGAGGGAGAGAGTGTCATGCTTGGGCCTGCGCCATGTGTGGCACTCCCATGGTAAGGACTTTGTGGCCATTGCGAGTGACTGCAGGAAGTGAAGCAATCTCTGGTGCGTCGCGTTGGGGGTTGCTCCCGTGTGCTGTGCTCGCGGTCTGTCTTTCGCTCCTCGCAATGGCCGGCGAGGAGCCTTTTGTTGCAGCGCGAGGCTGCACAACGGTTTAAGGAGGATCGATGATGAAGAATCAATTCTTTGGAATTTTCACTGGCCGGAGAGGGAAAAAGGCGCGGGGGGTTATCCTTTCCATCTCTACTTTGATAGGATTACTGCTTGGCTTGTTCCAGGTCAACATCTCCCCGGTCCAGGCCGCCCCGGTCCCACCGGTGCTCGATGGCTTTCTCGACCCGGTCTATCTGAGCCACAGCGGCCGGGCCATCGAGTACGAGGGCTTTTGGGAGAACGCCCGGGCCACCCTCTACGTCATGGAGGATCCCAGCGTCGACAGCACCTACATCTGGCTGGCCTGGATCGTCGCTACTTCCTTCAACGACGCCAGCTATGGCACCTACAAACATAGCTCGTGGAGCGGCGGCCACGGATGGGACGACCTGCTAGAGAGCGACCTGCAGCGGCTGGACCTGGAGAACCGCTGCGGCGAGGTGGTGCTCGACGCCACCATGGACCTGCTCGATGGACCTCCCTATGGGGGGCCTTATACTACACCTTCCTCTTACGATGTTGGCATGAACGCCTTTGAGTCGGTCCAGCTCTATATCAACGGCGGGGATTGGAACAAGATGGACTATGACACCTCCCTGGCCGGCAACCTGAACGATTTGGGCTACTGCGTCGGCGGCGATTGCAGTGTGTTGGGTACCGACCTGACTACCACGTCTCCTCCCTGGGCGGACGACCCCAGCTACACCCCCGCCTCGCCCTACGACGACTGGGAGTACCGCCTGATCTGGGAGCTGCGCGTCCACCGCGACGTTTTTGTCACCGCTCAATGCCCCCAGGGCGGCATCCTCGGCGTGGCGACCAACCCCATCGAATTGCACGCCTCACCGCCCAAGGACGGCGAAAGCCCGGCCCCCCTCTACCCGGCGACCAGCGCTATCGGCGATTACGTCTGGCTGGACGCCGACCGGGACGGGGTGCAGGACGTCGGCGAGCCCGGCATCTCTAACGTCACCCTGACCCTCTACAGCGACCCCGACGGCGACGGCGACCCCAGCGACGGTTCCATCGTCGCCAACGAGATTACCAACGCCACCGGCCATTACCTCTTTAACTATCTGGGCACGGGCAACTATATCGTCGACGTGACCGACCTGAACAACCGCCTGACCGGTCTCTCCATGACCACCGGCACCACCGATCCCCACGGTACCATCAACCTGGGGCGCAACGACCTCTACCTCTTTGCCGACTTTGGCTACGCCCCCGCGGACGACTCCAAGGCCGCCATCGGCGATTTTGTCTGGAGCGACGCCGATAACGACGGCGTGCAGGACCCCGGCGAGCCGGGCATTGCCAACGTTACCGTACAGTTGTTGGCCGACTATGACCTGGATGGCACCTACGACGATTTTGTCGCTTCCACCACGACGGCGGGCGACGGCACCTACCTCTTTACAGACATCGACCCCGGTACCTACGTGGTAGACGTGACCGACGATTTCGGCGTGCTGACCGGTTACGCGCTGACCACCGGCCCGCAGAGCAGTACCGATCCCACCTCCCCGATCACGGTTAACGCCGGTGGTGTCTATCTCAACGCCGACTTTGGCTACTACCAGGCCGGCCTGGGCACCATCGGCAATTTTGTCTGGTACGACACGGACGGCGACGGCCTGGTCGATGGCGGTGAAGCTGGCGTGGCCGACGTCTGGGTCAGCCTGATCATCGACGCCAACGGCAACGGCCGGCGCGACGTGGACGAGTGGACCGTGGCCACGGTCAGCGTCAGCGACGGCGTCTACCAGTTCACGGGCCTGCCCCTCGACGACGGCGACGGCGACGCCGACTACCTGGTCACCGTCAACGACGTCAACCACGTACTGCGCCGCTATCGCAAGACCTTTGGCCCCAATCCAGGCAACGATAACAACAGCCAGCCCGATCCCTACGCTGTGGCCCTCACCAGCGCCTCCCCCTCGAACCAGACGGCCGACTTTGGCTACTGGTTCGACGAGAGCGAGGGGCTGGTGGGCGATTACGTCTGGTACGACCTGGATGGCGATGGGATCCAGGACCCCGAGGAGCAGGGTATCCCGGGGGTATGGATCAATCTGTGGCTCCTCAGGGGGAACGGTAAAGAGCTTGGTCAGATCCCCACCGACATCAACGGCTACTACTACTTCCCGCGGCAGGAACTCGACAACAGGCAGCGGCGGGCCATCGTCATGGCGCAGAACTTTGACGCCGGCGAGCCGCTGTACGGGATGACCAGCACCACTGGCGGCGAGCAGAAGGACTCGGTTGCTTTGAACGCTACCAACCCGCGAGATTTGACCCTCGACTTTGGTTATCGCTTCACCGGCAGCACCTACTCCCTTGGGGATTACGTCTGGTACGACGCCGACAGCGACGGCGTGCAGGACGGGACCGAGAGCGGCATCGCCGACGTGACCATCCAGCTCTACAAGGACGAGGACGGCGATGGCGTCGTCGGCCCCGGCGACCCGCTGCTGGCCATCGATACCACCGACAGCAACGGCGCTTATGGCTTCACCGGCCTGCCCAACGGCGACTATGTCGTCGTTGTCAGCGACGAGTATGGCCGGCTGGCTGGCTACAGCCAGACCTACGGCCAGGAACCGTGGCCGGTGACGATCAGCGGCGCCAACCGCCTCGACATCGACTTTGGCTACGTGCAGGAGTCGTCGGATGCCGTCATCGGCAACTATGTCTGGGTCGATGCCGACAAGGACGGCGTGCAGGACGGTACCGAGATGGGCGCTGGGGGCGTCACTGTCAGCCTGTACGACGCCAGCGATTACCTGGTCGACACCACCACCACCGATGCCAGCGGTCTCTACCTCTTCAGCGGCCTGCCCGCCGGTGACTACTATCTCCAGTTCACCCTGCCCTCCGGTTACGTCTGGAGTCCGCAGGACCAGGGCGGCGACGATGCGGTCGACAGCGACGTCAGCCCCTCCAGTGGCCGTACGCCGGTGACCACCCTTGTCTCCGGCGAGGATGACCGCACCTGGGATGCCGGCCTCATCGACGGTGTGGCCTCTCTGGGCGATTACGTCTGGGACGACCTGGACGGCGATGGCATCCAGGAGACCGGCGAACCCGGCCTCGATGGCGTCACCGTCGACCTGTACGACAGCGGCGGCGTACTTCAGGGCACTACCACCACCGCGGGCGGCGGCTTCTACGGCTTTACCAACCTGACCCCTGGTAATTACTACGTCGACTTTGTCCTGCCCGGCGGCTACAGCTTTAGCCCGCAGGACCAGGGCGGCGACGACACGGTCGACAGCGACGCCAGCACCACCACTGGCCAGACCGCCGTCACCAACCTGGTGGCGGGCGAGAATGACCCCACCTGGGACGCTGGGATGTACGAGGGCGCCACCATCGGCGACTATGTCTGGGTCGATACCGACGGCGACGGCATTCAGGATGCTGGCGAGTCCGGCCTTGACGGCGTCACCGTCAATCTGTACGACAGCGGTGGTACCCTGCAAGGCTCCACCACCACGGCCGGCGGCGGCCTCTATAGCTTTAGTGGACTGGCGCCCGGCGACTACTACGTCGACTTTGTCCTACCCGGCGGCTACAGCTTTAGCCCGCAGGATCAGGGCAGCGACGACACGGCGGACAGCGATGCGGACACCAGCACCGGCGAGACGGCCGTCACCACCCTCACCTCTGGCGAGACGGACAACACCTGGGACGCCGGCATCTACCAGACCGCATCCATCGGCGACTATGTCTGGGTCGATGCCGATGCTGACGGCATTCAGGATGCTGGGGAGTCCGGCCTGTCCGGCGTGACGGTCAATCTCTACGACCCCGGCGCCGACGGGCAGCCCGGGGGCGGCGATGACACCCTCGTCAATACAACGACGACGGGCGGCAGCGGTGGATACAGCTTCACTGGGCTGGCCCCCGGCGATTACTTTGTCCAGTTTGTGCTGCCGGCCAACTATGTCTTTACCACACCGGATCAGGGTGGGAATGATGCCTCGGACAGCGACGCCCATCCCGCCACGGGCAACACCATCGTCACCACCCTCACCTCCGGCGAGAGCGACACCACCTGGGACGCCGGCCTGCTCAGCGGGGTGGCCTCCATCGGCGATACCGTCTGGGAGGACCTGGATGCCGATGGCATTCAGGACGCCGGCGAGCCCGGTATCCAGAACGCGTGGGTCGAGCTGTTTGACGGTGGGGGGACGTCTCAGGGTACCACCACCAACGCCGACGGCTACTACTACTTTACCAACCTGGCCCCCGGCAACTACTACCTGGTCTTTACGCTGCGGGCCGGCTACGACAGCTTTAGCCCGCAGGACCAGGGGGGTGACGACACGGTTGACAGCGACGCGGACACCGGCACCGGCCAGACCGCCACCACCGTTTTGGTCGCAGGGGAGAACGACACCACCTGGGATGCCGGGATGTACCGGGCCAATGGCACCATCGGCGACCGCGTCTGGGAGGACCTCGACGGCGATGGCGTGCAGGACGATGACGAGAGCGGCGTTTCCGGCGCGACGGTCCGCCTCTACGACCCCGGCGCCGATGGACAGCCCGGCGGCGGCGATGACGTGCTGCTGGGCACTGCTACCACCAACGCCTACGGCGGCTACAGCTTTACCGGGCTCAACCCCGGCAACTACTTTGTCGAGTTCGTGCTGCCCACTGGGTACGACGCATTCACCGACCGGGACCAGGGCAGTGACGACCTCAAGGACAGTGACGCGGACACGACCACCGGATGGACGGTCACCATCGCTCTGAGTTCGGGTGAGGTGGACAACTCGTGGGATGCCGGTGTGATCCAGTACGCCTCTATCGGCGACTATGTCTGGAACGACAGCGACGCCGACGGCATCCAGGACGGCGGCGAGGGTGGCTACAACGGGGTGACGGTCGAGCTCTTTACCTGCTCAGGCACCTCCATGGGTAGCACGTCGACGTCTGGGGGCGGTCTCTATAGCTTTACCAATCTCGATCCCGGCGATTACTACGTCCAGTTCACGGCGCCAGGCGGCTACAGCATCAGCCCGCAGAACCAGGGTCTGGACGACACCGTCGACAGCGACGCCAGTCCATCGACCGGTCGGACCGCCTGCACCACCCTGACCTCAGGTGAGGACGACGTCACTTGGGATGCCGGCGTCAACAACGTGCGCGCCGCCATCGGCGACTATGTCTGGAACGATGCCGATTATGACGGCATTCAGGACAGCGGTGAGCCTGGCATTGCCAACGTCTTTGTCCGTCTCTACGACAGTGGCGACACCTTACAGGCCACTACCACGACCGATGCCAACGGCTACTACAGCTTTGCCGCGCTGACCCCGGGCGACTACTACGTCCAGTTTGTCCTAGCCGGTGGCTATGCCTTCAGCCCGCAGGACCAGGGCGGCGACGATACCGCCGATAGCGATGCCGACACGACGACCGGGCAGACAGTCGTCACCACCCTGAGCGCGGGTGAGAACGACCTCACCTGGGATGCCGGCATGTATCGCTATGCCTCCATCAGCAACTTTGTCTGGGAGGACACGGACGAGGATGGCATCCAGGACGGCAGCGAGAGCGGCGTCTCTGGTGTCACGGTCAACCTCTACGACCCTGGCAACGACGGGCAGCCCGGCGGTGGCGACGACGTGCTGGTCGATACCGCGACCACTAACGCCAATGGCGGTTACATCTTTAGAAACCTGCAGCCGGGTGACTACTTCCTCCAGTTCGAGTTGCCAACCGGCTACGTCGGCTACAGCCCGCAGGATCAGGGCGGCGACGATACGCGGGACAGCGATGCCGATACGGGCACTGGCCAGACGTCCGTGACCACGCTCGATCCCGGGGAGAACGATCCTGACTGGGATACTGGCCTGCGGCCGGCTCCCACTCCGGTCGAACTGGCGGGTTTTGACGCCCGCGCTTACAACCGCGACGTGCTGCTCACCTGGGAGACGGCCAGCGAGTTCGACCTGCTCGGCTTTAACCTCTACCGCAGCACCAGCCCGGACGGGCCGTACGTCCTGGTCAACGGCAGGCTGATCCCGGCCAAGAACCCCGGTGCTCCCTTTGGTTCCAACTACCGCTGGTGGGATCGCGGGATGCGGCTGGGCCGCACCTACTACTACCAGCTGGAGCAGGTCGGTTTCGGCGGCGAGACGACGATGCACGGCCCGATCTCGGTCACGCTGCGCTCGCGCATCGGCCCGGCCGGGTCGGTCGGTGGGACGAGTCTATCTGGGGATTCCCGGCGCTAACCGCACGACGGACGCCGGAATGGATGCCGGGGCGGGTCGCGAACCTGCCCGGCAGAGAACGGCAGATGGGCCGGAGATAGGGTCCCGCGCAGCGGGATGCAACTCCGGCCCATCTGGATGAGATATGGGGAACAGCGAAAAACAACCCCTTCTGACCCCCTGACGCGCTGGTTCCTGTTCGCCATGGTGCTGGCCAACATTGCCGGCGGCATGCTGCCCATGTTGATACCGCTTTACCTGGAAGAGCTCGGAGCCTCCGTGGGGCAGATTGGCCTGGAAGCCCTCCCGCGTCCTCCCTCTTCTGGGACGGGAGAGCTTCCAGGCGGGCAGCCTGAGCAGTTACGAATTACCAACCCTTACGGGCTGGCAAAGTAGGCCAATTCGAGCTGGATCAGGTTGTTGGCTAACACGTCCAGGTCCGATTGGGCGGCGTACTGGTCGTTGTCGAGCTCGCCCAGCGCCTGGGTGAGCCGCTGCTGCATGCTGGCGACCACGTCCTGCTGTGCTGGATCGACCAGGGTGGCGAGCGTTTCCAGCGTGGCGGCGGTTCCGCTCAAATAGGTGCGGGCGCTGTCCGGATCGCCGCCGGCGACGGACATCCGGGCGCCGGTGATGTCGACCAGGGCCGAGAGCAGGTGGACGTGCAGGTTGGCGAGGTGCAAATCGGCTTCCAACTGCTCGTTTTCCGCCTCCAGCGCCGCGAGTTCGGCCAGTTGGTTGTTGAGCCGATCGACTTGTCCCTGCAGATCGTTACATTCTTGGGTGATTTCCTCGATTTCTGCCTGGCAGTCGTGGTAGCGAGCGGCCATCGGGCGGTAGAGCAGGAAAAAGGCGAGCAAGAATCCCAAGATCAAGATGACCAGGCCGCCGATCGCCCACGGGAGCGCGCGCTTGACAAAGCTACTCATCGGATTCCTCCTCAAGTTATCGTGCCGTGCCCCGCTGGGGGGGCGCGGCGGAGTCGGGTTACCAGAATTGTTCGAAACGATCCTTTTTGGCCTTGCAGATCGGGCAGACGCCCGGTGGTTTCTCGCGCGCGCAGAGATAGCCGCAGACCCGGCAGCGCCAGACCGGCATGGCGGGGTTCGTCCCTACCGTGTCCGGCGCGCGGGGCGATTGGTGCTGCAGGCGCAGCTCTGGATCGGGCGGACGCCGTTCGGGCACAGGTTGGAGTTCCTGCTCCCCGCTCAGCACCTCGTCCGAGACGTAGAGGGCGCAGTAGCAGGCGCCCCAATCGACCAGGTCGGCGTCCCGATAGTCGCAGGGACAGATGATGTCCAGGTCTTGGGCCTTTTCCCCCGCGGCGAGGCGGCAGGGGCAGGAGAAGTAGCCGTACCGCGCCTCGTTGATTAGCAAGCTTTCGACCAGCTCGCGGGTAAAGCCGCGGTCGGGGTTGAGGTGGTAGCCGGATTCTTTTGCTTCCCGGTCCAATTGTTCGTACAGGGCGTCGATCTTGGCCGGCGGAATGGCGATTTCCTCGCTCATTGTTTCAATGCCTCCTCGATCTCGTCAGGGCGGTAGCCGACAATGCATGTGGCCTCGTCGATCACGACGGTGGGAAAAGAGACGGCGGGGTTCCAACGGCGGACCTGCTCGACCGCCTCTTCTTTTGCCGCGCCCTGGAGCAGGTCCACGTACACAAAGTCGAATTGGACGTCTTGTTCCTCCAAAAGCTGGCGGGTGCGCCGGCACCACACGCAGGTGGAGAGGCCATAAAATGTGATCGAGTGTTCGTTGCGCGAACCACTTACTCTACCTCGTGATTGGGGCATGATTGACATCTCCTGGATCAAAGCGCAGTTGTTGCAGATGGTCCGCGTTACGACTTGCGGCCGACCTGGGGATCGATGTTTCCAGGCCCGCCGCACTCGGGTATATAGCAGGTGGTGTCGATGAAAGCACACTTTTCGTTGCAGCTTGGGCAGATTTCCGGCGGGGCCTTGGCCTGCAAGGTGTAGGCGCAGTTGGAGCACTGCCACCAATTTTCTATATTCTCCATCACAATCCTCCTCGCTTATCGTTGGATGCGGATCGTCCACACCCCTTCTGTTTCCTGGATGTCCAAAATTTCCAGGCCCAGGGCTTGGGCCGCCATCGGGATTTCCTCCTTGGAGGCGGCGTGCGTGCCGATTACGGTCACGATGTCGCCTTCCGCGGCCTTGCGCAGGGCCTTGCGCGTCTCGACCAGGGGGACCGGGCAGTTCTCGCCGCACACGTCGATCCGGATCTCCTTGTTCGGACAGCTCGGGTCGCGAACATCTACTCTGATTTCGGGCATGATTCGCTATCCTAATCGGTGAATTCTATCACAACCTGTTTTACGTCCCAGCGCGGCTCCAATTTTTCCAGGATTTCGGTGCGGATTGCGGCAGCAAATTGATGGTCTTGGGGCAGGTCCAGGGCCACGCGGACCGTTCCGTCGTTGATTTCGATCTCGCTGACGATCTGGGTGCGCACAATGTCCAGCCCGACCACCGGGTTCATCACGTGCTTGAGCCGCTTTTTCACCTCTTCGACGGTGGTTGGCTGTCGTTCTTTGACCAGGCCGTGGCGCTCCTCATAGTTCTCGATTGCCGCCCGCAGGCCGTCGACTGCCAACACGGAGCAGTGGGTCTTGATGGGCGGCAGCCCGCCCAACGCCTCGGAGGCGTCCTTCCAATCGATCCGCTTGGCCTCTTCCAGGGTCTTGCCCTTTGCCAGCTCGGTAATGATCGAGCCGGTGGCGATATTCGAGGCACATCCATAGGACTCGAACTTGATGTCGGTGATGCGATGATTCTCTTCGTCGACCCGCAGGTATACGGCGACCATGTCGCCGCAGGCCGGGCTTCCTTCCACCGACTTGGCGTCTGCGTCCTCGATCCGCCCCACGTTGCGCGGGTTGCGGAAATGTTCCATCACGATTTCGCTATATGGCAATGGCATTGCTCAACCTCCTGGCAATTGCTATCTTTTTCCCAACGGGCTGATCCGCCGCAGGTCAGCCACGACCTGCTCGATCGCCTTGGCTACTGCGTCGACGTCCTCTTGCTTGTTGTAGCGGCCAAAGGTGAAGCGAACCGAACCGTGGGCCCGTTCGTGGTTGCCGCCGATGCCCATGATGACGTGGCTGGCCTCCAGGGAGCGGCTGAAGCAGGCGGAACCGGTGCTGACGGCAAAGCCCAGCAGGTCGAGGTGCAGCAGCAGCGACTCTCCTTCTACAAAGCGGAAGGAAATGTTGGCATTGTGCGGCAGGCGGTGGACAGGATGGCCGTTGAGTTGGGTATGCTCGATCTGCAGCAGCCGCTCTGTCAGCCGGTCGCGCAGCTCCTGCAGGCGGGCGGTTTCTGCAGGGGCGATCAACTTGACCGCCTCGGCAAAGCCCACTGCCCCGGGGATGTTTTCCACCCCCGGCCGCCGGTCGAATTCCTGGAATCCCCCGTCCATCCACTTTTGGAGGGGGGTTCCTTTTCGCACGTATAGCCCGCCGATTCCCTTGGGGCCGTGAATGGTGTGAGCGGAGAGGGTGACCAGGTCGACCGGGGTATCGCGTACGTTCAAAGGGATGCGGGGAAAGCTGTGGGTGGCGTCGGTGTGGAACAGGACCTGGTTCTGGGCGCAGATTTCGGCGATGCTTTGGACGTCTTGCAGCGTGCCGATTTCTTGGTTGGCCGACTGGATCGAGACCAGGATCGTCTGTGGGGCGATCGACTCGCGCAGGTGATCGAGGTCGATCCGCCCGGTCTCGTCGACGCGGAGGCGAGTGACCTCGAATCCCTGCCGTTCCAGCGAACGGGCGCTGTGCAGCACGGCAAAGTCCTCCAGCGGGCTGATGATGATGTGGCGCCCTTTTTTCTCTCCCAGCGCCCTGGCGACGCCCTTGAGGGCCATGTTACTGGATTCGGTGCTGCCGGAGGTAAAGACAAATTCCTCCGGGTGGCCGCCCAGCGTGGCAGCAATTTGTTCCCGGGCGGTATCGAGGGCATCGCGGGCGTCGATGCCGAGCGAGTACCCAAACTGGGAGGTGGCGACAGCGTACAACTCAAAAAAGTAGGGCTTCATCGCCTCCAGGACGCGCTCGTCCAGGCGCGTCGCGGCGGCATTATCCAGGTAGACTGTTGTTTTGAACACAGAATTCTCTCTCAGCGCATGCGGCCTTTACTGCTCAGCACGTCGCCCCTGAAAGCCCTCCCAAGCCTGGAAAGGGCGAGAACGTGGGAGAGCTTCCGGGCGTGCAGCCTGAACCGTTGCCTTTATTGTACCACGCCGCGGGAATAAGGTCAACCTGTTTCTATTAAATTCTCGTTAGAAAACTGGCAAGTGGGCATAGTACCTTTTCAGCATGGTTTTGATATGTCATTCTGAGCCCGGCTTTTTTGGTCATCGCTCATGATAAACCACATCAGGGCGAAGAATCTCGTTTTTCTCTAGAAAACACGCTGTTATGCCCAAAACGAGATTCTTCGTCTCAGTAGATTGCTCTGCCAAGCACGGGGAAGGGGGAAAAGGGGGGTTTCGCAGGCGGCTTCGCCGCCTGCGAAACCCCCCTTTTCCC
>JAFGEI010000033.1 GCA_016931695.1 Anaerolineae bacterium | reverse complement strand
AATTCGTGTCAATTCGTGGCCGATTTTCTGCCGCTCGGTTAGGCCAACACTCAAGAGGGAGACTATCCGCACTCTCACCTGGCGCTAAACACCCGTGCTCAGTAGTAAGGCACAAACTGCTTTTGCCTCGAATTTCCGAGGCGGCCGATACTTGGCGAATTTCCCAAATTCAGGTAGAATATCGTCTTGGCGGCACGAGCCCCGCCCATCTTTTTTTTGGAGGTACATATGTTGTTTCAGGCAACAAAACGGTCAAGATTTTTGCCCTCGCTGCTCCTCGTTCTCTGCATCTCGGTGTTCGTCCCAATCGCGTCGGGGCAAGCGGCCTTCCGCGAACCATCCGAGACGCCGGAGTGGATCATTGTCGATTCCAACATCACCGAGGACACGACGTGGACGACCGGGAACAGCTACCTGCTCCAGGCCAACGTCGACGTCGAGCCTGGCGTCACCCTGACCATCGAACCGGGCGTCGTGGTCGGCTTTTTCGACAAGTACTATTTCGACATCCTGGAAGGCGCTTCGCTCATCGCCCGCGGCACGGCCGACCAACACATCTCCTTCATCCGCCCCTCGGGCACGCCGCGCTGGATCAAGATCTGGTTCCACGAAAACACCACTTCCTATCTCCGCTACGTCGACGTCTCGGGCGGCGGCTCGTCGGGCAGCAGCGACGATTGCCTGGTTCACTTTGATGGCCCGGGCACCCACGTCATCAACAACTGCACCTTTGACGACAGCCAGGAGTCGGCTGTTGTCGTTTCGGGCAACTCGTCCCTCAACGTCACCATTGCCGGCGCCGAGTT
Source organism: Anaerolineae bacterium (assembly GCA_016931695.1). Classification (GTDB taxonomy): domain Bacteria; phylum Chloroflexota; class Anaerolineae; order B4-G1; family DUEL01; genus JAFGEI01. Next base: position 14,942 of record JAFGEI010000033.1, on the reverse strand, counting down.
TGGTTCCAACATCGGTCGGCGGTCGATCATGGTCGACAGTGGGGCGAACCTGACCGTCAGCGGCACGACCTTTAACCCCATTGGCGACGCTGCCATCTATCTGCGCACCCGAACGGTCCCCGCCCAGGTCACGGTCAGCAACTCGAATCTCCTCAGCACGGGCCCGGTGGTCGTCTGGAACGACATGTCGACGGCTACCTGCATCGCGGGTCAGAACAACTGGTGGGGCGCGGCGAACGGTCCCTACGACCCCTCAGCAACTGGCGACGCCTGCGGCCTGGGCAGCCACGGCGGCAGCGGCGCCACCGTCTCCAACGGCGTCGATTACACCAACTGGCTCGCCGCCGCGGCTCCCATCGTCGGCATCACCACCCCGCCCAATGCCGTCTTTACTGTCACGCCCGATCCCGGCGACTGGATGCCGCCGGGCACGACCTACACCTTCGACGCCTCGGCCAGCAGCGATGCCGAGGATTTTGCCTACCTGCTCGAGGTCTGCTGGGACTGGAACAACGACGGCTCGTGTGACACGGCCTGGTCGACGGAAAAGACGGCCCAGTACACCTTTGTCGACGGCGGCGTCCACACCGTGCGGCTGGTGGTGCGCGACACCGACGGGGACACCGGAATCGCCACGCAGGACATTTACATCAATACCCCTCCCACCGCCGCTTTTACGACGGGCAAAGTGTCCTGGAACCACGTCGAGCTGGACGCTTCGCCCAGCTATGATGCCGAGACGCCCAATACGCACCTGCAGGCCCGTTGGGATTGGATGGGGGACGGCGAGTGGGACACCAGCGTCGTCAGCGTCACCGTCATCCAGACCTATCCCTACCCGCACCTGGGCCGCTACTGGCCGACCCTCTCCGTTTCCGACACTGTCGACGTAGCTGACACGATGCGCCGCAAGGTCGACGTCGTCCCGCCTCAATCCTCGGCGGTCATCACCGGCAGTGGGGGCACGCTGACCTCGGTCGACAGCCTCTTCCGCGCCGACGTCTATACCCGCACGGTCGGCGGCGACGTGATCAGCACCGGTCTGGCGATCACCCTCACCCCCTGGGTGACCCTGCCCCATGCCATCTCGGGCGGCGCCTACGTCTATCACGGCTTCAACCTGGCTGCCCGTTCCCTCGCTGACGGGCAGCCCGTCGAGGAGGTCTCGGGCACTTTTACCATCACACTCTCGTACGATGAAGGCTATTTCGCCGACGTGCTTCACCTGCCTTACGAAGAGCGGCTCCAGTTTTACCGCTGGTCCGAAGCCGGCAGCGTGTGGGTAATGGTGCCGGCCGCCCTCGAGGCGACCGCCGATCAATTGGTGGCTGCGACGAGCTTTTTTGGCGACTTTCTGGTCTCGATGGACGTGAACCGGATCTATTTGCCGGTCGCCGTCCGTGCGCCGTAGGAGCGAGCAAGGCCAACATCGGCTGTAGAGACGCCCCGCCAGGGCGTCTCTACGGCTGTTTCGAACGAAAGGGCTCATTTCTTCCCCCTCTGCTCGCCTTCATTGTCAGATTTGGCGATTGGTGCTATGATATGCTTGTCTGCAGAGAGATGGCGCAGGCGTGGAGAGAGACATGACGGCATCAGATCAAACTGTCAGCAAGCGGCGCATCTCCCGGTCAACCAGAACGCAAGAGAGCGGCTACGAAGAAAGGCTGAACACGATCTTTGAGGTCGCTCACATCCTGGCGGTGACCAGCGACCTGGGCAAGATGCTGCCCCAGCTGCTGGATTCGCTGATCAACAAGTGGGAAGCGGCCGATGCTGGCATTCTCACCCTCTACAACGCGGACGACAACGTCCTCGTTCCTGCTGCTGCGCACGGTTTTCGTTTTGACCGCCTGAAAGACGTTCGGCTGGCCCCAGGCGAGGCGATGGGCGGCACGGCCCTGGTGAGCGAGCGCGCCGAGCTGTACGCCACGCCGGAGGACGTCGTCAAGGCGCGGGCCAATTTGACGTCGGCCAATCGCGAGCTTTTTCACCAGGCGCGCGCCGGCATGCCCGACGCCCGGAGCGCCGTTTGCATTCCCCTGACTGCCGGCACGAAGAAAATCGGCACCTTTCTGCTCGAAAACCAGCGGCAGGATTCGTGGTTTGTGGCCGAAGACCTGCCTTTCTTGAAAGCCGTGTCGGACCTGATCGCGTTGGCGATCGAGAATGCCCGTCTCAGGACCGAGGTCGACATGGCGCGCTCGCTCGAAGAGGCCAACCGGCTCAAAGCCGAGGTCATATCGACCCTGGCGCACGAGATGCGCACGCCATTGACGTCGATCAAGGGATACTCGACCGCCCTGCTGATGGAGGAGGGCCTGTTCAGCCCCCAGGCCCAGCGCGAGTTTTTACAGATCATTGACGAAGAGTGCACAGTTTTGCAGAGCCTGATCAGCGACCTGCTCGAATCCTCGATCATCGAGGCCGGTTTCTTGAAACTCGAACTTCAGCCGCTCAACCTTCCCCGCCTGGCTCAGCAGGTGACCGTCGACTATATGCGCGCCAGCCCCAAGCACCGCTTCCTGGTCGATTTCCCGCCCCATTTTCCCATCGTCGACGGCGACCCAGACCGCATCGGCCAGGTGCTGCGCAACCTGCTGGACAATGCCGTCAAGTACTCGCCGGACGGGGGGCTGGTCGTCGTGCGCGGCGACGCGGGGGCGGAAGAGGTCACCATCAGCGTGGCGGACCAGGGCGTTGGCATTGCCCCGGAGCACCTCAACCGGCTGTTCGAAAAGTACTTTCGCATCGAACAGGGGCTGGGCCGCCACGTCGTCGGTTCGGGGCTGGGGCTGCCGATCTGCCACGCTATCGTCGAGACTCACGGCGGCCGTATCTGGGCGGAGAGCGAGCTGGGGCAGGGTACGACGCTCTACTTTACCCTGCCGCTGAACCGAGAAGAGTTAGGGGAGTAAAGAGAGCGTATGGAAAAGATACTCGTCGTAGACGACGAACCGCGCGTGGTGCGCCTGGTTTCCCAGGTGATGGGGGCGATGGGTTATGACATCGTCGTCGCCGCCACTGGAGAGGCGGCATTGGAGATGGTGACGCTGGAGCAGCCCGATTTGCTGCTGCTCGACATCCTGTTGGGCAGAGGAATCGACGGCTACGAGGTCTGCCGGCGCATCCGCGAATTCTCCGATGTGCCGGTGATCATGCTGACCGCCAAGGCGCAAGATGAGGATCTGCTGACCGGCTTTGATGCTGGCGCTGACGACTATCTCACCAAGCCGTTCAACGCCAAAGAGCTGGTGGCGCGGGTGCAGGCCGTCCTGCGGCGCGCCAGCCACCCAGAGATCGCCATCACGACCGAGTGGCAGTGCGGCGATCTGCACGTCGACTTTGCCCGCCGCCTCGTCGCGCGCTGCGGCGAGCAGGTCGCGCTCACGCGCACCGAGTACGCACTGCTGCGCCAGCTGGCGCTCAATGCCAACCGCGTCGTGCTGCACGAGGAGTTGCTGCGCGAGATTTGGGGCCCCGAGTACGTCAACGACATCGACTACCTGCGCGCCTACGTCCGCTACCTGCGCCGCAAGCTGGAGAAGGACCCGTCCGATCCCCAGTACATCCTGACCTCGACCGGTGTCGGCTACATGCTGGCCTGTCCCGAAGGGACACAACTCCTGATCCTGGAGTGATCACCCAAACCCGGCCCTGCTCCTGCGGGGCCGGGTTTTTTCACGGGATTTTCACGAGCTGGCGGGGTGTTTCTATGCGTTTTTCATGCAGAATCTGCTACAATGCAGGTACAAAAAACAAGAGCAGAATCTGGAGGAGAAATGAAACGCAAAACAGAGACAGTTCAGAAGGTACAGACGGCGGATGCAGACCTGCAGCTTGTTCTGTCCAACGCCATTGGGATGACCGAATCGGCCCTGGAGGAGGCGGTGGACTATTGCGGGCGCAAGATGGGGACCGACGATCGCCAGACCGTGGTGGAACAGTTAAAGCAGGGGGATCGTACTGCCTGTGGATATCTCTACTATCACCTGGCCGGGCAGGTTGCCGAGTGGTTGGGCGCCTGGGACGAGAGCATCAAGGCGGTCTATATCTATGACAGCGACGCCACCGCTGAAGACGTCTGCTTCGGCCGGCCCGAGACCCCGCCCATGCTGCACTTGTTGATCTGGGTGCAGCGCAAGACCAACGCCCTCGACGCCACGCTGGGCGTCCTGAGCCGCGCCCTGGTGCAGAGTTACACGGAGCTGCTTGGTCGCCCGGGGCTGGAGCACCTGCTCGACGCCCAGGTGGTGGACGACAACGAGGTGAACAACAACATTGGCTACAGCGCGCTGCTGTGCTCGCTCCACACTTGCCCCATTCGCATCTGGGAGCGATAACATCTTTCTGATTGCACAGGCGCCGGGCGATGCTCGTCCGGCGCCTGTGGCCATGCCTGGGCTTGCCCCCGGCTCTTGCTGTGGGAGGGCATCCAGGCGGGCAGTCCTGAATGATACTTTCGCCACTATATAAGGAGAATTCAAGATGGAAGGTCAGAACCCCTTTTTGACAGCGCAGGCCCAGTTTGACAAGAGCGCCGACTTGCTGGATCTGCCCCAAGATATTCGCGAGATTCTACGCTGGCCGATGCGCGAGTTCCACTTTCGCATCCCGCTGCGGATGGGCGACGGCAGCATCAAGGTCTTGCAGGGATTCCGCGTGCAGCACAATGACGCGCGCGGCCCGTCCAAGGGCGGCATCCGCTTCCACCCGAACGAGACCATCGACACCGTCCGTGCGCTGGCGATGTGGATGACCTGGAAGTGCGCCGTCGCCGACATTCCCTTGGGCGGGGGCAAGGGCGGGGTGATCGTCAACCCGGCCTCTCTCACGACGGCGGAGAAGGAGCAGTTGTGCCGGGGCTGGGTGAGCCAGATGTGGCACAACATTGGCCCGCGCATGGACGTGCCGGCCCCCGACGTCGGCACCACGGGGCAGATGATGGCCTGGATGATGGACGAGTTTTCCAAGCTGCAGGGCCAATACGTCCCCGGCGTCTTTACTGGCAAGCCGGTCGACATGGGCGGGTCGCTCGGCCGCACCGAGGCCACCGGCTTTGGCGTCATCTTTACCGTGCGCGAGGCGCTCAAGCATCTCGGGCTGGACCCCGCCGCCTGCAGCGCGGCGATCCAGGGCTTTGGCAACGTGGCCCAATACGCCGCTATCGGCTTCCACGACATGCTGGGCGGCAAGGTGGTCTGCGTTTCTTGCTACGACCTGAAGGATAAAAAGCCCTATACCTACAGCCACCCGGACGGTGTCGATCCGCATTTCTTGCAGGGCATCACGGATCAGTACGGCACCATCGATCAGGAAAAGGCCACCGCTGCTGGCTATGTCATCGAGGATGCCGGGGCCTGGATCGAAAAGGACGTCGACGTGCTGATCCCCGCTGCGCTGGAGAACATGGTCAATGCCGAAACCGCCCCCCTGATCCACAAGAACGTCAAGGTCATCGCCGAGGGCGCCAACGGCCCGACGACGCTGGAGGGCGACCAGCTCATCAAGGAACGCGGCATCTTTCTCATCCCCGATTTCCTCTGCAACGCCGGGGGGGTGACGACCTCCTACTTTGAGGGCGTGCAGAACGACATGAACTATTACTGGAGCCGCGACGAGGTGCTCCAGCGGCTCGACACCAAGATGACCGTCGCTTTCCACGGCGTGCTGGACATGGCGCTGCGGCAAAAGGTCTATATGCGCGACGCCGCCTACCTGGTCGCCGTCGACCGCGTGGTGCGGGCGATGCAGCTGCGCGGCTGGGTGTAAATCGCGACAAAGGACAAGGAGACAAGGGGACAAGGAGAATTGTTGCCCCCTTGTCTCCCCCTCTGCTTGCCCCTCCCCTTGCCATCCAGGTCAAACCATGGTAGAAATCTAGGATATGATGGTCCAGGTTCCGTTCGAGACGCCGAAAATTCTGACGATCCACCTGCAGATCGCCAACTATCCCGTCATGGCGGACGAGATCCGGCGGCGCATGCGCGAAGAGCTCTTCCGACGCGGGGTCATTACGGCGCAAGCGCTGGAGGAAGAAGTGCGCGCCAAGGCTGCGCTCTCGCAGGTGCGCGAAGGACTGCCGAGTGAGCTGCGCGAGGCCGAGCCAGCGTGGGAACTGCGCCTGGAACGCGTGCGCGACTATTTGACGGATTTCTACTTTGCCTACAACTTGCCGATCGACCTGTTCGAGCAGATCATTGACCGCCTGCTCGACGAACGGTCGGTCGAAAAAGACGCCTTTGACTATCACTTTAACCCCGAGCTGGCGCCTTTCGACTTGCTGCTGAAGCAGGCCGAGCAGTACGCGGCAATGCCCCTGGACAACCAGCACATTGTACAGCATCACCTGGAAGAGATCATGGTGGTGCTGATCAAGACCATCGTCAGCGATCACCTGGGTTTTTTGAGCATCGCCAAGCAGTGGTTCACGGCCGAGGACATGCGTTTCGTCCGCTCGCGGCGGATCGGGACGGGCAAGGTTGGCGGCAAAGCGGCTGGCATGCTGCTGGCGTGGCGGATTCTGCAGGAATGCGCGCCCGAGGTTGCGGCGCGCACCGTGCTGCCCGAGTCCTATTTTATCGGGACGGACGTGTTCTACGAGTTCCTGGCGCTCAACCGGCTCGAGTATTTCGACCAAAAGTACAAGCCGCTCGACCAGATCCGCGCCGAGTACCCGCGCATCGTCGCCGCCCACGAGCGGGGGCACCTGCACCCGGCCGTCCTCAACCAGCTGCAAGGCATCCTGGAGCGCGTGGGCCAGAAGCCGCTGATCGTTCGCTCCTCCAGCTTGCTGGAGGACAACTTTGGTACGTCGTTTGCTGGCAAATACGAGAGCCACTTTTGTCCCAACCAGGGCTCGCCAGAGGAAAACCTGCGCGACCTGAGCCTGGCGATCCGCCGGGTTTACGCCAGCGCTTTTAACCCCGACGTGATGCTGTACCGCCGCCAGATGAAGCTGCTCGACTATGACGAGCGCATGGCGATCCTGCTCCAAGAGGTCCAGGGCCAGGCTTATGGCCGCTACTACTTTCCGGCGCTGGCCGGTGTTGCTTTCAGCCAGGCGCCGATCCTGTGGCACCCGCGCCTGCGGCGCGAGGACGGGTTTTTGCGCATGGTGGTTGGGCTGGGCACGCGGGCGGTGAACCGCGTCGCCGACGACTACCCGCGCATGGTCGTCCTCAGCCACCCGCTGCTGCGTCCCGAGACCACGACAGAGGCGATTCGCCGCTACTCTCAGCACCTGATCGACTTGATCGACCTGGAAGACAATGCCATGCGCACCCTGCCGGTCGATCGAGTCATTGGCGCGGATTACCCGGCGCTGCGCCTGGTCGCTGAAGTTGAAGAGGATGGCACGATCACGCCCATCGTATCGCGGGCCCAGTTTGCTCCCGAGCGGCTCGTCCTCACTGCCGACACCCTGCTGCAAAAAAGCGATTTTGTGCCCACGATCAAGACCGTGCTCTCTACCCTGGAGAGCCAATACGCGTTTCCGGTAGACATCGAGTTTGCCATCACGAGGACGCCGGAGCTGGTCTTTCACCTGCTACAGTGTCGGCCCCAGAGCAGCATGGGTGGGATGTCTGTCCCGCCGATCCCCAGCGACCTGCCCGAGGAGGACAAGGTCTTTGGGGTGAGCAAGATGGTGCCGCAGGGCTTGATCGAAAACATCACGCACATCCTCTACGTGGACCCGCTCCAGTACAGCCAGCTGGAGAACGCATCCCGCCGCCAAGAGGTGGCGCGCCTCGTGAGCCAGTTGAACGCGGTCCTGGAAACGGAGCGGTTCATCATGCTGGGGCCTGGCCGTTGGGGCTCTGTCAATCCGGACCTGGGCGTGCCGGTCTCTTATGCCGATATCTATAACACCCGCGCGCTGGTCGAAATCTCTGTCCCGCAGCGGGGCATCATCCCCGAGCCCTCCTACGGCACGCATTTCTTTCAGGACCTGGTGGAAGCGGGGATCTATCCCCTGGCCATCTATCTCGGCGAGGGGGGCGATTTTATAAACCAGGAGTGGCTGGCCCGGGCCGGGAACCAGCTGGTGGACTTGATGCCGGAGGCCGGTCCGTACGCGGACTGTATCCGGGTCATCCACGTCCCCTCGGAGCGAGCTGGTCACACCATGCAGATCGTGATGGATGGGGAGCGCGGCCTGGCTTACACTGTGCGCGAGAGATGATCCAGCGGCAGTGATTGTGGCGAGCTGCCGTGGGTCATTGCCCATCCTGACTTGCGGGTCAGGGCTGGAAGGGTGCATTTCAGTCCTGGGGCGAGTTTGTCTGCGCACCCTCGGTTTGGCTGTCATCTGAGAGCCTGTCCTGAGCGTAGCGACGAAAGCCTGCCCCCGATTTAGGGGGAATCTAGAGCTTGATAGTGCCCCGACGAGGCGGTGGAAGACGACCATTTCATCGTCTGCGGGATCGAGAAACGGCTCCAGATCGGCCAGTCAGCACAAGTTCTGCTGCTCAGCCCGATCGTCCCAAGAGCGTGTTCGACCCTCGGCGTTGGGGTCTGGCACCTGAATTGAGTCAGGAATTGCCTGAGTGTTTTTAGGAGGTGGAAAAATGATTCACGTTCTTGTCAAGATCAAAAAATATACGCTTATTAGCCTGTTGCTCATCTGCATGGTTCTACTGTCTCTGTCTGGCTTGGGCATGCCCGCCTGCGCCGGCCGAGATGTCGTCGCCGGGCAATCTCCTGGCGCCGTCCTGCTCCCGCGCCCGGACGAGGGGCGGGAAATCAGCTGGAGCGGCGCTGCCGGCGACGGTGCCTGGAGCAACCCGGGGAACTGGGAGGGCGGCCGCGTGCCCGGACCCGGGGATACTGCCTGCCTGGTCAGCCCGGCCCCTGATGCCCGCGTGGACGCGGCTTTTGGCGGCGTTGTCGCCGGGCTTGTTCTGGGGGCGGACTATGCCGGCACGCTGCGTCTGGAACGCTCTCTGCGGGTGCAGGGGGACCTGGAAATGGCCGGCAGTACGTTGCAGGGCGGGGATGAAGGCCTCGACGTCGATGGCGCCGTCCGCGTGAGCGGGGGGCTGCTGGTGACGCCAGCCGGTGCGGACATGAATGTGTTCACGATGGACATTGCCGCCCCCGGGGTGGTGCGGCTGGGAGCGAATGGCAAGCTGAACCTGTCCGGCGGCGGCCAACCGCTCACCGGCAATGGCCTGCTGGACACGACTACCTACCGCCCCAACAGCGTCGAGTATACCGGGGCGGCGACGGCCGACCTGGGCGCGGCCGCCCCGGCAACGGTGTTGCCAGAGTTCTCCCGCGCCGACGCGCTGGCGCTGGACAGCGGGGAAAATAACCTTTACGCCGCAGTCATCGACCCGGCGGGCGCCTATGCCTACTTTGGCACGTACACCTCACCCGGCATCATAGTCAAGGTGAATCTGGTCACCTTCACCCGCGTCGGCGCGCTGACGCTGAACAGCGGGGAAAATAACCTCAGCTCTGCAGTCATCGACCCGGCGGGCGCCTATGCCTACTTTGGCACGTACACCTCCCCCGGCATCGTGGTCAAGGTGAACCTGGCCTCTTTCACCCGCGTCGGCGCACTGACGCTGAACAGCGGGGAAAATAACCTTCACGCCGCAGTCATCGACCCGGCGGGCGCCTATGCCTACTTTGGCACCTTTACCCGGCCGGGCGCACACGTGGTCAAGGTAGAGCTGGCAACCCTGACCCGCGTCGATGCACTGACATTGAGCAATCCAGAAGACCCCCTGTGGACCGCGGTAATGGACCCGGCTGGGGAGTATGCCTACTTTGCCACCGGTCTCAATCCCGGCATCGTGATCCAGGTGGGCCTGGACCCCTTCACGCGCACCGCTGCGCTGGCGCTAAACCCTGAGGAAAACTATCTCTACTCCGCAGCGATCGACCCGGCCGGGGAGTATGCTTATTTTGGCACCCAGATGGCCAACCCTGGCATCGTGGTCCAGGTCGGCCTGGACCCCTTCACGCGCACCGCTGCACTGACCCTGGAAGCTGAAGTCCAACTTGGCTGTGCAGTGATCGACCCGGCTGGGGAATATGCCTACTTTGGCGTCGAGCAGTCTCCTGGAATCGTCGTGCAGGTGAACCTGGCTAATTTCACCCGCGCTGCTGCGCTGACGCTGAACGCGGGGGAGAACAACCTCCGCATTGCGGCGATCGACCCGGCCGGGGAGTATGCCTACTTTGGCACACTCACGTCGCCTGGCATTGTGGTCAAGATCGAATTGGAAGGTGGCGGCACGGCCAAGGTCTACCTGCCGGTAGTTATCAGGAGCGTGCCGTAGCCCGAGCTGCACGCTGTCCGGCCGTGTGGGTCGACGCCCGCCCTGGTGCTTGAAACAATGTGATCGTGTACGGTTATTTGGCAGCGCGCTTTTTCAGCGCAAAGGAGTGGAAACTGTGATGAAAACAGCCGTTTTGATCGCTTTGCTGTTTCTGATCGCCAGTCTGATCCTGGTTGCCTGCGGCGACGGTGGCCCAGAACCTGGCTTTGATGTGACGGGGCTGTGGACGGAGCAGGGCGGCAGCAGCACGATTGAATTCACTGCCGGCGGTGCCTACGAGATCAATTTCGACCCCCCGCTCAGTGATGGGACGACCAGTTTCGGCGGCGACTCGTACACCCGCGTTGATAACAGCCACCTCACGTTCGTGGTTGTCATGGGAAGGGCGTCGCTCGAGATCATCGACGTTGAGGCCACCATCAACAGCGAGAATGTGCTGCGCTTCAGGCTGGATGGCCGGACCTACCGCTTTGTCAAGGCCGATGGCTAGTAAACGCAGGCGAGAATACCCCGCCGGTTCTATGCCTGCCCTGGATGGATCCCCGCGCCTGTCCCCGCGGATTTGCGGGAATCCGGGCCCCGGGCCTGGGTAAGCAGCCAGGCCGGCGTTTCCGACGGGGATCTGACGATCCCCTCCAGGCAAGAAAGCGGCCGAGTCAGCGTTTCCGACGGGGATCTGACGATCCCCTCCGGGCAAGAACTGGCTGTTCATTTTGGCCGCGACTAGTACGACAACAAGACGACGGGGAGGTAGAGCTCGTACACATCCGCCACAGTGACCGGCGGCGCGGTGATCCGCCGCTCGCCCCGTGGGTAGACAATCGTCGCCGTGTTGGTGATCAGCGTCCCGCCCTGCAGCGACGGGGCAGCGAGTACCTGGTAGGTGACCGTGACCGGCATGCCCACCGTGAGCGTCCCGGTCCAGGTGACGACCCCCGCCTGGCAGCCCGCCTGCCCACCGCTCCACCATAGGCCGCCGGCGTAGGTCGTACTGAGAGGCAGGACGTCTGTCAGCCGCGCCGTTGGGACGTCCATTGTGCCGTCGTTCACCAGGCGCAGCGTATAGCTCATCTGCCCGCCCGGCGCCACTGTCAGCGGTTCGACCCCCTTCCACGAGCCGGCCAGGTCGGGGGCCGAGGAGATCACGGTCGTCGCCGGGCCCAGCGCGAAAAGCGCTGCCCCGTCGTTTAGCAGCGCCGTGTTGCTGAGCAGTGTGCCGTCGTCCAGCGGCAGCGCGACGGTGACCCGGTAGGCCAGCGTGACCGGCGTGCCCGCCGAGAGCGATCCGGTCCAGGTCAGCACCCCTCCGGCATAGCCGCTGCTGCCTGCCGTGACGGTCAGCAGCTCCGCCCAGGCCACCTCGGGCGGCAGGGTGTCGGTCAGCCAGGCCGCTGCTGCTGCGTCCCCCCCGTTGAACAGAAAAAGGGTGTAGGTCAAAAGATGGCCAGGCACGATCTCTGCATGGCTGGCTGTTTTGTCGGACGGGGAGAGGTCGGCGCCGGGCCGGATGACAAAGCGGCAGGTGTCGAGGGCCAGGGTGGCGCTGAGCACGAGGTCGGGGCCGGCTGCCCGGTAAGACGCCACCGGGTCGTCCGGGTCGAACACCTGCACCTGCAGGTGGTGCCACGGCAGGTGCACCCGCGTCCAGATCGTTCGCGAGACCGGCTCTGTGCCGCCGGCAAAGTTCGTCACCAGCACCTCGATTCGATCGCCCCGGTCGACCGCGCTCAGCTCCACCGCCGCGTCGAGGGCTGGGTTCAGCCACTCCAGCGGTACCTGCGCGCCGGGCATGTCGTAGAGCCAGAACTGGTGCTGCGCGTAGGCCCCGCCGCTGTGCAGCCGCCACGCCGTGTAGGGCGGCCCTCCCCCGCCTGGCTCCAGGTTCACCAGTGAGGTGCCGTAGGACTCGAAAAAGCCGTCGTCGTTGGCATAGCCGCCGAGGGGCACCCACTCGGCGGGGTCGGGCCAGGGACCGGCGTCTTTGTCGGGGTCGCCCTTGAGAATCCACTGCATCGCCATCTCGAGCGGCGAATCGGGGCTCTTGAGCGTGTAGGCATCAAAGGACATGGGGCCGGCGGGATTGGTCTCGTCGTAGGGTGGGGCGCCGACGTACCAGACCGCCGGGCCAAATTCGCTGACCACGTAGGGCAGGGTCGGGCTGAGGGCGTGGATCGCCAGGTGATCGGGCAGGACACCCCACATATAGTCGTGGACCTGAAGCCCGTCGATGTACGGCGAAAAGGTGTTGACCATCCAGGCCCAATCGCCCACGTCGGTGGGGTTGTCGGTCGCGCTGGGAAAGACGCGGGCGGGAATCCCGTCGCCATCGGCGTCGACGGTGTCGTAGGTGTGAAAAGCGCTGTAGGCGAGAGTGAACATGACGTCGTAGCCGTTTTCTTGGTAGGGCTGAGGCTGCCAGAAGCTGGGATGGTCGACCTCGTTCCAGACCGCCCAGTCGTCCACCACGTCGCTGAGCACCTGGGCGGTGTGGATGCAAAAGTCCTCCCAGGTCGACCAATCGGCCGGGGGATAGATGTCGAAGGCGGGCGAGGTGGGATTGCTGGAGGCCCACTGGGGCGTATACTGCAGCTTGGCCAGCACGCGGATGTCCCGTTCCTGGAGCGCGGCAAAGGTCTGGTGGTAGAAGGCGTAGGCGCCGGGCCGCCAGTCGTCGTCGAAATCCGGCTCGACGAAATTCCAGCTCACGTCGGGGTAGGCAGCGGTGACGTGCAGCTCTTCCAGCATCTCCAGGTCGCTGGTCAGCGTGCCGGTGTCGTACAGATAATTGATCCAGGTGGCATACGTGCCGCCCCGTTTGACGTTTTCCGCCTTGCTGATGTCGAGCAGTTCCTGGTTCATCCAGTATTCGGTGCTGCCGACGCGGCGTTGCGGCAGCTGGAAAGAACCGGCAGCCAGGGACAGTGCATCCAGCTCGATGCTGGGGGAGAACGGGGCGTCGAAATCTGCCGCCATCAGGCGCAGGGTCAGGCTGTTGACGCCGGTGATCAGCGCCGTCTCCGGCAGGGCCCAGCGGAGGAGAATCACCCCCTGCTCGCGGTCGGCCCAGCCGCCAAAGGCGTCGGAGGCAAAGGAGGCAGCCCAGCGAGGGGAGAGGGTGTGCCCGTTGAGGGTGATCAGGAGGCCAACCGGCGTGTTGGCGGCCGAATCGACGCCGTGGAGCTGCAGCGTCGCCGGGCCGATGTCGTTTGCGCTAAAGACGACGGTCTGGCTGATCCCGGCGGCGAGGACGCGGGGAAATGCGCTCCAGGGATCCAGGCCGACGCGGAACGGATTTGCATCCGGCCCGTCAAACTCGGCGCTGCTGTCGTCGGGGAAGCCGATGGACCAGGTGGGCGTGATCCCCGTCGCTGGGAGCGCGGGGGGAGCGCTGGGGAGAGGAGCGGGACGCGCGTTCACAAGTTGGCTCTGCAGCAGGAACAAGCCCCCGATGCCGAGCAGCAGCCCTGCTCCGGCCCGCAGCGAGCGTCTGAGACTGTCCAAAGTTACTTTTTTCTCCTAAATGGCCAGCACCCTTGCCGACTCGTGGAGCGCGGCTGTCTTTTCCATCTCATCACGGCTTCGGATTCTACTTTTGGGATGTCACCTACTCGGTACGGCTCCTGCCCGCCGGGTAACAGGTAGGTTTTGGGCCCATCTTTTGTCGGGACGATCATCTTTTGCTGTGCCGCGTCGAATGTAATCTCTCCCAGGGCCTCGTCGTAGTGAAACAGTTTTTTCCCCGTCTCCAACTCAAAGCAGATCCCTTGATCTAGATCGTGGCCCAAGATGGATACCGAGAAATCGACCGCAAGATACTGATTGTCCGGCGAGACCGTCCATCGACGGATGTACAAGTCGCTGATACGGTGCAGGGGAATGACAACCTGCTGCTCCTGGAGGATACCTCTTTGATCGGCGATGGTCAAGGTATGGAACTTGGTCTCTCCCTCGGTAGTTGCGCTGATGGATACCACGATGTGGGGGCCTGGGTATTCAGCTCTTTCCATTTTTAGATAGTGCTCCGATTGAGTGTTGTTGGCAATTTTCTGCCACGAATTCACACGAATTGACACGAATTTTGCCTCAATTCGTGCAAATTCGTGTTAATTCGTGGCCGATTTTCTACCGCTCGGTTAGACCAACACTCAAGAGGGAGACTATCCATTTTTACACCACCTGGCAAGTCGCAGCTTTCGGGAAGGTAATTGCAAGTCTGGCTGGCAGTTACGCCTGTTTTAGCTTTCTCGTCACCCAGAGGAGAATGACCGGCGCCGCGGCGAGGAAAAGGCCGATGGCCAGCATCTCCAACTTCCATCCTTTATCGCCCGGCGATGCAGGGGCAGGGGCGTCTTCTGCTGCCGGAACGGTTGCCGGGGTAGAAACGATGCCAGGCTCGCCCGCGAGCGGTGTGCGCGCCGGTTGGATGCTGGCGGCCGGCACCGGGCTGACCCCGGCCACGTCACCTGCAGTCGCTGAAGGCAGCGGCGATGGCGTCATCCCCATTGGACGGGTGGGCGAGGGGGGCGGCAGCATTGGGGTTGGCGTCGGGGCTGACCGCGGGGTGGGGCGGGGGGAGGGAGAGGTGGCCGTGGGCTGGACGCTCGCCCCCTGCTCCGTCGGGGTCGGGCTTGGCAGCGCTCCCATCTCCCGGTT
>JAFGEI010000008.1 GCA_016931695.1 Anaerolineae bacterium | reverse complement strand
GGTTTCGCAGGCGGCTTCGCCGCCTGCGAAACCCCCCTTTTCCCCCTTCCCCGTGCTTGGCAGAGCAATCTACTGAAATGTGCCATTCAACAATGAACGCGGCCCGCCGGTAATTGGAATTGGCGAGCCATGTGCGGTAACACTCCTGCTAATCGGCCAGCAAGGTCTCTGCGCCAATTCTACCACGTTTTTTTGCTTTGGGAAGCTTTTGCCCTCACAGACCCAGGACAAGCCGGGCGATGGTAAAGTAGATGAACAACCCAGTGGCATCCACCAGGGTGCTCATTACGGGGCCGGAGACGACAGCCGGGTCGATTTTGAATCGGGTGGCCAATATCGGCAGCAGTGCGCCCAGACCGTTGGCCCATACAACGATGGCCAGGATGGCCAGGGAGACCGTCAGGGCCAATTCGTGGCCCGAGCCCCAACTCAGAGCGCGGGCATAGGCGATGATGCTCATAGCCAGACCCAACAGCAGGCCGACGCGCAACTCGTGCCACAGGGCGTGCAGCGCGTCCCTTGGTGCAACCTCACCCACAGCCAAGGAGCGAATCAGGGTACTGGTCGTCTGGGTACCTGCGTTACCCCCGGTACCGATGAGCAGTGGCACAAAAAAGGCCAGGGCTACGACGGCATGGAGTTCCGCTTCAAAGTGACGTAACACACTGCCGGTCAGACTCTCGGTCACAAACAGCAGCAACAGCCAGCCAACTCTCTTGCGAAAGATTGACAAAGTGCCCATGTCCAAGTAGGGTCGGTCGAGAGGCTGGGCACCGCCCAATCGCTGGATGTCCTCGGTGGCCTCGTCCACCAGGACGTCCACCATGTCGTCCACGGTAACCATACCCAGTAGCTTGCCGGTGTCGCCCACTACCGGCAGAGCCAGCAGGTCATAGCGCGACATGAGCCGCGCGCACTCTTCCTTGTCGGTCCCTGCCAGGACCGAGATCACCTCCTGGTCCATAATCGTTTCCAGGCGATCGTCTGGCCTGGCGACCACCAGTTGGCGAAGGCTGACCACACCGTCCAGAACCCCCTCTCGATCTACGACAAAGAGGTAATAGATCTCTTCCGCCTCAGGTTGCCACAGCCGAATGGCCTGGAGTGCTTCGCCGGCGGTCATTTTGCGCCGCAAGGCCAATACCTCAGAGGTCATCAGGCCGCCGGCGCTGTCATCTGAGTGCAGTAACAGTGGGCGAACTTCCTCGGGATCGTCTAGGCCGGCCAGCACTGCTTCAGCCTGTTCGGGGGCCAAGTCACCTAACAGGTCGGCTGCCTCGTCCGGCTCCATTTTTTCTACGATGGGGACGACCACCTCGGGCAAAAGCAACGCCACCAGATCGGCCGCTTCTCGTTCTTCCATCTTTTCCAGGATATTGGCCGAGTCGGCAATGGCGAGTTCGGGCAAGAGTACAACCTGTTCGTGGTCGTCAAGCTCAGAAAAGAGGTCAGCCTGATCGGCGGGGCGCAGGGCTTCGAGGATGGCAGTCGCGCCGGCTATGTCATCGCGCTCTAGGGCAGAGCGCAAGCGCGCCAAGATGTATTCCAGGTTAAGGGATTCCACAACACACCTCCGGGATCATGTACCCCCGGAGGTGAATTTGCGAGGGGCGAACTACCTGCCGGGGGGCGAGTCTATTCGGTTGGCAGGGTGAAGACGGGACACATGTCCCTTCTTACTCGAGGGAGGTCCGTCTTCTGCTTCGATCTCGTCCATTGTCCTGCTCAAATTTCTGGCTATGAGTCTTGTCGTCCTGCTTTGTACAAACCCAAATTTCTCTACAAGCGCCGTTACTTTTTTTCCAGAGGCGGCAAAAGCCGGATCATTATATACTTCTTTCTTCTCGCTGTCAAACACGCATCGCGGGGGGCTTGGATTTGGGGGCGACCTTGTTTTGGCCAGAATGTACCTTAACCAGGGTGGCGGGATCCTCACCGGTGAGGCGGCGCGTCTCGGGGGGAGCGGAACCTTGCTGCAGCGTCACCTCGACGGCGGTGGTGTCTCGCGCGCGGGCCTTTAGCCCCGCCACGGTGTTCAGCGCCACGATCTGGCCGCGGACGATGAGGGCGATGCGGTCGCACAGTCGCTCGGCCTCCTCCAGGTAATGGGTAGTTAGGAAGACGGTCACGCCTTCCTCACGTAGGTCGGCGATCAACTGCCGCAGTTTGCGCGCGTTGATGACGTCCAGCCCCGTCGTCGGTTCGTCGAGAAAGAGTATGGCCGGCCTGTGGGCCAGCGCAGCGGCGATGGTGAGGGCGCGCTTCATTCCCCGCGAGAGATTTCCGAAAGGTGTATCGTGCTTGTCGGCCAGCCGAAAGCGAGCCAGCAGTTCTTTAGCTGTTGCAGCACATTCGCCCCGCGGCACGCCATAGAGCTGCATCGAAAAGATCAGATTGCCGAAAGCAGTCAGCTCGTCGTAGAGGTTGGACACTTCGGGCACGACGCCGATCCGCTTCTTGATCTGCGACAAGTCGCGGGACCGGTCCATGCCCAACATTCGGGCCTCCCCCGCTGTGGGCTCTGAGAGTCCGGCCAGCATGCGGATGGTCGTGGTCTTGCCCGCTCCGTTGGGCCCCAGGAAGCCGAACACCTCTCCCGGATAGACCTGGAATGAGATCTGGTCGATGGCCAACAGGCCCGATTCAGGCGAACCGTATCGCTTGGTCAACCCCGAAACGTCGATGACGGGCGGTTCATGCATCCGGCTTATTCTCTCCGCCACCGGCCCACTGGCGCTGGTAGAGGCGCTGGTAGGTTGGGTTGCTCTCGATCAGTTCTTCGTGGCGGCCCTGGCCCACGATCCGCCCCTCGTCGACCACCACGACCCGGTCGGCCTTGCGCAGCGTGGAGAAGCGGTGGGCAATGATCACCGTGGTCCGGTCGCGGCGGATCTCGTCCATCGCTTCCTGGATCAGCGCCTCGGTGTAGGCGTCGACGTTGGCCGTCGCCTCGTCCAGAACCAGGATGCGGGGATCGGCCAGCAGCGCCCGGGCAAAGGCCACCAGCTGTCGCTGCCCGCCCGAGAGCGTCACCCCACGCTCGCCCACGGCGGTCTCGTATCCTTGTGGCAGGTTGGAAACAAAGTCGTGGGCCTGGGCGCGGCGGGCCGCTGCCTCGACCGCTTCGTCGCTGGCCTGCGGGTTGCCGTAGCGGACGTTCTCGCGGACCGTGTCGGCGAAGAGAAAGACGTCCTGCGGCACGAGGGTCACCAGCTTGCGCAGGTCCTTTGAGGCGATCCGCCGCACGTCCACGCCGTCGATGCGCACAGCGCCCTCGTCGACGTCGTACAGCCGCGCCAGCAGCCTGGCGATGGTGCTTTTCCCAGCGCCCGTCGGCCCGACCAGGGCAATCGTCTCCCCGGCGGCGACGTCGAGCGTCACGTCCCGCAGCACCGGTTCGTCCCCGTAGCCGAAGGTGACGCGATCGAAGGTGACGCGTCCCGTAAAGCCGCCCGCCGGTCGCTGGGGCTCCTCGGGCTCGGCGATCTCTGGCTGGCGGGCCATGTAGTCGGCGATCCGGTCGAGGGCGGCGGCCGCCGCCTGGAAGGTATTGTAGACCAGGCTCAGCTCCCGCACCGGTCCGAAGAAGCGGTAGACGTAGCCCAGGAAGGCCACCACCACGCCGACGGTGGTCGCGTCTTGGGCGACTAGCGCCCCGCCATACCCCAGCACCAGCGCCACGCCGAGCATGTTGGTTACCGTCATCGTCGGAAAGACGGCGGCGAAGAGGAACGCCACCCGCAGGTTGGCCTTCATATTGCGCAGGCTCAGGCTCTCGAACTGCTCGATGGAGAACGACTCGCGGGAGAGCGACTGGACGACGCGCATCCCTGCCACCCCTTGCTCGACTCCGGCGTTGACCTCGGCCAGCGCCTGCTGCACATGGCGGTACGCCTGGCGCATCTGCTTGCCTAAATAGCCCATCGCCACCATCACCACCGGAACCGACAGCATGGTGACCAGGGTCAGGCGCGGGTTGAGCGCGGCCATGATGGCGACAATGCCCACCAGCGTGAGCAGGTCGTTCACCAGGTTGAGCGCGCCGCTGGAGGCGACCTCGGCCAGGGCGTTGACGTCGTTGGTCAAGCGCGACGCGATCTGGCCCACTCGCTCTTGCTCGTGGAAGGCGACGGGCTGGCGCAGCACCTGGGCATAGAGGTCGCTGCGGATGGCGTGGACCACGTGCTGGCCGACCCAGGTGGAGAGGTAGCCCTGCCAGTAGATGGCCAGCCAGTAGACGCCGTTGAGCGCCAGGTAGAGCAGCGCGATAAAGCCCAAGCCGCGCAGGTTTTTATCGGCAATAGCCGTGTCGACCGCCACCTTGGTCAGGTAGGGCATGGCCAGCGTCGTCGCCGTCACGGTGAGGGTCACCAGCAACGCCAGCGCCAGGCGGCCCTTGTGCGCGCGCAGGTAGCGCCACAACATCGCCAACGCCTGCCGGTCGAGGTCGGAGAAGCGAAAGGTTTCCTTCTCGCCTTGAAGCCGGGTCATGAATCCGCCGCGAATGCTCATTTGGAGCCTCCTTTCGATTCTAGCGCCATGGTCTCGGCCTGGAATTGGAGCGCGTAGACGTCGCTGTAGAACCCGCCCGCCGCCAGGAGCGTTTCGTGGGCCGACCGCTCCGGCGTGGAGCGCGCCCGCTCGATGATCTGCCCATCGCGCAGGACGAGGATCTGGTCGGCCTGCTGGACGGTCCATAGCCGGTGGGCGATGACGAACGTCGTCCGCCCGGCGCGCACCTCCTGGAGCGCCTGCTGCATGCGGCGCTCGGTGTCGGCGTCGACGCTGGAGGTCGGCTCGTCGAGGATCAGGACGCGCGGGTCGGTGAGGAGCACGCGCGCCAGGGCGATGCGCTGCTGCTGCCCGCCGGAGAGGCGCACCCCCCGCTCGCCGACGGGGGTGCCGTAACTCAGGGGGAGCGACTCGATGAAGTCGTCCATCTGGACCACGCGGGCGGCCCATTCGATCTCCCGCTGGGTGGCGTGGGGGTTGCCGTAGGCGATGTTTTCGCCGATGGAGGCGTCGAAGAGAAAGACCGTCTGCAGGGCGATGCCGATGGCGTCGCGCAGGCTCTGAACCGTGACCTGGGTGACGTCGTGGCCGTCGATGGTGATGCGGCCCGATTGGGCGTCGTAGAAGCGAGGAATGAGGTGGACCAGGGTCGACTTGCCTGCCCCCGACGGCCCTACCAGGGCCACCATCTCCCCCGGCGCGGCCTCCAGGCTGACGTCGCGCAAGACGTGGTCGTCCGACGTCTTGTCGTAGGCGAAACTCACGCCCTCGAAACGGACGCGGCCCTCGATAGACGGGAGGGGATAGGCGTCGGGGGCGTCCCGCACGTCGGGTTCTGTATCCAGCACCTCAAAGACCCGCTCGGCGGCGGCCAGGGACTGCATCACCACGTTGAGCATCATCCCCGTCTGGCGGATGGGGCGGAGCAGCATCTGGATGTAGGTGACGAAGCCGACCAGCGTGCCCAGGGAGATCACCTCGGCGATCACGTTCCGCCCGCCGAACCAGAGGACCAGTGCCGTTCCCACGCCCATGACCACGCTGGCGTAGGGCATCCACAGCGCGGCGATGCGCCCGGTCTCGACGTTGGCCTGGAGGACCTGCGTGCTCTGGCGGTCCACGCGGCGTTGCTCGAACGGTTCGCGGCCAAAGAGCTTGACGACCAGGATGCCGGCCAGGCTCTCCTGGAGCGCGCCGGTCAGCGTGGCGAGCTGGCGCCGGACGCGCCCCCAGGCGGGGCGGACGCGGCGGGCGTAGGCCCACATGCCGAGGATAACCAAAGGCAGGAGCCCCAAGTAGACCAGGGCCAGCCGCCAATCCCAGATGGCGAGGACGACCAGGATGCCGGTCAGGGTGAGGAGGTTGGTCAGCACGATTACCGCGGCCCGCCCGAAAAAGTTGTTCAGGACGTCGACGTCGGCGGTGACGCGGGACATCAGGTCGCCGGTGCGGGCGCGGTCGTAGAAGGAGAAGGAGAGGCGGCTGAGGTGCTCGAAGACGGCGTTGCGCAGGTCAAAGACGATGCGCTGGCCGGTGTAGGCGTTCAAGTAGAGGCGGAGGAAATCGATGCCGCCCTGGACGAGGGAGAGGGCCAGCAGCCCGCCGGCGGCCCACCAGGCCTGGCGGGGCTCCCCTTCGAGGATGAAGCGGTCGACGGCCAGGCGGACGATCCACGGTGGGGCCAGCTCGGCGACGGTGGTCAGCAGCGCCGCCAGAACAACGCCGATGAGGATCAGGGCGTGGGGCCGCATCCTGCGTAGCAGGCGGCGCAGGATGGGCCAGACCGGGCCGGAGGGGCCGGGTTTGCCGCCGCCTTTTGCCTTGCCCGGGCCGGGTCCGCCTGAGCCGACGCCCTTTCCGCCCGGGCCTGGCGCTTTCGATTGAGGATCGATGGGTGGGTTGTCCCTGGATTTCTTCACAACGCCTCCTGTCAGAGCAGAACAACCAGCAACTGGACAGGCTACTGGTTGTCCCGTTCTCACGTTACTTGGGTTCTTTTGCCTCAGACGCGCACGGGTGTTGCGCCGCCTCGCCGTGGCACTCGCGGATCTGCTCGGGCGTGCATTCCTGCGGGTTAGGTTTCTGCTCGGGGTGGCAGCAATCTTTCTTGGAATCACAACAGCACATCGT
>JAFGEI010000207.1 GCA_016931695.1 Anaerolineae bacterium | reverse complement strand
GGGGGCAATTGGAGTTCTGGCCGAGTTGTGGTACAATTCGCTCAGGCAGGCGCAGGGAAATCGCCTCAAGGCCCGATCGTAGATGCGCGGGCGTGCGCCCCACGCCCGGAGGAGTGAAGAGATGGCACAACTACCCGACGGACGCCCACTGCCCGGCAAGCTTTTCATCGTCGAGGGGATAGACGGCTCGGGCAAGAGCACGCAGCTCGACCTGCTGCGCAAGTGGCTGCTGGGCGAAGGCTATAGCGTGGCCTTTAGCGAGTGGAACTCGTCGCCGCTGGTCAAGGCGACGACCAAGGTCGGCAAGAAGAAGCAGATGCTGACGCCGACCTCCTTCTGCCTGATCCACGCCGCCGACCTGGCCGACCGGATGGAGCGGCAGATCGTCCCGGCGCTCAAGGCGGGGCAGATCGTGCTGGCCGACCGCTATGTCTACACCGCCTTTGGCCGCGACGTGGCGCGGGGCGTGTCGCCCACGTGGGTGCGCAAGATCTATGCCTTTGCCGTCAAGCCGACGGTGGCCTTTTATTTTCGCGTGCCGCTGGAGGAGTCGCTGCGGCGGATCCTGGACGGGCGGCCCGAGCTCAAGTACTACGAGGCCGGGCTGGACATCGGCCTGGACAGCGATCCGTACAAGAGCTTTGAGCTGTTCCAGGGCCGGATCCTGGACGAGTATGAAAAGATGGTCGACGAGTTTGGGCTGACGGTCATGGACGGGACGCTGCCGCTGGCCGAGCAGCAGGAGATCGTGCGGGAGACGATCAAGCCCCACCTGACGGGCGTGCTGCGCGCCGAGCCGAGCGCCTGGCGCCAGGTGCTGGCCTCCGAAGACGTCTATGGCCGCTACCTGGGCGAGGTGCTGGGGGGAGGGACGGGGCAATGACCGAGATCCGGTTTTACGGCGAAGGGCTGGCCGGCTATACGCGCACCAAGCCGCTGCCGGGGCGGCTGATCGTGCTGGAGGGCACCGACGGGGTGGGGCGGTCGACCCAGATCGCACTGCTGCGCGAGTGGGTGGAGAGCCAGGGGTACGCGGTGCAGGCCACCGGTCTCAAGCGCTCGGCGCTGGCCGGGGAGGGGATCAAGAAGGCGATGGACGGCCACACGCTGGGCAACATCACCGCCAACCTGTTCTACGCGACCGACATGGTGGACCGGCTGGAAAAGGTGATCATCCCGGCGCTGCGGGCCGGGTTCGTGGTGCTGACCGACCGGTACATCTATTCGATCATCGCCCGGGCGATCGTGCGGGGCGTCGATCCGGTCTGGATCCGGGACGTGTTTGGCTTTGCGCTGGCGCCCGACGCGGTGCTGTACCTGCACGCCGACCTGCCGCACCTGATCCCGCGGGTGCTGAACGCCCGGGGGTTTGACTATTGGGAATCGGGGATGGATTTCCTGCCGCAGGGCGATTATTTCGACGCCTTTATCGAATATCAGAGCCGGCTGCTGGCCCAGTTCGAGGCGATGGTCGAGGAGTACGATTTTCGCCAGGTCGACGCCACCCAAAGCATCCGCGAGGTGTTCCACACCCTCATCGACGAGATCGGCGCGACGCTGGCCGACATGAAGCCGGTATCGCCCAAGAAGGCGGAGAAGGAGCTGGCGGGGGTGCTGGCCGACATGAAGGCCGCGCCGGCAAAGAAGGTCGAGAAGGAGCCGGCCGAGGCCGCGAGCGGAGCCACGGCCGAGGAAGAGACCAAGAAGAAGAAACAGAAAAAGCCATGAGCGTCGTCGACGAGGTCAAAGAGCGCCTGGACATCGTCGAGGTGATCCAGAGCTACGTGCCGCTGAAAAAGGCGGGGCGCAATTACAAGGGGCTGTGCCCGTTCCACGCGGAAAAGACGCCGTCGTTCGTCGTCTTTCCCGATTCGGGGACGTGGCACTGTTTCGGCGCGTGCGGCACCGGCGGCGACGTCTTTACCTTTGTCATGAAGCGGGAGAACCTGGATTTTGGCGAGGCGCTGGCGATGCTGGCCAGGCGGGCCGGCGTGGAGCTGACGCCGCGCAGCCCGCAGGCGGCCGAGGCGGACCAGCGGCTGGACCTGCTGCGCGAGATCAACCAGGCGACGGCGCTGTACTACCACCACCTGCTGCTCAATAGCGCCGGGGCGGCGCGGGCGCTGTCGTACATGGAGGGGCGGGGGTTTAGCCGCGACACGCTGGAGCGGTTCCAGGTGGGCTATGCCCCGGAGCGGTGGGACGGGCTGCTGCGCTACCTGACCGGCAAGGGCTACGCCGCAGCCGACCTGGCCGAAGCGGGGGTGATCAGCGAGCGGGACGATGGCAGCGGCTATCACGACCGGTTCCGGCGGCGGATCATCTTTCCGATCCGCGACCAGCAGGGGCGGACGATCGGCTTTGGGGGGCGGATCCTGAGCGAAGGCACGCCCAAGTATCTGAACTCGCCGCAGACGCCGCTGTTCGACAAGAGCAGCGTGCTGTACGGGCTGGACCTGGCGCGGCAGGGGATCCGCGCCGCCGGCGCGGCGGTGATCGTGGAGGGTTACACCGACGTGCTGATGGCCCACCAGTATGGCCTGAACAACGTGGTGGCCCAGATGGGCACGGCGCTGACCGAGCAGCAGCTCAAGCTGCTGAAGCGGCTCACCAGCCGCTTTGTGCTGGCGCTCGACCCGGACGCGGCCGGCGACCAGGCGACGCTGAGGGGGCTGGACGTGGCCCGGCAGGTGATGGACCGCGACGTGGTGCCGGTGCGGACGGCGAACGAGCTGATCCGCTTTGGGGACCGGCTGGCGGCGGACATCCAGATCGTGGCGCTGCCGGCCGGGCTCGACCCCGACGAGGTGATCCGCGACGATCCGGCCGAGTGGGCGCGGCTGGTGGCCGAGGCCCAGCCGATCATGGACTATTATTTGCAGGCGCTGACCGCGGGGCTGGACCTGACGACCGCCGAGGGCAAGCGGGAGGCGGTGCAGCGGCTCGATCCGCTCCTGACCGAGCTGGGCGATTGGACGCTGCGGATGCACTATGTGCAGCAACTGGCCCGGATGATCCAGGTGGACGACCGGGTGTTGTGGGAGCAGATCCGCAGGGGCGCCGCCGGTCGAAAGGCGCAGCCGCGCCCGGCGCAGCCGGAGGCGCGGGCCAAGACAGCGGAGAGGCGGGCCCTGGGGGTAGACGAGCACTGCCTGGCGTCGCTGCTGGCCCATCCCCACCTGTTCGCCGCGGTGGACGAGGCGCTTCGATCGGGCGGGGAGGCGGGGGTGGAGGCCGAGGACCTGGGCCAGACCCAAGATCGGGCCATATTCGCGGCCTGGCGCGGCTGGCTGGAGGGCGGGGGCGCGCCCGACGCGCGGGCCGGTTTTTGCGACACGCTGGACGGGCGGCTGCAGGAGCGGGCGGGCTATTTGCTGGATGCGCTGGCCAGGCAGCCCGAGGTTCCCGACGACCTGGTGCGGGACACGGTGACCGGCGACGTGATCCGGCTGCGGCTGCAGAACCTGCGGCGCAAGATCGGGGAGATGCGTTTTTTGCAGCAGGACGCCCAGGCGACGGGGGATCGCCAGGGGGCGATGGCGTATGGGGGGTTGATCCGAGAGATGCACACGCGCATCGGCCGGTTGGAGAAGGTGGTGGACGAGCGGACGATGATGGGCCGCCGGCGGCGGGAGGACGCCGCCGTGCGGGTGTTCACGCCGGGCGAATAGCGCGCCGAAAGACGCTGGCGAGGGGTGATGACCGAAGAATCGAAGCGCCGCCGCAGGAAGCGGGCGCCGGAGATCGTGGAGGCCGACGGGGCCGATCCGGCCGCGGCCGTGCGCCCGGAGCCGGACGGGCCGGTTCTGCCGCAGCTCCTGGCGGGGCTGGAGATCACGTCCGCTGAAGGGGATCTCCGTCCGCCGGCGGCCGGGAAGGCGGAGGAGGAAGAGCCGCCGCCGCACGAGCTGAGCGCGCTGGAAGAGGAGATCGAGCAGGTCGCGGTGGAGGAGGACCTGTCGCTCGAAGACCTGGATCCCTCCCTGGAAGGCAGCAACGACCCGGTGCGCATGTACCTGCGGGAGATCGGGCGGGTGCCGCTGCTGATGCCGGAGGACGAGGTGGCGCTGGCGCAGGCGATCCTGGACGGCAAGCGGGCCAGGAAGCTCCTGGCCAGGGACGGGGACCTGCCGCCGGAGAGCAGGTTCGACTACCAGGCGCGGGTGGAGCGGGGCTACCTGGCCGCCCGGCGGCTGGCGGAGGCCAACCTGCGGCTGGTGGTCAGCGT
>JAFGEI010000206.1 GCA_016931695.1 Anaerolineae bacterium | reverse complement strand
GCGGCTTCGCCGCCTGCGAAACCCCCCTTTTCCCCCTTCTCCCACTGCGGTAGAGCATCCAATGTTGAAATGTGCCATTGTCGAGATACTCAAGACGCGAGACTTTGGGCCCGGTACCACTCCCAGAACCGGCGCATCCCATCGGCGACAAAAGTTTGGGGATGGTAGTCGAGCAGCTGTTGTGCTTTGGAGATGTCGGCGTGGGTGACGAGCGGCTCGCTCGGCGGGGCGGGGGGGGTGGTCATCCGCGCCGGTTTGCCTACCAGCTCTTCGACCAGGTCGACGAAATCCCGCATGCGCACCGGCTCGCCGCGCCCCAGGTTGACGATCTCGTATCCCAGCGGCCGCTCTGCCGCCGCGACGACGCCGGAGACGATGTCGGCGATGTAGGTCCAATCGCGGTACATCTCCCCCGCGTTGTAGAGCGCAAACTGGCGCTCGTGGGCGATCGAATCGGTCACGATGTAGGGCATCATGTCCGGCCGGCCACGGGGGCCATAGACGGAGAAGAAGCGCAGGGCGGTGAACGAGATGCCAAACAGTTGGTGGTAAGAGTGGCCCATGACCTCGGCCGCGATTTTGGTGGCGGGATAGGGGGCGAGGGGGCGTCCCAGGGGATCGTCCTCGCGGAAGGGAAGCCGTTCCGTCCGCCCGTAGACGGAGGAGGTGGAGGCAAAGACAAAGTGGGGCGAGCCGGCCTTGCGGGCGGCCTCCAGCAGGTTGACCGTGCCGCGCACGTTGACGTCGGTGTAGAGCGGGGCCCGTTCAATCGAGTAGCGGACGTTTGCCATCGCCGCCAGGTGGATGATGGCGTCGAAACCGCCCTGGGCGCAGAGATGGGCGATTGCCCCTTCGTCCCGCACGTCCGCCTCGTGGAGGGTAAAGCGCGGGAAGGCGGCCAGCAGCGCGGCGTTGGCCCGCTTGCGGCGAGGGTCGTAGTAATCGTTGAAATTGTCCAGCCCGGCGACGGCGTCGCCCTGCTGCAGCAGGGCCTCGGCGACGTGGCTGCCGATAAAGCCGGCGGCCCCGGTGACCAGGACGTTCATGCTGTCTCCTGGCCGGACGGCTGGATGTCCTGGATGTTGAGCTGCAGCCGGCGCTGGCCGTTCCACTCGTTCAATTGCAGGTGGTAGGCGACGTTGATGCGGTCGGGCAGGTGGTCGGCCCAATCCCCTTGGTGAAAAGCGATTCCATCCCAACCGCTCGATCCGTCGGACAGGAACAGCTTGAGGTGGGAGCCTTCGCTTCCTACCGCCCGCTGCCGCCGCACCTGGACGTCGCGGCTGACCAAGAGAGGTTCCGGGTTCTCTTCCCCGAATGGCCGCAGCTTTTGCAGCGCCTCCCACACCTCCCAGCTCATATCGCGCAGCAGGACCTCGGCGTCTGCGCGCAGGATGGGAACGAGGCCCTGGCTGCTCAGCTCTGCTTCTGCCAGAGAGACCAGGCGAGACTTGAGCTGGGGCAGGTCTGCGGTGCGAACGGCGAAACCGGCCGCTGCGGCGTGTCCCCCGTGTTGGATCAGGAGGTCAGCACATTGATCCAGCGCCTGGGTGATGTGGAATTCGGGGATAGAGCGGGCAGAGCCGCGGCTTTGGTGCTCACCCATTTCGACGATCACCGCGGGCCGGTAGAACTCTTCCATCAGCCGCGAGGCGACCAGGCCGACGATGCCGGCAGGAAAGTCCGGATCGGCGATGAAAATCAACGGCTGATCGGCTCTCTGCGCGCTGGCGATTTCCCGCGCCCGTTCTTGGACCTGGCTGGTGATTCGCTGCCGCTCACGGTTCAGGTCGTCCAACTGCTGTGCCAGGCGCTCCGCCTCCGCCGGGTACTCGGCGGTGAGCAGTTGGTAAGCGGTTTCGGCGTGCGCGACGCGCCCGGCGGCGTTGAGCCGGGGGCCCAGCCCGTAGCCGATCGCTTCCGCATCGACGTGGCCGGGATCGAGATTCGCCTGGCGCATCAGCGCCTCGATTCCCGGTCGCGGCTCCCTGTTGATCCGCTCCAGCCCCTGGATGACCAGCGTCCGGTTCTCTCCCGTGAGGGGCACCATGTCGGCAACTGTGCCCAGCGCCACCAGGTCCAGCAAATCTCCTTCTTCCATGCGCGCTGGCTGGCGGATGGGGACCTGGCTGTTGACCCGCAAAAGCGCCTGGGCCAGCTTGTAAGCGATCCCGACTCCCGCCAGGTGTGGATAGGGGTAGCTGCAGTGGGCCTGGTGGGGGTTAATCACCGCCACGGCAGCCAGTGCGTCTTTGCCCACGGCGTGGTGGTCGGTGACGATGACGTCCATTCCCTGCTGGCGGGCATAGGCGATTTCATTGGGGAAGCGAATGCCGCAGTCGACGGTGACGACGACCTGGACCCCTTCTCGGGCCAGCTCTTTGAGGGCGTCGACGTTGAGGCCATATCCCTCCTCGACGCGGTGGGGAATGTAGGGGCGCACCACGCCGCCCAGCGCCCGCAGCGCCAGCACCAGCAGGGCGGTTGCCGTCACCCCGTCGACGTCAAAGTCGCCGTATACGGCAATTTGCTCTCCATCCCGTATCGCTTGCCGGAGACGGGTCACTGCCGGGTGCATGCCGCTCAACTGGAACGGGTCGTCCACCCTGGTGGATGCGGCGAGGAATGCAGCCACGTCGTCGTCGGCAATGATCTTGCGGTTGTACAGCGCCTGCGCGGCCAGGGGGTGCAGGTCCGGGAAGCGGTTCAGGTATTCGTCGGGAGCAGGCGGGGCAATTTCCCACCGCTTGGGTTTCCTCAGCACGTTTGCGACTCCTTCCGGGAGGCAATGTAGGTGCCGGCACCCACATTCTCTCCCTTTCTGGGCTTGGGAAGGCTTCCAGCTGCGGCCCGCTGAGCAGTTACTTACTGCCAATAATCCAAGTCCCCTCCAAAGGAGGGGACTTGACCTTGATTGTTGCTGTCTGCCCGAAAGCAACAATGTAAGGTACGACGCGGGCCAGGCCTACGGTACGGCCCCCCTACGGGCAGATTACGTCCC
The DNA here is from genome assembly GCA_016931695.1 of Anaerolineae bacterium. GTDB lineage: Bacteria > Chloroflexota > Anaerolineae > B4-G1 > DUEL01 > JAFGEI01. The sequence goes on along the minus strand of JAFGEI010000206.1, from coordinate 2,711 downwards.
TATTTCGCATCTCCAGCAAGCTGGCCCATCGGGCCTGGCCCACAGGACGCGAAATATGGGATTATTCAGCTTGAAAGATAACCGCGCCACCAATCTCGCTGGATGCCCTTGCAGGTCCGGGGAGTGGGGAGAAGGGGGGAGCGCTGTCCGGATGTGGCCTGGGCAGCTAGACTGTCCGCGATATCCAGCCCTGACCCTCGCAAAAGTTGGTGATGACAGGAACCTCGACCCACTCGCCCTTATAGACCTTGAAGGCCAGTACGATGGCATAGATAAAGGCCAGGGGAGCGAGGCAGACGCCAACGGCGATAAAGGTGCTGGCATAGGCGACCGCACCGAGCACCAGTGCCTGCACAGCGTTGTACTTGATGAACGGGCGATCCTTTTTGTCGATCAGCAGGAGGATAATTGCCAGCGGCCAGATTGGCCAGCTCAGCGCCGCCCACAGTTTGTCGTCGTCGGTAATGCCGGGATCGGCAAATGTCGTGCTGGCGGTAGGTTCCGGTTCTGGAGCCTTTGGTGGTGCCTCATACATTTCTTCTGACATTGCTCTTACTCCTTTTGAGATTCATTAGACATCTTGTCCTGTGTGTACCAACCCGGCCAATCCCCCTCGCCGGTCGCAGGAGAGGTATCCAGATGGATGGCCCGAGTTGTCGCTTCTGCCTGCTCATTGTATCGGTTTTCCTGGCATTGTCAAGCGCGGTTTGTGATTGGCCGCATCGCGCCGCAAATGCGCAAAACAGAGGGGCGCTCCCCGCCAGCGCTACTCTCCGAGAATGTTCTGCGCCAGGCGGGATGTGAAGCGCTGCAGTTGTTCGTAAGTGAGCGGCTTGATCAACACCAAATCCGCCTTGTCCTCCAGTTCCGCAGGGGTCAGGGAGAGCCCGGTCGTGACCACTACCCGGGTCGTGACCAGCCGTTCTTGGGCGCGGATCCAACTCAGTATCTCGAGGCCGTGAATCCCCGGGAGATTCAAGTCCAATATCACCAGTACCGGCGCGATCTCTGCCAGCCGGGCCAGGGCAGCATTGCCATTGTCGACGATCTCTGTCTCGAACCCGACTGCTTGCAGGGCGTCGGCAAAGAGCCGGGCGACGTTTTTGTCGTCTTCGATGATCAATGCCAATCGGTTGTTCAACTCGACCTCCTGGTTCTCCGGACGGGATGACCCGGCGGCGTGCCTGGATGCTCTCTCCCGGGCTTGCCGAGCAGCTTTATTTCAGCACGGCCTCGATCCGTTCCAGCGCCCAGTCGATTTCCGGCCGGGTAATCACCAGCGGGGGAGCGAAACGGATGACGTGCTCGCGGGTCTCTTTGGCGAGGATGCCCTGCTCTTTGAGCGCTTCGCAGAAACGGTGGGCGCCGCCGGCCCGCGGGAACAACTCGACGCCGATGAGCAGCCCTTTGCCGCGCACCTCCTTGATGTGCTCGCTCTCGATGCGGGACAGGCGGCCCATCAAGTAACTGCCGAGTTCGACCGCGTTCTCGATCAGCCCCTCGTCGATCAGCACCTGGACCGCCGCCCGGGCGACAGCACAGCCCAGGGGATTGCCGCCAAAGGTAGAGCCGTGGTCGCCGGGGCAAAAGACGCCCAGTACCTCTTGCGATGCCAGGACTGCCGAGACGGGATAGAACCCCCCGGAGAGGGCCTTGCCGATGACGACCATGTCCGGTTGGACCTCCTCCCAGTCACAGGCAAAGAACCGCCCCGTGCGCCCCAGTCCGCTTTGGATCTCGTCGGCAATGAACAGGATGTTTCGTCGGTCGCAGATCTCGCGCACGCGCCGCAGGTAGCCGTCCGGCGGTACGATCACCCCGCCTTCCCCTTGCAGCGGCTCGACCAGGAAAGCGACCGTATTGGGCGTGATGGCCGCTTCCAGGGCTGCGGCATCGCCGAAGGGGATGGTGACAAACCCCGGCGTGAGCGGCCCAAACCCGGCCCGGTACTGGTCCTCGCTGGAAAAGCTGACGATGGTGATCGTGCGGCCGTGGAAATTCCCGTCGCAGACGATGATCTCGGCCCGATCGGCGGGGAGCCCCTTGACGGTATAGCCCCACTTGCGGGCTGCTTTCAACGCCGTTTCCACCGCCTCCGCCCCCGAATTCATCGGCAGCAGCACTTCAAAGCCGGTCAGCTCGCACAGCTCTTTTTCCAGCAGGGGCAGTTGGTCGTTGCGGAAAGCACGGGAGGTCAGGGTGACTCGCCCCGCTTGTTCTACCAGCGCCTGCAGGATGCGCGGGTGCCGGTGCCCCTGGTTCAGGGCCGAATAGGCGCTCAGGCAGTCCAGGTATCGCTTCCCCTCCACGTCCCAGACCCAAACGCCCTCGGCCTTGCTGATGACCACGTCCAGAGGTTGGTAATTCTTTGCCCCGTATTTCTCCTCGAGTTGAATATAGTCGATTGTTCGCATAGCACTCCTTCAAGTTTTGGGCTGGGTAACTGCCCGGCAGACCGCAGCTGGAAGCCTTTCCAGGCCCGGGAAGGGAGAGGACGTGGGTGCCCAAACTTTGGGCACCCACATTTCTCCCTTTTCCTGGGCGGGAGCACTTGCAGTTATTCCGGGCCTCGTGCAGCGCTACGGCAGGTTTCCTGGGTGATAATCCAGCTCGGTGACGTACAGGGTGCCCGAGATGTAATCGTCGGAAAAGTAGCTGCCGATCCAGATGTCGTAGCGACCGCTGGGGGCGCGGGAGAACTCGATCAACGG
>JAFGEI010000032.1 GCA_016931695.1 Anaerolineae bacterium | reverse complement strand
GGCCTGCCCGCCGGAAGCGCTCCAGCCGGGCGCCAGGCTCAGGCCGGCGGCGCTGCCATAGTAGAGAAACGCCGCGCCCTCGTCGGTGTAGCCGCTGTCGTACTCAAAGGCGCCGACAAGGACGTCGCTGTAGCCGTCGCCGTCCACGTCGCCGGCGGAGCTGACGCTGCTGCCAAAGTGGGCCTCGAGCTGGTCGCCCTCGGCGCTCCAGTCGGGGTCGGGAGAGAGGCCGGTGGGGGAAGAGAGGAGGGTCGTGAGCGTTACGGGCGTGGAGAGGGGTAGCGTGAGGAGTGAGACGTGAAGCGTGAACAAACCGGGAGCGGGGCCGGCGGGGAGTAGATCCAGGGCCACGGGGAAGGACCGGCCGGCCGCGTCCACCGCCGTGAAGGGACCGTAGTGGAGGACGGTGCTGCCGGCGGGATCGAGGAATTCGACAGTGGTGCCGTCATCGGCCAGGCGCGGGGTGAGTTGGGGGGAGGCGAGGGCGAGGGAAACCTCACCCCCTCCCCCCTGGTCCCCCTCCCCCGCCGCAGGCGGGCGGGGGTGAGGGAAGAGGGCCACGTGCCACGCCAGCCCGTCCTCGTCGTTCACGTACCACTCCCGCAGCCCATCACGGCGGTATTCGATGCGGTTGCCGTCGGGGGCGAGACTGTCGGCCCCGGCGCAGCCCAGCAGGCCGAGGCCCAACTGCCAGGAGGGTGCGTCCGTCCCCTCGGGCCAGACACGGGGGATGACCACGGCGCCCTCGGGCGTAAAGTAGGTGCGCAGGTCGTGGGCGCGGTTGGGGGCCTGGTAGGCGGCCGGGACGTCGGGCAGGTAGGTGGCCGCCTGCCAGGTGATCTGGTACTCGGACTGGCGGATGTCCTCCTGAACGGCGGACCACCAGCCGGTGGGGACAGGGGCGGTGGTTGGGGTTTGCTCTCCAGCTTGTGTCGGTGCGGGGCTAACAAGCAGGGATGTCATCAGCAGGGAAGCGATCAGCAGTATCGACAGGTTCTTGGGCATTTTCGTCCCCTCGCTCTTATCCTACATCCTCGCCCACCACTGGGGCAGCAACTCTGCCGCCGGGCCGCGCAACACCTCGTGCGCATATTGGGACAAGGGCGTCTCGGCCACGTTGACCTCGACCAGCCGCGCCCCATTTTGCAGCGCTACCAGCGGCAGCGAGGCCGCCGGCTGCACGACCGCCGACGTCCCGACGACCAGCACCAGGGAACAGTTTTTGGCCGCCTCCCACGCCGCCTGCAGGACGCCCGCGGGGAGCGGCTCCCCAAACCAAACCACGCCGGGGCGTAACGTCTCCCCGCACTCCGGGCAGCGCGGCGGAATCTCGGGCAGCGGCGTCTGGCGGTTCGTCGTTTCGTAGCGGCAGGCGGGACAGCGCAAATCCCAGATGCTGCCGTGCAGCTGCAGCACGTCGCGGCTCCCGGCCGCCTGGTGGAGACCGTCCACGTTCTGCGTGACGAGGGTGAATCCCGGCAACGCGGCCTCCATCTCGGCCAGCGCCTGGTGGGCCCTGTTGGGCGCGCAGGCGCCGATCAGCCCACGCCGCCAGTCGTACCACTCCCATACCAGCACGGGGTCGCGGCGGAAAGCCTGCGGCGTGGCCAATTGTTCCGGGCGGTACGTGCGCCACAGTCCCTGCGCGCCGCGAAAGGTCGGCACGCCGCTTTCGGCCGATATGCCGGCGCCGGTCAGCACCAGCACTGGCCCGCGAATCGGTTCGCGCATCTAGCGCTCCAGCTTTAGCTCCACCACGGTGTAACCGGCCCGGGCCAGGATGCGGGGAATCGCCCGCACCAGGGCTCGGTCCTTTTCCTTCTCCTCCTCCGGCAGCTGCTCCCACGGCAGCAGCCCGGCGCTCAATTGCTGTTCCTTGTCCGTCTGCGGGGCGTACTGCCAGCCGCCCGCCAGCTTGCCCGCCATCCAGCGCTCGTGCTCCATCATCGCCAGCTGCTCCAGGTGGGGGCCGGGAAACTCGAAGGGCGGCTCGTTGCTGCGCGCCGGGATCATGGCGTAGCCAATACACGCCAGCTTGTGCGGAATATCGCGCACGGCGCTGACGTTCTGCCGCTTTTCCTCCTCCGGCAGCTCGTCGTAGGGCCGGAGCGAGCTGTGCAGCTTGCGCTGCTCGTCGGTCCGCTCGCCAAAGCGATAGCCCCTGGCAGCCAGCTCGTCACAAAAGATCTGATGATGGGCCTTGGCCAGCTTTTCCGCCATCTCTCCCGCCAGCTCCAGCTGCTGCATCAGGGCCAGGAACTCGAGGCCGTCGACGTGCAGGTCCAACTGGGTTTCGGCAGGGAGACTGGAGCGCTCGTAGGAGGGCTGGCCGGCGAGGGAGCTCATGGCGACGATGGCCTCCATCGAGCGGACGCCGTGCTTGTAGTAGCGCGTCTGGAGAAAGGCACGCAGCAGGCCGGGATCGATGTCCGGCACGCCGCCGCTCTGCAGGGAAAAGATCTGCGGGGCGTTGCGCTGCAGGATCGAGCGCAGCAAGATCGCACGGCGGATGATATAGTAGGGATCGGCCGAATCCTGCTGGCGGTTGGGGCCCAGGACGTTGACAAAGCCCTTGAGGCGGCTGACAAAGTCGGGCAGCTTGGCCGCGCGCTGTTCGTCGGGCGCGAGCCCGCGTCCAAAATCGGCCATGCGCGCGCTGGTGCCGCCGGCAAAGACAAAAATCGCCCGGCCAATGGGGTGAAAAAGCTGCCCCTCGCGAAAGCGGCCGTCCTGCATGGGGACGAGAAAATAGCGCAGCCAGCCCAGCCGCTGTCCCTTGAGCGGCGTGTCGAACTCGTCCCAAAAGACCAGCGGGACCTGGCCGCCCAGAGCCACGTCCCGCACCTGGTGCAGCGCGTCCGCCAGCTCGTCCGCCGCCTCGAACTGGGAGAGGTTGAACTCGAGGACCTGGATCAGGCCGGGGGCCAGGGACTTGGCGACCTGGGTGATGCCAAAGGATTTTCCTGACCCCGGCGAGCCAAAGACGGCAATGGAGAGGGGGCGCTTTTGCCGCTCCTGACTCAGGTATTCCTGGGCCAGGGAGTGGATGCTGCGCAGGCCTTCGATCTCTTGCCGGTCCACCGTCAGCAGGGCACCGAACCGCCCCAGCGGCACGTCTTGCAGGGCGACGTCGACGCCGCGGGCGACGATCCGCTGCGCGACATCGTCCAGGTCGTCCCGGTAGCGATCCTGCAGGATGGTCCAAAAGCCACCCTCGGGTGGCTCTTTCTCGTCCCCGGCGCGCCGGGTCAGAAAACGGACCGGGTCCTGCACGTTGGCCACGGCAAAGGGAGCCGCGTCGCGGGCCAGCCGGGCCGCGATCCCCTCGATCGGGAAAGCGATCTGCAGGCGCCCGCCTACTTCCTGCTCGACGTAGCCCTCCAGGTAGAGCTGGCGCAGGGCGGCCAGACCATTTTGCACCCCCTGGAGGACGTCCGGTCGGTCGGGGGCGAGCATCAACTGGCGGGCCAGCCCGGCGGCCAGGCAGGTCGTGTACCCGATCATGCTGCCAGCGTGACCCTGCTCCCACGTCCCCTCCATCACCTGGGGGTCGAAGACAAGGGAAAAGTCGACGTCGTAGCTGCTGGCTTCCCCGGCGACGCGGGTGAGCACCACAGCGCCGGCGGCGCCGAAGGAGACAACCACGTGGGCGCAGCGGGCCAGCCCGTTGACGCGCGGGTTGTGCACCAGCTCCCAGGCGACGTCCTGCGCGGTCCGCTCCCAGGAAAGGCCCTGGCTGATCTGCACTTCGGTCTGGCGCAGGTCGCTGGCCGTCGTGACCACGATCAGGTGGTCGGCGTGATACCTGGACAAATTGTCCCACAGGCTGCCGGCGGCGACGGGGCGGGCCAGTTTGAGCAGGATCCACGGCGGGTTTTCCTCGTTGGTCAGGGCTTGGGGCCAGAGGTCGGGATGGTCGCGAAAGCCCAGGTCGGCGTCATCCAACACGACCAGGGCAGCTTCGGGGGTATCATTGACCACCTGCTGCCACTTGGCGACCGACGAGGGTCCCTCGACCGGACTGCGGTCCAGGCCGAGAAAGGCCTCGACGCGCCAGGTTACGCCGGCCGGGGATTTACAGGGCATCCAGAGGGCATACGAGTGATGGAACCGGTCGTCGGTGGGGCAGATGGGGCCGCGGGGGGCATCCATCTGCCGGACCGTGTAATCCGCCTGGCTGTCCCGTCGCAGTGATTCGGCGACCGCCTCGATCAGGTCAGCCAGCAGGGCCGCGCCGCCGCGCTGCCAGCAAGCGCGGGTCCAATCCCGCACCCCCTGCCACTGGACAGCGCGCTCCTTGCTGTATTGGCGGTGGGCGATCTGCCAGTCGACGGTCACGTCGCCGGTGACGACGATGGTTTTCGGCGGTGGTTGAATGTTGGGCATAGTCGGTTCCTCCTTCGTCGGTTTACTCCGCAACTCGACATTGCCGTCAATGGGAGGGCATCGTGTTGGTGGGCGTTGGCGGCGGCGGCAGCGTGTTGGTGGGTGTCGGCTGCGGGGTGTCGGTGGGGGCTGGTGTGTCAGTGGGTCGCGGCGTGTCGGTCGGCTCGGGTCGCGGCGTGTCGGTGGGCTCGGGCCGCGGGGTGTCCGTCGGTGGGACGGGGGTGTCGGTCGGAGTCGCCGTCGGCGCAGCAGTGGGACGCGTGCCCCCACTGGTGGTCGGTGTGGCGGCGGGAGTGGGAGAGGGGATAGTGATCACGGGTGAGGTGAGATCGGCGGTCGGGGTGCGGGTGGGGATTGCGGTCGACGTTGTCGTCGCCGCTTGAGGCGGCGGAGTCACGGTGCGCGTCGATTCCACGGTCGAGGTTGCCGTCGCCGTGGGGGTTGAGCGGCCGGCAACAGCGGAATAGATCGCCCGTCCGGTAAAGAAAAGTAGGGCTACTGCCGCCAGGATGGCGACAGCAATCCAGACTCGAGGGGGGACTCGCCCCGCAGCCCGGGTCAATGTCGCCAGCAGGCCCTCTTTCCGCGGTTCTTGAGGTTCAGCAACGCTTTTACCCCTTTCCGAGGTCAGGGAAGCAGGCTTTTTTACCGGAGGAGGGGCTGTGATGGAGAGAGGTTCTGCCTCGACCCGGAGTGGGGCAGTTGCGATTTCTTCCGGCGGAGGCTGTTTGGTTGGCGGCAGCGGGACACCGAGCGCGTGCAAGAGGCGGCCAAAAGCCTCCTCATCGTCCGGCTCACGGCCGGTAAAGTCGATGTAATGGATCAGGCGCAGCGCGCGGGGAATCCGGCACTCCTGGTAGAGCACCGGCACGATCTTTTTTCGCTCGTCCAGCGCCGCGCGCAGCTCGCCCATGACTTCGAGCGACTCCACAGAATAGGGGGAGAGGACGACCAGGAAATGGGTACAGTTGTCGATCGCCCGGTCGATGACCAGGTCCCAATTGTCGCCGGGCTGGATACTCCAGTCATCCAACCAGACCCGGACGTCGTACTGCTGCAGACGGGTCGCCAGGGGAAGGACAAATCCTGCATCCTTGTGGGCATAGCTGATAAAAACGTGGTCTTGTGCAGTCATAGAGACGCGTTCGCCTAGCAGTGCTGATTCCGCCAATAGAACGGCTTATTTTACCACTATTGCAACGACCTTGCCAGTCGTCCCCGTCGGGGAATTTCGAAGCGGGTCTGTCTTGCAAAGCGCCACACCAGTTTCTACAGCAAACTGGTTTCTGCCTGTGCTGCCGGGGGAGCACAAGCTGTAGGGGCGACCGGCCGGTCGCCCCTACAATGCAGTAAACTCGCCCGTCGCTGGTGCGCCGGAGCTTCGCCCCGGCGCTCTCAGCGCCGAGCTCGGTTCCGAGGGTGGGGCTTCACCCCACCCTCGGGCGGGGGTGGCTCCCGCCCCCCTGCACCCCCTGGGGCCTTACCCCGCCCCAAGGGGCGGGGTTTTCTTGGT